>NZ_JBFYGN010000027.1:0-58105 GCF_041079535.1 Comamonas guangdongensis | reverse complement strand
AGGAAGACCTTGGGCTACAGAACCCCGGCTGAGATGTTTGACGAGTGCGTTGCATCGACCGGTTGAATCCACAACCCGAAGCTGATGTTGGCCAGCACGGCTCACGTAGCTTTCTTTCAGTCTGTTCACTTTCGCGCGTGATCTCACGATACATAAACACCGAGGCAGCAAACCCATGCGACCGTATTGAGAGAACTCCTGAAGGATGCTCCGTGTTTCCTGGGCAGCTAAACCACAGCCGCGCTGAACGACTCGGGCCGCCTTGCAAGCAGATGGGACAGCCGTTGAAGACCCGCCTGTAAGCGTCCACGGTCCTTGATGCTGCCCAAGGAGATGCGAATGGCATTCACGGATCCGCTGCTGGTTGCGTCAGTTGCGAATGCTTCCGCCAGCGTGACGGCGATGCCCTCGCTGTCGGCTGCACGCTCAAGCTGTGCAGAGCTCCAATACCCCGGCAACTCGAGCCATGCATGCAGGCCGTCTCCAGCGCCGCTGTACCTCCCCGCTAGAAGATCCCGAGCCATCCGGTGGCGCAGACGCGCCTCCTTGCGTACGCCTTCCAGCAATCCGTCGGCCGAACCGTCGAGAATCCACTGCGTGGCCAGCGCGGCCGTCAGCGGAGCGACCATTAGTGCAAATGATCTGAGCGCGGCCAGGAAGCGTTCGCATTCGTGCGGGTCCCGGATGAGCACGAAGGCGACACGCAGGCCGGGCGTCAGGCATTTCGACAGGGTTGAGATGTAGCACACCTGTTCCGGGGCAAACGTGGCAATTGGTGGTGGCGGGGCATCGGCAAGCAGCCAGTAGGGATCGTCCTCGACGATGCGTACATTGCAGCGCTTGGCGGTGTTGGCGAGCTCCTTGCGCCGACGTTCCGGAATGGTGATGGCGGTTGGGTTCTGCAATGTCGGATTAAGGTAGACCAGCCGAGGCTGGTGCTGGCGGCACGCTTGCTCAAGCCTCTCAGGCACCATCCCGTACTGGTCCGCTTCCACCGCAATGATGCGCCGGCCGAACTGGGTCGCTGCGGCACGCAGGCCGGGATAACTCGTCGGCTCTGCCAGGATCACATCGCCAGGCTCCGTCAGCGCAAGAATCAATGCGGCGATCGCCGCTTGCGCGCCAGGACAGACAACCACCTGCCGAGAATCCAGCGGTCCAAACATCGGTGCTAGCCATTGGGCTCCAGCCTTGCGGTCGGAGTCGCTTCCCCCGCCCAAGTGGTAAGTCATCAGCAATGCAGTATCTGCCCTCATCAATACTTGAGACAAACCTTGTTTCAACATGTCGTCGAAGTCCACGCCATCCGGCGGTGGTGGGGTATTCATGCTCAGATCGAGGATAGCGCTCAGTTCAACTTTCGGCGCCGCGACATAAGTGCCTCGAGCGCCGCGCCCCTCCAACAAGTGGCGGCGCCTGGCTTCGTCATATGCACGCGTGACCGTCGTCAGGTCGACGCCCAGCTGTGCTGCCAACCGGCGCTGCGGAGGTAGACGGTCACCCGGGGTCAAAGATCCGTCTGCCATCGCCGCCTGCAAGGCATCCGCGATCTGCAAAAACCGTGGCCCGCCATGCACGGACAATCGTGGCAACCAAACTGGCAAACTGTCATCTTGTATGGCTTTCATATGAGGACATTTTGTCTTTTTGTCTCAATGTATGGAAATTGCTTTTAAGTAATATGCCTTGGAGCGTGTGGCAACACCATCCTTGTATGGCCGCCGCTGACGTTTTCGCCTCTCTCGACCGGGAGGTGGTGTTCCTTACGATAGACAGTGTCAAGTCATAGGCTGGAAATTTTCAAAATGATCGATTGGGTCCCTGTAGTCTTCGTTACGTTCAAGGTTCTCATCTTCGGCACGTGCATGTTCTTCGCCATCAAGTGGCATTACGACCAGGGCAAGAAGAAGGGGATGACTAAGGGCGCACTACTGCGCACGGGCGGCAAGGTGGTTGCCGCCTTCATGCTGGCGCTCCTGGGTGTGTTGCTCTTCACCTTCGGCCTTGCCAGGATGCTCGGTATGGACTTGAGCCTTCCATGATGGCAAAGACGGATCGATTCAGGCAGTTGAAGGAGGAAAACGCCAGGCTCACGCGCAGGTATGCCGATCTCGCTCTCGTGCACCGTGCTTTGAAGGATTGTTGAGTGCATAGAGGACGGCCGCTGCCGACTCCTCCGTTCTGAACGCTGGAGCGCCTTGTGAATCAGAAGAACGTTCGTTCGGCGGCGCGGCCGTTTGGGCAGGGCTTTCGGCTTTTGCATTGGGGCAGTACGTTTGAAGCCAGGTCACCAGAGCTTTCTTGTCCATGGGCCTGGCGATGTGATAGCCCTGTCCTTCATGGCAATCCATGGCCAGCAGTGCTTTGCACACAGCGGCGTCCTCGATCCCTTCCGCAAGTACGCTAAGACCGAGCTTTCGGCCCAGCTGCACCACCATTTCCGCAATACGAGCTCCGTCTGGCTCGCTGAGCTGACGCACAAAGGAGCGGTCGATCTTGATGCGGTCGAGGGGAAGCTGCTCCAGATAGCTCAACGAGGAGTACCCCGTGCCGAAATCATCGATGGCGATCGAGACGCCTTTTGCCCTCATCGCTGAAAGCGTTGATTTCAACAATTCCGTGGGGAGTGCCGCCACTGATTCGGTGATCTCCAACTCAAGGTGATCTCCGCGCAAGCCGCTGCTGGCTAGTGCGTCGCAGACCATCTCGAGGAATCCTGGATCCTGAAGCTGCACCGTGGAGACATTGACGGCTATGCGCTGCGGTGCAGCTCCTGCATCCAGCAATTCGCGCATCGTTGCGCATGCGGCCATGAGCACCCATTGACCCAGGGCAACAATGAGACCGGAGTGCTCTGCGACGGGAATGAATTTGTCGGGTGGCACGAATCGGCCGTCTTCCGTGCGCCAGCGAAGAAGCGCCTCGATTCCGACAAGGCCATTGGTTGCGAGATTGATCTGAGGCTGGTACACAAGAAACAACTCCCTGTTCTCGATCGCCTCCCTCAGTTCGGACAGCAGCAGCGCACGAGACCGCGCCTCGGCGCCCATTTGCTCGGAGTACTGCAGGTCTTGACCACGGTGGTCTCGTTTTGCGCGTTTCAGTGCGATCGTTGCATCCTTGACCAGGTCTGCCCCTGCCCGAAATTCTCTGGGCAGAAGTACATAGCCACAGGTGAGCGAGACCTTGTACGGGCCCCCATCGATACTCAGCGGTTGGCGCACGCACTCCAAAAGACCTCTTGGTTGTACCTGTCGAATGGGGCCCAGTACCCCGAAGGTATCTGCGCCCAGCCGGGCCAACAGCACATCGCCTGGGAGCGCATCTTCGAGACAGCGAGCGACACGTTCCAAAAGACGATCCCCAAACAGATGGCCCATCAGATCGTTCGTAGCACTGAAATCGTCAATGTCGATCAAAGCCAGGATGTAGTCGGTCATCCCGCGCTTTGCGCATTCATCGACCGCCTCGACGAAATGCGCACGATTGGGGAGGTTCACCAGAGGGTCATGGTATGCGCTCTCTTTCAAGCGCCCGAGCAAACCGCGGTTATGCAGCAACGTGTTCAAGTTGGCACAGAAGACATCCAGCAACTGCGGATGCAGTACAGCGTGTTGCTTGGGCACATCGATAAACACCACGAAGTCTTGTCCATCTTGGTGACCGATATGCAGCGCCAGTCCGCCAGTGTCGCCGTAGACATTGCATCGACCTGCCACGGATTTCCTCAGCAGGCCCAGTTCCGGCGTCGGCGGCAGCAACTGCAGCGGGAGCCCGATCAGCTCTGAGAAGCGGCCAGTTGCCGCCTGTACGAAGTAGCCCTCAGGATTGGCCGGCTCCTGGGCGCAGACCAGGCCTGTTTGCGCGACCTTCAATAAAGCCGCGAGCTGTGTCAATACGCCCGATGCGAACTCGTAGGAGTCTTTGGTCTCAAGAAGAGAGGCACTGGATCGCAGAACATGCTCCAGACCGCCTCGGCTCGTATCCGCCGCGCAGAGCTGCTTGTAGGAACGAACTGCGGTGGCGACGATGACGCGCAGCCGATCCGCAGTCAGTTCCGCCTTCGTTCTGCAGTCATTGATGTCATAGCTAAGCAGTGCCTCAAGACCTGGCTCCTGTTCCGGCTGCCCGGTGAGAAGAACGATGCGGGTATTCCGCAGAGCCGCTGAGCGGCGGATGAAATCCACCAGATCGAGTCCCGCGCTGGAGCGCTCCATGGCTGGATCGAGTATGACCACGGCCAGGTCGTTTTCGAGCAGAAGCAGTGATCTTGCCTCGTCGACGGAAAACGCATGCATGAACAGCAGAGGGCGCTCAAACAGCGTTTGAGCATTCAGGGCAGCACGGGTTGCCGAGTGAACCTCGGGATCCCTGTCTACGACGAGGATGCGCCACCGGGGCCCGCTGCCCGGATCTACGCTTCGCGTTGCGTCGATGGTGGCCAAGCTTGAGTGCTGCCCCCTTGGTGCCGACTCAGACCTCATGTTCGAGAGACGGCAAGGAACACGCAGCAAGGCAGACCCGGTTGCGTCCGCCACGCTTTGCGACATAGAGGGCTTCATCCGCGAGCCCATATGCGTTGTCGAAATCGCCGCCCGGAAGCGCCCAGCTCACGCCAAAGCTGGCAGTGACGCCACTTCCATCGGGCAGATCGAATTCGTAGCTTTCAATCGCGCGCCGAAGGCCTTGTGCGAGCCTCTCGGAAGCGGGCCCACTTTGGCGGGGCAAGACAACGGTGAACTCTTCACCCCCGACCCGGCCTATGTGTGCCGTGGCAGGCACCACTGCCTGAAGACAGGCAACGACGCCGAGGATGACCTTGTCCCCCATGGGGTGGCCAAAACTGTCGTTGATCCTCTTGAAGTGGTCGATATCCAGCACGATCAGCGAGAGGTCATCATGCGCGAAGTGGCGGTTCACCAAATCAATCACGGCAGCTCTGTTCAAGACGCCCGTAAGAGTGTCGTGAGTGGCCCGATGTTCAAGCTCCGCCGCCAGATCCTGCAGTCGAGCATTCAGCTGGTTCATCTCCAGTTCCGCCCGATCGCTGCGGCGCACCAGCCGGCGCGTTTCGCGCAGCAGCCTTTCGTATGCGAGGAGCAGGTCGCCCAGTGCCTGCCGGCATTGAGATGGAGCGGAGCAAGCACAGCCAGCATGCGCCGCTCGCGCGGTCAACAGCGCCTGATTCTCTGCCTCAAAGAGATCTGGCGACGCCGCTACGCCAGGGCTGTCCATTCAGGCTGCTCCGACTGGATGGGTCACGAACTCGAGAGCGGGGAAATCCTCGCTCAGCTCCTGCCCGAACTCAAGAATGGTGTCGTCTTCTTCATCGTGATACCAATTGAGCACCACGCGATTACCGGCCTCTGCGGAATTGCTCAGGGCTTCTATCAAATTGAAGAGCATCTTGGTGCTGGAGCTGTTGAAATATGCCAGCGCGATATTCACTTCAATCTTGGTATCCGTCTGGACGGACAGATAGTCCTTAAGCCGCGAAATGATGTCGCTGTAGAAAGCTGCGGCATTTTCTGGGTAGGACTCGCCACGCACGCTCAAGGTATGCGCGTCAAAACTAAAATCCACCTCGGGCGAGCTGGGCGTCGGGGCAATGTAGAGGTTTTCCATCGGTTTTCTTTATTCGTTGACGGTCTCGCTGTGCCTATATGGCCGCCTTCAAGTAGAAGACCGGCGAGTCACCGGACTCGGCGTCGAAATCAAACTCCAACGGCTCCCTGGCATCCCGGGCAACGGTCAGGAAACCCATGCCCGCACCTTTGCTTCCTTCCGGCGTCTCCTCGCGAAGCGTCTGTCTATAGGCTTGCTTGATCTCTTCAAGTGTCATGTTCCGCAGCGCGTTCAGTTTCACTCGAAGCTCTTCGGCCATTGGCGGCTCTACGGGGTTTGCACAAAGCAGCAAGAAACTGCCGTCGTCTTCCCGGCGAATGCAAACCGATCCGTGACGCAGCTCCCCGTTGTCCAGACTGGATGGGGTCAGCGAATCAGCAGAGTAATGAATGATGTTCTGCGCCATCTCCACGAACGAGGAAAACAGCTTGCGCCGAGTTGGGGCCGCAACCCCAGCGACTTCAAGCTGCAACTTCACCGCATCGGCCATTGCCGCAACGATGTGCTGCGAGAAGTAGCCGACGTAGTAGAAGATGACTTGGTGCTGGCGTGCCAAATTGAAGAAGGAGCCGTACTTCTCGGCAATCAGGGGGGAAGGCATATATGGGCCTGGAGGCTAGGTGCGAAAGCAAAAGAATGTCAGGTCGTCACGGCGGTGGTGTTCACCTTGCCAGGCGCGAAGAGTCTCGAGCAGCGCCAAATTGATCTCTGAAGGAGATTTCTCCCGGTTCTCGACCAGTGACTCCCGTACCCGGCGCTTGCCAAGAGCAATGCCACGCGGACCTCCGATCTGGTCAATCAGTCCATCGGTGCTCACGAAGACCAAGGTGTCACCGGGAAGACTGACTTCCTGATTGCACCAGGCGAAGTCGATCTCGCTGTCGACATAGCCGACTCCTTTGCGCTGGCCCTCCAGTACCTCCACGGTGTCCGCTCCGGGGCGCAGCAAGAACATCGACAGCCTTGCACCCGCAAAGGTCAAGCGCCCGTTTGCCGGCTCGAACCAGAAGCAAGCCGCATCCATGCCATCGTCGGAGCCCGGCGTTCCATCCTGGCCGTTCACCTGACCCAGCATCTGCTTGATGCTGCGATTGACATGGCCCAGCAGCTTGGCCGGGTCGCGTGGCCCGTGATGCTCTATCGCCTGATTGAGGCTGGTTGAGGCGATCAGCGTCATGAAAGCCCCCGGCACTCCATGCCCCGTGCAGTCGGCCACGGTCGCAAACCAGCCGTCAGAGCCCGTGCTGAACTGATAGAAATCGCCGCCCACAATATCGCGCGGCTCCCACACCAGATGGGCTTGCGGACAGGCTCGAGCGAGCGCATCCAGGGAGCTGCGAAGCGTCGATTGCTGAATCACGCTGGCGTACTCGATGCTGTGCATGATCTGGCGATTGCGCGAAGCCTGCATGTCCGCGACCACTCGCATGAGTTGCAGCCCGTTGCCTGTCCCGGCAAATGCCCCATCGCGGGTAATGATGAAACCGTCGGACAGCGCCTTCTCGCCATATTCCACGGTCTTGAAGGTCAGCGCCTCGATGTCCAGAGCTGAGTCCACTATCAGCGGCTCCTTGTCCATGAACGCGATGCAGCTCTTGCGGCCGTAGAGTTCCATGCGGAACTGCTTGCTCATCTGAGACAGGAAGATGCTCCGATTAATGAGCCCAATAGGCTGCCTCCCTTCCACCACAGGAAGACTGACGAGGTCACGGTGGCGGTTGAAAACCTCCATGACCTGCTCGTTCGTGTCGTCAGTCGTCATGCACGGAACCTCGGTGCACAGGTCGGCAGCACTGGGTGGGCGAAAACGTGGCCGGAAGTCGCTCAGATACTCGGGGATTTCAGGCATGCAGCATCGCCAAGGGAATCATTGTGAACAAATGTTACTAACGATGTATGGCGATTTGATGACAAGCTGCTGCAGAGCAATAGCGGTGCGACAGGTCCCTGTCCAGGAGTCCTCAGCCGCTTTCTTTCGTGAGTGGCTGCCAAGGGTTGGCGAAGGCGGGTCTGTCGGAAGCGCAGCCGAACTGGACAAACGCCTGAGAGCCCTTGCCTGAAGCGATGCCAGCCTGTCTGTGCTGAAAAATGCCTCTTCAGGGCGTCGCGCAACACATGGTGGCGTACGCGGTAGAGGCGTCGCATACGACCGAGATGTCGTTCGAACTCCCCACTCTCCATGAAATCCGCGAGCGCCAGCTGCTCGAGCCAACTGCCTTCGCGCAGCAGCTCATGCGATGCGCCCTGGGTCTGGCTAATAACGCTTCGCGGAAGCACCACGAAGTCGATACGCAGTGCCGGAAACATCGTTTTGCTGAACGAGCCGACGGAGCATCGGGCGGCAGTCCCTGCATGCTCGCTATGGGCCCGCCGGTGTGCCGGAATGCGCTTGTCCTCGATCAGCCACGCTCTGGCGAGCTTTGCCTGAGCAATCAGTTCCAGACATAGTCTGATCGACGGCACCGCAGGGGAACAGGTGGAGGCGATGTGTAGACAAGCTTCGGAGGAGGTTCGCGCCATGCCTGCGGCGGTAGGGCGAGGCCTTCCTGCTCGACCCGAATAGATTTTCAACCCGCCCTCGCTCGCCAGTCTGGTGCGCCAGTGGCGATGCCTGCTTTTGACAAAACGGCCGCGAGATCGCCGCCGTTTTCGTATTTCAAATCCCGCTTCAGAAGCTATGCCGCAGGCCCACCATGAAGGCCCGCACGTTCTTGTCTGCGGCCACGGGGCTCGCGTACATGGGGCTCAGCGCCATATTGGCGCCGTTGTTGCTCACATAAGCGCCTTGCACATAGGCCCAGGTGCGCTTGGACAGCAGATATTCCAGGCCCAGCACAAACTGCGTGGACTTGCTGCCCGCATTCTTGTTGTCCTTGATGTGATAGTAGGCCGTGGTGAGGTTGAGGTAGGGCGCGGGACGCCAGCCGGCGCCGATATTCCACATGTCCAGGCTGTCTGAGCCGCCGGGCACGATCACATGGTCGGGGTTGCGCGCCGCATAGTACTGGCCGGCGATGGTGTAGTCGCCCAGGGTGTAGAGCGCGCCCACGGAATACAGGCGGTTGGTGTTGGCCGTTTCCGAGAAGCCCGCGGCGCGCGCGGCGGCCGCGCCGGCACCGGCGTTGCCCAGGGCCGCGGCATAGATCGCCGTGGCATTGGCGAGGTTGTTGCCGTAGCCGTTGTAGTAGAGCGCGGAGAGCTTGAGCCCGCCGTTGTGATACAGGGCCGTGACCGATTGCTGAGAATTGGCCTTGCCGCCGCTTTCGCCAAACGAGTAGGCAAAGTCCAGCTTGAGGTGATTCCAGGTGGGCGTGGTGTAGACAATGGTGTTGTCGTCGTAGATCGTGCCGAAGGCGACGTTGGAGTTGTTGCCTATCCAGGCGCGGCTGGCGCTGTTCATGCCGACGATGGCGGTCAGGGCCGAGCCGAAATAGCGCAGGCCGCGGGCATCGGTGTACTGCATGGCCCAGGCCGCGGGCGAGAACTGGCGGCCGAGCTTGATTTCGCCGAAGCTGCCGGACAGCCCGACCACGGACAGCTGATTGAAGAAGGAGGTGCCGCTGCTGGAGTTGGCGCCGCCCGTCGTGCCGTTGGTGGTGTTGAGATTGCCCTGCAGCTGGAAGTTGGCGCGCAGGCCGCCGCCCAGGTCTTCGCTGCCTCGCAGGCCCCAGTGGCTGGCGCCCAGGCCGCCGTCCTTGGCCTTGACGGCCGAGCCGTTCTGCGCCGTGGTGGGCAGATAACCGGTGCCGGCGCTGTAGTTGGACATGCTGAGCAGGCCGCTATCCAGCGAGCCATAGAGCGTGACGCTGGCCTGGGCTAGCATGGGCAGGGCAGCGGCGCAGGCGAGTGCCGCAATCGAAAAGGCTTTAGGGTGGGCCATGCTTGTCTCCGTTTTTTACTGCTTGTTGGGTGCTGCGCCAGCGGCTGATGCCGGGCCGGCCGGTGCGGAGAGCCGATGCCAGGGCTGCACAGCTCTCTGGTCTGCAGTGTTGCGAGCGGGCGATTTATGGTTTTGCTTTGCACGCCATAAATTTCTCAAGCCATGCCAGCTAAGGGATTCCGATCAAGGGGTAAACCGCGCTGTCACCGAAGCGTCATCAGCGATAAATGCTCATTTATTGGTAGTAAAAAGGCCAAAAAAATGCCCCTGTGCAAGGGGCATCAAACAAGGTGCGGCAGCACCTCGCGCATATGGGTTTGAAAAAGGCCGACGCAGACGCTGCGGCACGGCCCTGGAGCGGCTTATGCGACCTTGCGCAGATAGCCTTGCTGGCCACCGTTGCGGTTGGGTGCAAAGCCGTTCTTCTCCAGCGTTTCCTCGACGCTGTCGTAGAACACGCCGATCTGGCAGATCTCGCGCGCCTGCTGGGGTGTGGCGATGGGGCGGCTGCACTCCTTGGCGATGCGCACCAACTGTTCGATCTGCTCCACCGTCCCCATCTTCTTGGTGCGGGTCTGGTTCCAGAGGTTGTCTTCGGTGCCGCAGCGCACATGCAGGCCCATGGCGATGCCCATGAGATTGATGGGCAGCACATTGAGCACCGAGGCCTCCACGGTCAGGATGGCTCCATCGGGTACGGCGCGCACAAAGTTGGCCAGGCTGTAGATGCTGGGCTGGTCCATGCCACCGCCTATGGCCACCCAGTTCATGACCAGCGGGCCTTTGTAGATGCCGCGGCGGATCAAGCGCTCCACCGATTCGAAGCTGTTGATGTTGTAGCACTGGAAGGCACTCTGGATGCCGGCCGCAGACAGGCGGCGGATATGCTCCTCGGCCCAGCCCGGCTGAGCGGGCACCGTCATTTCCTTGTAGGCGTTGAAGACGGCCGGGTCCTCCATCGAGGTGCCAGCGTAGTCGCGCGCATCGAACTGCTCGAGGATATTCATCTGCGAGGTGTTGATGGTCACCGTCACCTGGTCGGGCTTGGGGTCGAGCTCGGCCAGCATGTGGCGGGTGTCGTCGGACAGCCACTTGGCGGCCGCGCCCTCGGTCTCGGGAGCAAAGCTGATGGAGCCGCCGACCTGGATGATCATCTCGGGCACACGCGCGCGCACGCCGGCGATCAGCTCGTTGAACTTGGACAGGCGCTTGCTGCCGCGGCCGTCGAGTTCGCGCACATGCAGGTGCAGCACCTGGGCGCCTGCGTTGTAGCAGTCCACGGCCTTCTGGATCTGGTCTTCCATGGTCACGGCGATTTCGCCGGGGAAGTCGTCGGGCATCCACGAGGGCGCGTAGGGTGCGGCGGTGATGATCAGTGGCTGCTGGTTTTCTGCAACGAGGTGGCCGTCGAGGAAGTTCATGGTGGACCTTTCAAATCCTGGGTTTCAAGCCTTGGAGTGGGTGGCTCAGGGCTGGAATGTAGAAGTGCTCCTGGTTTGTTGATTGACGATTTGGGACAGTGATTTACCATTCCGGGACATCCAGGGAAAACCTTTATGACCGCTTTGATGCGCAGCGCAAGCCTTGCCCACTACGCCGATCTGGCCGCCAGCGTGGGCCTGGTGCCGCTGGAAATGCTGGCCGCCGTGGGCCTGCCGCGTACCAGTCTTGAAACCACGGAGCTGCGCATTCCCGCGGCCGCGGTGATGCGCTTGATGGAGCTGTCGGCCGAGTGCTCGGGCGAGCAGGCTTTCGGCCTGCGCCTGTCGGTGACACGGCGGCTGTCGTCCTTTGGCGTTGTGGGCATGCTGGCGCGCGACGAGCCCACGCTGCGCCAGGTGCTGGACACGCTCAACAGCTATCTGTATCTGCACAACGAAAGCCTGAGCACGCGGATTCATGAGGCCGGCGGCGTGGCGGTGATAGAGCAGCAGTTTCTGCCCTCGGTAGGTGCGGGCCGCCAGTCGGTGGAGCTGGCGCTGGGCGCTCTGTACCACACCCTGTGTCTGGCGCTGGGCCCGGACTGGAAGCCACGCAGCCTGAGCTTCATGCATCCGCCGCCCGCGAGCCTGGCCTGGCATCGCAGCATACTGGGCGGCAATCTGCTGTTCTCCCAGGACTACAACGGCATCGCGCTGTCATCGGCCGATATGGATCTGCCGCTGCACACGGCCGACCCCGGCATGCGCCAGCAGATGCGGCAACTGGTGCACGAGGACCTGGGCGGCGGCAAGCTCTCGATCTGCGACGAGGTGGAGCAGCTGATCACGGCGCTGCTGCCCACGGGGCGCTGCAGTGCCGATCAGGTGGCCTTGCATCTGGGCGTGGACCGGCGCACCGTGCACCGCAGGCTGGCGGCCCAGGGCACGGGCTTTGTCGAGCTGCTGGACCGCATACGCCAGGAGCAGGCGCAGCGCCTGATGGGCTACGGCGACCGCAAGCTCTCCGATATTGCGCCGCTGCTGGGTTTCGGCAGCCTCAGCGCTTTTTCGCGTTGGCGGCGCAACCAGCAAGCGCGTCCTGCTTCGAAAAGCTGAGCGTCAGAAGCTGTGGCGGATGCCCAGGTCGAAGCCCGAGGCATTGCCGCCGGCCGTGGGAATCGGGCCATTCAATGCACCCGTGGCCACGGGCAGATTGATGCTGCCGCGGTTGTCGACATAGGCATAGGTACCGTAGAGCGCGGTGCGCTTGGAGAGGTTGTGGACATAGCCCACCGCATATTTCTGCGAGCTGCTGCCCGCGTGGTCGTTGCGGGTCAAGCGCATCAAGCTCATGGGGATGGCGTCGGTGCCGACTTTCCAGACGGCGCCCAGCTGCCAGAAGCGCACGCGGTTGGCCCCGTCGAGCGCGGCCAGGCGGTTGCCGGTACGGTTTTCCCCGGCCAGGGCCATGAATTTATGCCCCTCCCAGAGATAGGAAGCCGCGAGGTTGATCTGGGTGTAGTCGTCCACGGCGCGGTTGCGGGTGGTCACGGCGGCGATGGCCGCATCCCATTGCGCTGCGCCATAGCCGAGGCGCGCACCATAGACATTGCCGTCCTGGCGCTCGGGGCCGGCGGCGTTCTCGCCGAAGGCCGTCATGGCCTGGAAGAAAAGTCCCTGGCAGCCGGGACCCGAGCAGCCCGGCGAGAAATAGCCGACGCTGTTGGAGGCGCGGAACGCGGTGACCGTCGTGCCGTGCAGCACATGGGCGCTCATGCCCACGCCCACGCGGAAAGGGTCGTAGAGAAATAGATTCCAGAAGGCCGGCGTGTAGTCGCGGCCCAGGCGCAGCTCGCCCCAGTTCTTGTCCTGCAGATAGACATAGGATTTGCGGTTGAAGGTCAGGCCGCTGCCGGCGCTGGTGCCCGAGGCTTGGTTGTTGGTATTGCTGGCCTGGCCCGTGCCGGTGTCGGCATTCAAGCCGGCCTCCAGGTCGAAGCCGGCGCGCAGACCGCCGCCCAGCTCTTCATGGCCTTTGAAGCCCAGGCGGCTGGCCTGATTGCCGCTGGAGGTCAGCATCTGGCGCGAGCCGGCGCCCTCGGCCCTGTAGGAAGAGACGGCCATGTCCATCACGCCGTAGATCTGTACCGAGGACTGGGCCCAGGCGCCTAGAGGGGCTAGCGCGCAGGCCATGGTGCCCAGAGTATGGAAAGCCAGTTTTGTCGTACCCATTGCAATCTCCTTGAACTGATAAAACACCAACGAAACAGAGGGGGAACCTGGACCGCGCCCGCAAGCACGAAGGGCGCGGAAAAATTTGGGCCGCAGCCGAGCTCCCGGCCGGAAAACCGGCAGGTTGCGGAAAATCGGGCGCAGGTCGGCACAGCCGCGGGCGGGCTGCTTCAGCGCACCGCGCAGATGGAGCGAGTCGGGGCGGGCCGCGAGGGCCCGCGGCTAGGTCTGAGCGGGGCTCAGTTTTCGGGCGTATAGCCTATGGACTTGAGCAAGGCCGCCTGTTTTTGGCTGGCGTCCTTGAGGTCGGCCATCATTTCCGCCGTGGTGACGGGCTGGCCGGGCTCCATGCCTATGGTGGCCAGCTGCTTGAGCACGGCGGGCTTGCGGAAATGCGCGAGCGCCAACTCGCGCAGCTTTTGCTGGATCGCGGCCGGAGCCTGGGGATGGGACCAGACGGCGAACCAGCCGGACTTGGACAGCTGGGGATAGCCGAGTTCCTTGAAGGTCGGCACATCGGGCAGGGCTTGCAGGCGCGTGGGAGAGACGGCTGCGAGAGCTCTGATCTTGCCGCTGCGGATCAAGGGCAGTGAGGTGGTGAGGCCGTCGAACATCACCGGTATATGGCCGCCCATCAGGTCTACCAGCGCGGGCGGAGACCCTTTGTAGCCCACGTGGCGCAGATTGATCTTGGCCAGCTGGCCCAGCTGCATGCCCGAGGTATGGCCTTTGAAGCCCGTGGCATAGGAGGCGAAGTCCACGCCGTCGGGCTGTTTGCGCGCATAGCCTATGAATTCCTGCAGATTCTGGAAAGGCAGGCCGGGGTTGGCCACCATGACCAGGCCGGTGCGCGTGAGCTGCGCCAGCGGCGTCAGATCCTTGAACGGGTCGTAGCTGACCTTCTGGGCCAGGGGGGCTTCGCTCAGGGCGCCGTCCTGAATCACGAGAAAGGTATAGCCGCTCTTGCCGCTGGCCTTGAGTTCGTGGATGCCCAAAGCGCCCGAGGCCCCGGCCTTGGATTCCACGATCACCGGCTGCTTGAGCTCCTGCTGCAGGCCCTCGGCCAGCAGGCGGGCCAGGGTGTCGGCCGTGCCGCCGGCCGGACCGGTAACTATCAGGCGTATGGGCTTGCTGGGCCAGTCGGATTGAGCCAGCGCGGGCAGGGCCGTGCTGGCAACCATGGCCAGGGCGGCCAGGCCCAGGTGGCGGCGCGGAATCGGGGAGGCGGGTGTAGTTGCCTTCATTTTTGTCTCCTTCAAGGGGTACATGGCCCCAAAGCGCGTACCCATATCTATGTTTTGGACGGGTGCGCGCGCTCTATCGTGGGCGGCGATTGTCAGCCTTGGATGGCTGGCTCGGCCCGTGGCGTCTCGACCATCTCGAGCAGCTCGGCGATCAACTGCTGGGCCATGGGCCAGGCGCCATGGCCCGAGGCCGGGTTGAGGTGGCCCACGGGGCCCAGTTCCACTAACCGGCTGCCCCAGTCGCGGGCAAAGCCGCGCGCGCGCTCCAGCGGGGTCAGCGGGTCGTTGCTGCTGGCCGCAAGAATGCTGGGAAACGGCAGGCGCTGACGCGGAATCGGCATCCAGCCATGAGCGGACAGTACTTCCTGGGTGGGGTAGCCCGCGGGCATGGGGGTTTCCACATCGGCGGGCGCCGCGAGCAGGGCACCGAGTACGGGGCGTGCGCGGCGCAGCGCCCAGTGCGCGACCATCATGCAGCCCGCGCTGTGGGCAACGATGATCACGGGGCCGTAGACGGCCTCCAGTGCCCGGTCGATCGCGTCCAGGCGGGCCTGGCAGCTGAGCTTGTCCTGCTCCAGCGGCGGCACGGTCACACAGTGGGGTAGCTCCTTGGCCAGCAGCGTCTGCCAGTGCTCCTCAACATGGTCGCGCAGGCCGGGGATGATGAGAATCGTGGGATTCAACGTCATTTCCTATCTCCTGGCTCAGTCCGTGGGACCGCCGATGATGGCCGTGCGCTCCATCCTGCGGTGGCAGGGCTCGTAGTCCATGACCGCGTAGTGCTGGGTCGAGCGGTTGTCCCAGAAGGCCACGCTGTTCTTCTGCCAGCGAAAGCGCACCTGGTATTCGGGAATCATGGCCTGGCTGGTCAGGTAGTTGAGCAACTGCGCGGCGCCCGGCGATTTGTCCAGGCCGTAGCGCACATTGGCCGGCGTGTTGTAGTTGGTGAAATGGGTGGTGAAGCTGCTGTTGACGAACAGGATTTTCTCCCCGGTCTCGGGGTGGATGCGGACCACGGGGTGCTCGGCATCGGGGTACTTGGCCTTGAGGGCCAGACGCTTGTCGATGGGCATGGCTGCACCGAAGCTGGACTCTATGCTGTGGCGCGCGCGCAGCGGCTCGATCTTGGCCTTGATGTCATCGGGCAGCTTGTCGTAGGCCATCACCATATTGACCCACATGGTGTCGCCACCCACCGGAGGGCATTCCACGCAGCGGAGCACGCAGCCCATGGGTGGCTGCTCACGCCAGGTAGCATCGGAGTGCCAGGAGTTCTCGTTGCGCTCCAGGGGGCTGTCCGGGGTCTTGTAGATCTGCACCAGGCCCGGATGGTCGGGGTGGCTGCCGACCACCGGATGGTCTTCGAGCTCGCCGAAGCGGCGTGCAAAAGCCACATGCTCGGCGCGGCTGATGTCCTGGTCACGAAAGAAGATCACGCGGTGCTTGAGCAGCGCCCGGCGAATCTCGGCCAGCAGGTCGTCGTCTTCGGCAGCGGCGCCAAGATGGACATTCGACAGCTCGGCGCCTATGGAGCAGCTCAGGGGATGGACCTGCATGGAGCGGGTCAAGGAGCTGGAGCGGACAAGCGCCGGCGCGATGGCCGTATCGTTCTTCATGCGGTTTGTCTCCTTATAGAATTGACATGCATCCAGTGTGAAAACACCCCGTAAACAGCGCTTGTCATTACATGACTGGTGCTTTGCATTTAGTGCCAAGTAAGTGAAACCATGGCCTCTCTCGTCCGCGCAGCCTGTTTGACCAATTACGCGGAAGTGGCGCGCGCTTCGGGCCTGAACAGCACGCGCATGCTGCTCGACGCGGGCCTGAGTCCCGGCGTGCTGAGCGAGCCCGATCTGATGATTCCGGTGGACAAGGTCGGGCGTCTGCTGCAGGCCTCGGTCGAGCAGTCGGGCAACGAGAGCTTTGCCCTGTGCATGGCGCGCTCGCGCCGGCTATCGAATATGGGGCCGGTGGGGCTGCTGATCCGTGATCAGGAGACGCTGCGCGATTCGCTGAATCTGCTGGTGCGCTATCTGGCCTTGCTCAACGGCGCGATGACGCTGGACGTCGACGAGCAGGCGGATACCGTGGTGATACGCGAGCTGCTGCTGGCCGGCCGCGCCCACGAGCCCACGCGCCAGCGCGTGGAGCTGGCGCTGGGCGTGATGGTCGAGGCGATCCGCCAGCTCATAGGCCATGACTGGCAGCCGCGCCTGGTCTGCTTCGAGCATGGGCCGCCCCGCGATCCGGCCATGCACCACCAGATGTTCGGGCCGCGCGTGGAGTTCAACCACGAGTTCAACTGCATCGTCTGCGCCAAGGCGGATCTCGACACCCGCAACGAGTTCGCCGATCCGGCCATGGTGCGCTATGCGCAAAAGCTGCTGGATTCCGTGGCCCCCGTTGGCGACGAGGCCGTTCTCGACGATGTGCGGCGCACCATTTTGCTGCTCATGCCCAGCGGGCGCTGCAGCATAGAAAAAGTCAGCGAGCATCTGGGCGTGGTGCCGCGCACCGTGCAACGGCGCCTGATGGAGAAGGGGCAGAGCTTTTCCTCGCTGATGAACGATATCCGCAAGGAGTTGGCTGCGCGCTATGTGTTTGAGACCAGCCGCTCCCTGACCGAAGTCGCCGAGCTGCTGGGATTTACTGCGCCCAGCAGTTTTTCGCGCTGGTACCAGAGCCAGTTCGGCTGCAGCGCCAAGGACAGCCGCGCCAGGGCCCAGAACGACGCCACATAAAAAACGCGGGCCATGGGCCCGCGAAACTACCAAGAAAACAGCTGCCGGCTGCACGGCCTGGGGCCGCGACTCTCAGTTGCCGGCGAGCTTGAGCTTGCTCAGGATCTTCTGGTTCTGCTCCACGGTGGCCAGCATCTTTTGCTGCAGCTCCTGCTGGGTGCTGGGCTGGGGCGCGTCGAAGCCCTGGGCCTTGAGCTGGGCCTGGAACTTGGCGGAGCGCGTGATCTTCTCCATCTCCTGGCGCACGCGCTGCACCAGCGCCGGGGGCGTGCTGCTGAGCACGAACAGGCCCACGCTGGCGTCGGGCATCACGAAGTCGGGCATGTTCTGTTCCGCAAAGCTCGGGACCTCGGGCAGCAGGCGCGAGCGGGCGGGCGAGACCACGCCCAAGGCCTTGAGCTTGCCGGCCTTGATCAGTGGCGCGGCATTGCTGACCACCTCGAAGGTGAGCTGGACCTGGTTGCCCAGCAGGTCGACCATGGCCGGCGCCGAGCCCTTGTAGGGCACGGTGGTGATCTTGCGGCCACTTTTCTCGCTCAGCAGCTCGCCCAGCAGGTCCGAGCGCGTGCCCGGGCTCAGGTTGGCGATATTGATGGCCGTCTTGCTTTGGCGCGCATGGTCGAGCACCTCCTGGATCTTGCTCGGCGCAAAGCCGGGGTTGGCGACAAGGATGTGGACCATGCTGGCCACGTCCGCCACATAGGTGAAGGTCTTGTGGACATCGAACGGCGTCTTCACGGTGAGCGGAAAGTCCGTCCAGATGCTGGATGGTGCGACCATCAGGGTATGCCAGTCCGCGGGCGCATTCATCACGGCGCGCTCGGCAATCACGGCCGAGCCGCCGGGCTTGTTGTCCACGATGACGGGCTGGCCCAGATTGGTCTGCAGATGGTCGGCGACCAGGCGCGCGACCCCGTCGGAGATGCCTCCGGGAGGGGCCGGGACCACCAGGCGCAGGGGTTTGCTGGGCCACTCCTGGGCCTGGGCCGCGGCGGTCGCCAGGCCCAGGCACAGAACGGTGGTGCAGGTACGCAGCTTGTACATGATGTTTCGCATGTTTGGCTCCTGGGGCTGCGTCCGTCAGATGACGAAGATGGAGGAGCCCGTGGTCTTGCGTCCCTCGAGATCGCGGTGGGCCTGGACCGCATCTTCGAGCTCGTAGCGCTGATTGATCTCGATGCGGATGCGGCCCGCGGCCACATGGCCGAAGAGCTCGTCCACGAGCTGCTTCTTCTCGGCGGGGTCGGCGATGTAGTCGGCCAGGCCGGGGCGCGTGATATAGGCCGAGCCCTTGCGCGCCAGGATGGCCGGATCGATAGGCGGGATCTTGCCGGAGGCCGTGCCCACGCAGACCAGCAGGCCGCGGCGCTTGAGCGAGTCCAGCGAGCCCATGAAAGTGTCCTTGCCCACGCTGTCAAAGACCACGGACACGCCCTTGCCGTCGGTGAGTTCGCGCACGCGCGCAGCGACATCCTCGCGGCTGTAGTAGATGATTTCGTCGCAGCCATGGGCGCGCGCGACCTCGGCCTTGGCTTCGCTGGAGACTGTGCCTATCACCTTCAGGCCCAGCAGCTTGGCCCATTGCGAGACGATGAGGCCCACGCCGCCGGCGGCCGCGTGCAGCAGAATGGTCTCGCCCTGCTGGAAGGGGTAGATCTTGCGGCATAGATAGGAAGCCGAGAGGCCGCGCATGGTCATGGCGGCGGCCTGTTCGCAGCTGATGGCATCGGGCAGCTTGATGAGCACGCCGGCGTCGATCAGGCGTTCGGTGCTGTAGGCGCCCAGGGTATTGGTAAAGCCGGTATAGGTGACGCGGTCGCCGACCTTCAGATGTTCGACACCGGCGCCCACGGCCTCGATCACGCCCGAAGCCTCATTGCCCAGACCGCTGGGCAGCGGCACTGGGTAGACGCCGCTGCGAAAGTAGGTGTCGGCAAAGTTCAGCCCGACCGCCACATGGCGCAGGCGCACCTGGCCGGGGCCGGGGTTGCCGACTTCGGATTTCTCGAAGCGCATGACTTCGGGGCCGCCGATTTCGTGGAATTTCACAACGGTTGTCATAAATGTCTCCTGTGCTGTTCTGAATTTCATGCTGGCCGGAGCCGTCCGCTGACCGGCCGGTCCGGCCGGGAAAGGGCAGGCGGGTCAGGCTGGATGACGCGATCCGCCCGTCCCGCCTGCATGCCCCGGTTTGGCTTGTGCTGGGGTGTGGTAAGGCACGGGTTCATGATGAAACGCCGCCGTCGGCGGCACTTGACGCTTCATGCCTGCGACTTGGCATTTGGTGACTGGCGGCGGCTAGCAAAAACCCGCGGTCAGTGGGATGTCAGCCGCAGGCCGCCAGTCATGGGTTTGCAACCGGGTGTAGAGCCCGTTGTCGCGTATTAGAAAGAGCCTGTCCTGAAATGCAAAGTGCTCCGTGGCAGCGCATTTGATACTGGGCCTCAGGAATCGGGGATGGCATAGGCCCCGATGTTTCGAGTTCAAACCGGAGATGCAATATGAACTTTCTTGACGGCCACCTGTACCCCGAAAACCAGCAGCCGCTGATCATCACCGCCGCACCCTATGCGCCAGGCTGGATCCCCTCGGACTTCCCCGAGGACATTCCGGTGAGCATGGAGGAGCAGATACAGAAGGCCGTGGACTGCTACGAGGCCGGAGCCACGGTGCTGCACCTGCATGTGCGCGAAGACGACGGCAAGGGCAGCAAGCGCCTGTCCAAGTTCAACGAGCTGATCGCCGGGGTGCGCGAGCGCGTGCCCGAGATGATCATCCAGGTGGGCGGCTCCATCAGCTTCGCCCCCGAAGGTCCGGACGGCGAGGCCAAGTGGCTGTCCGACGACACGCGCCACATGCTGGCCGAACTCACGCCCAGGCCCGACCAGGTGACGGTGACGGTGAACACCACGCAGATGAATGTGACCGAGCATGCGGGCGAGGACGATTTCCGCGGCGTCTCGCGCGGCTTCCCGCATCTGCACAAGACCTACAAGGACATGATCGTCCCCTCGAACCCCAGCTTTGTCGAGGAGCATATCCGCCGCCTGTCCGCGGCAGGTATCCAGAGCGAATTTCAAGTCTACAACATCAACAGTTTCGAGACCATAGAGCGCATGATCCGCCGCGGCATCTACAAGGGCCCGCTGGTGATGAACTGGGTGGCCATCAGCGGCGGCATGGACCAGGCCAATATCTTCAATCTGGCCAATATGCTGCGCGCCGTGCCCGACGGCGCCGTGGTCACGGTGGAGAGCTCGGTGCTCAATGTGCTGCCCGTCAACATGATCGGCATTGCGCTGGGCCTGCACGTGCGTTGCGGCATCGAGGATGTGCTGTGGAACCAGCAGCGCACGGGCAAGATGAGCTCGGTGGAGCAGATCAAGCAGCTGGTGCGCATTGCCGGCGAGTTCGGCCGCCCCATAGCGACGGCCCAGCAGGCGCGCGACATCATGCAGATCGGTGTGTTCTACGAAACCGCCGAGGAGACGCTGCAAAAAAATGGTTTTGCGCCCAACCGCAACGGTGCCAATCAGGGGTTCTTGCGCAAGCCCATGTGAATCAGCTGATCTGAAATAAATAGAAATTCAAATGCAAAAAATGCCTGCAACGGAGAAATTCGATGCAGGCATTTTTTATGGCGATTCGATATATATATATATATATATATATTCGGCCGAAGAAATTTGAATGCGGTAAATTGAAATCGGCAAGCAAAATGGCGACAGCTGATGCTGGGGATTTCCTTCTCCGGTGTTACCCCTTGGTGGCGTGGAAAGTGAAAAAAATGTCGCCCAATGGGAAAAAACTGCCGGCCTGTTTCTTATTATTCGCCTGTGATTTGATGCAGATAAATAGATGTGGAGACAAGCGATGGACAGGTTTTCGTTGGACGGCAACGGCCCGGATGAGCCGACAGGTATTAGCAGAAAGAAAGCCTGGTTTGCTTTCTTCATGTTGTTCTTATTGATGCTGTCGGATTATATCGACAGGCAGATTATTGTTTCCCTGTTCCCGCATATCAAAGAAGAGTGGGGAGTTTCCGATAAACAGCTGGGGGCGCTGGTTTCCATCATTTCCATCGTCGTGGCCCTGGGCAGTCTGCCCGTGGCCCTGATCGCGGACCGCTACGGCCGCGTCAAAAGCGTGGTGTTCATGGCCTCGATCTGGAGCTTTGCGACCATCGCCTGCATGTTCACGCGCAACTACTCGCAGCTGTTTGCGGCGCGCGCCGTGGTGGGCCTGGGGGAGACCGGCTATGGTTCGGTGGGCGCGGCGCTGGTCAACGCGCTGTTTCCCAAGCGCCTGCACTCGACCCTGCTGGGCGCTTTTTTTGCCGCGGGCTCTCTGGGCTCGGTGCTCGGCGTGGTGCTGGGTGGAGTGATCTCGGACCACTGGGGCTGGCGCGCGGCCTTTGGCGTGGTGGGCGTGCCCGGGCTGTTGATCGCCATGCTGTTCGTGCTGGTGCCCGATTACAAGACCAAGCCGTTGGAGCTCGCGGCCAGGACCAGCGCCGAGGCGGCGCGCGGCCCGCTGCGCCTGTACCGCAGGCTGACCAGCGGCCCGACCCTGCTCTGGGCGAGCCTCGCGGGTTCGCTGCAGATGATCGTCATGTCCAGCATCTGGGCCTGGACCCCGAGCTACTTCAACCGCTACTACGGCATGGCTGTCACGGCAGCGGCCAAGCATGCGGCCGTGGCCGTGCTTTGCGGCGCCATCGGGGCCGTGCTCTGGAGCTTTGTGGCGGACAGGGTGAGCCGCCGCAACGCCGTCAACAAGCTGTATCTGATGTGCGTGCTGACCCTGCTGACCTGCGCGGTCTTCGGCTATGCGTTCCTGGCGCCGCTGGATGAGCCCGCGCGCTTTGTCGGGATTCTCGCGGGCAGCCTGCTCATGTCCTGCACCGTGGGGGCCGTCACCAGCACGGTGCTGGACGTCACCCATCCCGCGCTGCGCTCCACCGGCGGTGCGGTGCTGGCGCTGTTCCAGAACCTGTTCGGCCTGGCCATAGGCCCGTTTGTGGGCGGCTGGATTTCGGACCTCTGGGGCCTGTCCACGGCGCTGTCGGTCATGCCCAGCATGAGCGTGCTCTCGGCCCTGTGCTTCTGGATGGCCTCGCGCACCTATCTGCGGGATATGCAGGCCGTCGCAAGCCGCTCCTGAGGGCGAAGCCGCGGCCCGCATGCTCGAGGCGCCGCGGCGAGGCCGGCGCCTGTTCGCCGGTCAGAGCGCTCTGACTCAGTCCACAGAATGCTTACTGGACTTCCGCCGATTCGCAAAACAGCTGGTATACCGCCTGCATCAGCTGCAGGGCCCGGGCGTCGGACAGCTGGTACCAGATGAACTTGCCCTCGCGGCGCGTGGCGACCAGGCCTTCGCGGCGCAGAATGCCCAGCTGCTGCGACAGCGTGGGCTGGGTGATGCCGGTCAGCTGCTCGAGCTCGCCCACGGTGCGCTCCTGCTGCGAGAGCTGGCACAGCAGCAGCAGGCGGTCTTCATTGCCCAGCAGCTTGAGCATGGTCACGGCCGTGCCCGCGTGGGCGCGCATGGTCGGCAGATCCAGCTCGGGCTGGGGCTCCTGGTGGCTTGGGGTGTTGAGGTTTTCCATCATGCTGGCTGATATTATATAAAAAAGC
The DNA here is from genome assembly GCF_041079535.1 of Comamonas guangdongensis. Lineage (NCBI taxonomy): Bacteria > Pseudomonadati > Pseudomonadota > Betaproteobacteria > Burkholderiales > Comamonadaceae > Comamonas > Comamonas guangdongensis. The sequence continues at coordinate 35,326 of NZ_JBFYGN010000027.1, read as the reverse complement.
ATATTGATGCTTGAGCCAGGGTCTTGCCGCGCGTGGGAGCAGGACTCGGCCAGCGTGGGCGTGATTTTTGCCAAAGGCCGCTGCAAGCCTTGAAGAGCAAGCGCTCTATGCTATGAAAAAAGAGTTCAGGCGGCGGGCATGCCGAACAGATCGTGGGCATCGAGCAGCGCCCAGGCAATCTCGGGCCTGCGCTCCAGTCCCTTGCGGATGGCGGCGGGAATGCTTTGCCGGGTCTTGCGGCATAGGCCGGGCATCTCGGGCAGCTCTATCTGTATGCCGCGCATGCTGCGCACCTCGTTGCTGCCGGGCGCGATGAGGATGCGCACGCCGAGCTGCTCGTAGATGCGCTGCTGCATATGCTCGAGATCCTGCAGGCTGCTGATGCGCTCCAGGCGCTCGAGCAGCTTTTTTTCCTCCTCGCGCGTCAGCATCAGAATGCGCAGGTCCGCGTGGGGCGTGCCCAGCAGCAGCTCGCGCTCGCAGATGCAGCTGCCGGGCGGGCATTCAACGCGGATCGGGAAGGAGGTCGGCATGGGCGGCGCAAAAACCTGGGTCAGTGCCGTCCATGCTAAGGGCTTGGGAGCGTGCAAGCCAGCGGGTAGGAACCCGCGCGGGATCGAGGATTGCCCGAGTACTACGTGAATCCACTTGTCCCGTTTGCCTTCAGGTTTGCCTAGACTCAGGCATCATTGAGGGTTACTACCAAAAGCAGGCATGGCTTGATCTGCCCGCTTGCCACAAGAACTGAGGCCCGGGACCTGACGCTGACAGGTGCTGCGGGCAGGACGGGATCAATCACTTTTCAAGAGCGTACAGAGCAGTCCGGCTGCGAGATACGCCATATTTTCATGATAGAAATTCGGGATCTATCCCTGACATACCAAGGCTCCAAGGGGCCGGTGCACGCGCTGCGCGGCATCAATCTGGAAATCGCCTCGGGCGAGGTCTTCGGCATCATCGGCCGCTCGGGTGCAGGCAAAAGCTCGCTGGTGCGCTGCTTGAACCTGCTCAACCGACCCACGGCCGGCCAGGTCGTGGTCCACGGCCGTGATCTGATGCAGCTGTCCGACGCCGAGCTGCGCGCCGCGCGCCGCGACATAGGCATGGTGTTCCAGCACTTCAATCTGCTGTCTTCGCGCACGGTGTACGACAACGTGGCCCTGCCGCTGGAGCTGGCCGGCGTGACCAAGGAAGAGATTTACCAGCGCGTCACCCCTTTGCTGGAGCTGGTGGGCCTCGACCATCTGGCCGACCGCTATCCGGCCCAGATCTCGGGCGGCCAGAAGCAGCGCGTGGGCATTGCGCGCGCCCTGGCCAGCAACCCCAAGGTCCTGCTCAGCGACGAAGCGACCTCGGCGCTGGACCCCGAAACCACGCGCTCCATCCTGGATCTGCTGCGCAAGGTCAACCGCGAACTCGGCGTGACCGTGGTGCTGATCACCCACCAGATGCTGGTCATCAAGCAGATCGCCGACCGCGTGGCCGTGATCGACGGCGGCGAGATCGCCGAGCTGGGTTCGGTGATCGAGGTCTTCACCCGCCCGCAGCAAGCCATCACCAAGAGCCTGATCGACGAGATCGTGCCCCAGCAACTGCCGGACTCGGTGATGACGCGCGTGAACCAGCTGGCCATCCAGCTGCAGCCTGGCCAGCAGGGCAAGCTGCTGCGCCTGTCCTATGCGGGCGAGAGCGCCTATCAGCCGATTCTGTCGCACCTGATCCGCGAACTGGGTCTGGACCTGTCCATCCTGCATGGCCAGATCGACGAGATCCAGGAGCAGACCTTTGGTTCGCTGGCCGTCTATGCCAGCGGCGAGGCCGCCAAGATTGATGCGGCCGTGGAGCACCTGCGTGTCAGCGGCGTGCAAGTGCAGATCGTGCCCAGCAAGGATTGAGAGCGATGTTTGAGAATTTTTCGGAAATGATGCTCCAGCTGCTGCTGGATTCCCTGTGGGAGACCCTGATCATGGTCGGCATCTCGGGTCTGATCGGCGGCCTGATCGGCATCCCGCTGGGCGTGTTTCTGCGCCTCACCGACCATGGCGGCATCCTGCAGAACGGCCCGGCCAACAAGATCGTGGGCTGGATCGTCAATGCGCTGCGCTCTACGCCCTTCATCATCCTGCTGGTGGCCATCATCCCGCTCACGCGCCTGATCACGGGCTCGTCCATCGGCACGGCGGCCGCCGTCGTGCCGCTGACCATCGCCGCCGCGCCCTTCGTGGCGCGCCTGGTCGAGACCGCCTTGCGCGAGGTGGACAGCGGCCTGATCGAGGCCGCCCAGTCCATGGGCGCGACCACGGGCCAGATCGTCTGGAAGGTGCTGCTGCCCGAGGCCTTGCCCGGCATCGTGGCCGGCCTGACCATCAGCTTCGTGAGCCTGACCGGCTACTCGGCCATGGCCGGCGCCATCGGCGGCGGCGGCCTCGGCGACCTGGGCATACGCTATGGCTATCAGCGTTTTCTGCCCGACGTGATGCTGGTGGTGGTCATCATCCTGATCTTTTTCGTGCAGGCCATCCAGAGCCTGGGCGACTGGGCCGTGCGCCGTCTGAGCCATCGCTGAGGCATCCCCGCATTACCAAAAATTTAGGCAGGGCCCGAACGCACAAACCGGGCCGGCCCCCTAAAATGCAGGTTCAAAATTTTTTTGAAAGGCCACTCGCGACCGCGGGTGGCCGCTATTTTTTCCGGATAGACAACAGCAAATGATGGATGGTTTGATCACCGGTCGACTGACCGGTATTCCCGAAAGCCGCGTGGACCGCAACCGCCGCCCCTATATGGTGGCGCGCATGCGCGCCAATGCGGGAGATGGTTCTTCGATTCCTGTGAATATCGTCGCTTTTGATTCCGCTCCCTGCGCGGTGCTGCGCAGCCTCTCCGAAGGCGATGCGATCGCGCTGCGCGGCAGCTTCACGCCCAAGGTCTGGATCGACCGCCAGGAGCAGTCGCATGCGGTGCTGGACCTGGTGGCCCAGCAGGTGCTGGCGGCCCCCAATCTGTCGGATCTCTGATCGCCGCTGCCTCAGCCGCAAGCCCGCCACCTGCCGGTCGCGGGCTTTTTTGTGGCCGGGCGCGGGCCCATCTGCCGATCCGTAGTTTGCAAGTGAGCAATCTGTCTAAGCGCCAGCGTCCCGTAGGCGGCAACAGGCGCTACAGTCACAGGCACTTCTATTTCCGGCACAAGGATTTCTCATGCTGAACAAGCGCGCGCTGTTGCGCAGCACTCTGGCCCTGGCAGCGGCCGCGACTCTGGGCTTTGCGGCCCAGGCCCAGGAAAAGACCATCAAGGTGGGGGTCACGGCCGGTCCGCACGCCCAGATCATGGAAGTGGTCAAGAAGGTCGCGGCCAAGAATGGCCTGAACATCAAGATCGTCGAGTTCGGCGACTATGTGCAGCCCAATGCCGCGCTGTCCGCCGGCGACCTGGACGCCAACAGCTACCAGCACCGTCCCTATCTGGATGCCCAGGTCAAGGACCGTGGCTACAAGATCAGCTGGGTCGCCGATACGGTGAATTTCCCCATCGGCATCTACTCCAAGAAGATCAAGAAGCTGGCCGACCTGCCCACGGGCGCCAAGTTCGGCATTCCCAACGATCCGACCAATGGCGGTCGCGCGCTGCTGCTGCTGCAGTCCCTGGGCCTGATCAAGCTCAAGGACAATGTGGGCCTGAAGGCCACGCCGCTGGACGTGGTGTCCAACCCCAAGAAGCTCAAGTTCGTGGAGCTCGATGCGGCCCAGCTGCCGCGTTCGCTGGACGATCTCGAGGCCTCCACCGTGAACACCAATTTCGCGATTTCCGCGGGCCTGAACCCCAAGACGGATGCGATCGCGCTGGAGTCGGCCAAGAACCCCTATGTGAACATCATGGTGGTGCGCGATGCCGACAAGAACCAGCCCTGGGTGGCCCAGCTGATCAAGTCCTACCACTCGGACGAAGTGCGCCAGTTCATCGACAAGGAATTCAAGGGCTCGGTGCTGACCGCGTTCTAGAAGCTCCCCCTGAGCCGCTTTGCGGCTTCCCCCTGAGGGGGACGACAGCCTCGCTGCGAGGCGGCTCTTGCTCGCTGTCTCTCGCTTGGCACGTGCTTGCTTGAGGGGCGTTTGGCTAAGCGCTGCACTTGCAGCGCTTTTTTGGTGCTTTTGAGTTGATAGCTGCTTGCGCTGGCTGGTACTTGGTTTGAGGCATTAAATACCTTGAAATCATTTACTGACTTGCGCTAGCAGCTATTTTTATTCAAGCGTTTGAAACCATTCGTTCAGCGGTGCACGCGTGGTCTGGGTCTGGTTGATGGGGGCGGCTTCATCGGTCCAGCCCAGGGCCAGGCCGCAGACTATGTGCTGGGTTTCGGGCAGGTCCAGCACGCGGCGTACCGTGGCCGGATAGGAGGCCAGGGCACCGATGGCGCAGCAGCCCAGGCCATGTGCCGCTGCGGCCAGCTGCAGGCCGTAGAGCGCCATGCCCAGGTCCATATAGCCGCCGGGACCGAAATGGGAGTCTATGGTGACCACCAGCGCCACGGGCGCATCGAAAAAGCGGTAATTGCGCGCAAACTGCGCGTCGCGGCCCGCGCGGTCGTCGCGCGCCACGCCCAATGCGCCGTACAGGGCCTGGGCGGCCGCCACCTGGCGCTTGCGCAGCTGCATGGGCATGGGCTGGGGGAAATACGCGTAGTCCTCGCATTCCGGGGCCTGGGCCGCAAAGTCCTGCAGCAGGGCCGCCATCAAGCGCTCGCGCCGCGCGCCGCGCACGGCAATGAAGCGCCCGGGCTGGAGGTTGCCGCCGCTGGGCGCCTGGCGCGCGGTCTGCAGCAGCTGCTCGAGCAGGGTGTCGGGTACGGGATCGCGCAAGAAGGCGCGAATGGAGCGGCGCTCGCGGATCAGAGCCAAAGCCTCGGGAGCCGGTGCGGGAAAGCGCGGCGCTATTTCGGGAATGCCTTTGCTGGACATGGGTTGACAGTTATCGATCAGGTATCAGTTAGGGGGGCGCGTCGTGCTCAGCCATTGCACCAGCGTGGCCGCGCCTATGCCGCCCGCACCCGCAATGCAGGCTAGACCCAGGGCGTCGGGCCTGGCATCAGCCTCCAGCCGGGCTAGACAGCGCACCAGTGCAATTGCGCCCGAGGCGCCTATGGGGTGGCCGCGCGCCAGTCCGCCGCCTTCGGTGTTGATCTGCTCGGGCTTCAGGCCCAGGGCCGCGCAAAAGCTCAGGCCCTGTACGGCAAAAGCGTCATGCAGCTCAAGCGCCGCAAGCTCCTGCGCCCGAAGCTCGTTTTTTTGCAGCGCCTCGGCGCCGCGCAGCAGCAGCTTGCGCGTGGCGGCGATGGCCGCGACCAGCGGGGTCTCGGGCGCCACGCCCACGGAGGTGCTGGCCAGCCAGCGCGCGCGCGGCTGCAGGCCCCAGCGCTCGCAAGCCCCGGGTGTGGCCAGCAGAATCAGGGCCGCGCCGTCGGCCTTGGCCGAGACGGTGAGCGCGCTCAGCGCATGGGCTGCCATGTCGCCTATGTTGGCCGGGTGCGCGGCCTCGATCCGTGCCTGGGCGACGGCCGGCATGCGCGCCGCGCGCTCGGCCTTGAGCGCGCGCGGATAGGGGTCGTGGTCCAGCCCGGCCATAGCCACGATCTCGCGGCTCAGACCGGCTTGGGCGGCCAGGGCGCGCGCATGGCTGAGCAGCGCGTACCGCTCCTGAGCGGCGCGCGTATGGCCGTGGCGCAGCGCATGGTCGGCGGCCGACTGCAGCATGTCCGGGTCGCGCGCCGGGTCCGGGGCAAAAGGGGGGCGCTCATAGCTTTGCGGCAGTTCCTGGCTGCTCAGCGGGCGCGTCTGGCGTATGGGGGCGCGGCTCCAGGCCTCGACGCCGCCCGCAATCACCAGCTCGGCCTGGCCCGAGCGCAGCAGGCCCGCGGCCGTGGCAACCGCATCCAGGCCCGAGCAGCACTGGGTGTCCAGGCTCAGTGCGGCGCAGTCATCGGGCAGGCCGGCTGCCAGGGCCAGCATGCGTGCGGGATTGCCGCCGGCCCCCAGGGCGTTGCCGACGACGACGGCGTCCACCGCAGGTGCGGGCAGCCCGCTTTGCGCCAGCAGTGCCTGCAGCACGGGGGCGGCCAGCTCGTGGGCGCTGAGGCTGGCCAGCGCGCCGCCCACGGGGGCGACCGGGCTGCGCGCCCAGGCGATGATGGAGATGTCGCTGCTCATGAGGCTCAACTCTGCCACGGCGCGAGCTGCGGCAGCTTGGTAGGGGCTGCGGCGTCGGCGTTGCCGCCGAGCGCGAGCTGCAGGGCCTGGCCCAGCTTGCCGTGGTCGGTCTTGCCGCTGGCGGTATGCGGCCAGTGGCTGCAGACCCACCAGTGGCGCGGTACCTTGAAGGCCTCGGTGCGTTCGCGCAGCCAGCGGCCCAGCTCCAGGGCACCGGGCAGAGGGCCGGGCGGCTCCGGCTTCCACTGCACAATGGCATGCACCTGCATGCCGCGCAGCGCATCGGCCTTGCCGTGCAGCGATACCTGGGCGATCTGCGGGTGCTCGGCCAGCAGGTTCTCCACCTCTTCGGGAAACAGGTTCTTGCCCTGGGTGACGATCATGCGGCTTTGCCGGCCCGCGAGGCAGAGCATGCCGCGCTCGTCGATATGGCCCATATCGCGTACCGAGAGCCAGTCCCCGTCGCGCAGCACGGCCGTGGGGTCGTGGGCGTCGCCCACATAGTCCATGAACAGCATGGGGCTGCGGATATAGATCAGGCCGTCATCGGCATGGCCGCTGCCCGGCTCGGCCAGGGCGCTTTCCGCCGCGTCGCCTTCGGCCCGGCGAATGGACAGCTCCACATTGCTGAACGGCCGCCCCACGGCCTGGGGCGAGCAGGCTTCGTCGGCCTCCATCCAGGCCACGAAGCTGGCCTCGGAGGCGCCGTAGAACTCTATGATGCGGGCCTTGGGGAACAGGGTGCGCAGCGCCGGGGTGTGGGCGCGCATCCAGCGCGCGCCGCTGATGGTGATCAGCTCGACCTCGGGAATCGGCGGCAGTTGCCGGTGCTCGGCCCATTGCAGCATCAGCAGCAGCTGGCTGGGCACGGCGACCAGGCATGGCGTTCCGCCCCGGGCCAGCGTGGCCAGGCAGCGTGCGGCCGAGAAGCGCTCCTGCATCACCGCACCCACGCCATACCATATGCCCTGCATGGCGCCGAACAGGAACAGCGAATGCGAGATGCGGCCCGGCGCCAGCGTGCGCTGCGCGACCATGGGGCCGAAGTCCTGCAGGCCCACGCGAAAGCTCTCCGTCCACGACAGGTGGCTGCGCATAAAGCCTTTGGGCAGACCGGTGCTGCCCGAGGTGAAGCCCGTGTAGAAGGCGGCGGCGGGTTCGGCCTGGTTCAGCTCGCAGGGCGTTGCGGGCAGCCAGCTTTCAATGCGCTGGCGCACGCCAGCCTGCCAGTCGGGGTCGGCCACGGCCGCACAGCGGCCGCTGTGAATCACGGCCAGAAAGTCCACCAGCCGCTCCAGCGTCGACCGCTGGCTGTCCAGCAGCACCGTCTGCGGCGCGCGCCGCGCGACCAGTGCTGCCGAACGTGCCAGCACCTCGGCATGCAGCCGTGCAAAGCTCCAGGCCTGCTCCTCGCTTTGCAGCGCAATCACCTCGGGCCGCTGTTGCGCCCAATGGGCGAGCGGGCCGTGGACCAGTTGCCAGAAGCCCTGCAGCGGGGCGCGGGCCGGTAGCTTGTGGCTCATTGGCGTCCGCCGAAGCGCCAGTCGGGCATGCCGCGCGCCACCGTGTGCACGATGACGGCGCAGAGAATGCACTTGATGAAGTCGCCGGGCACAAAGGCCAGAGTGACCTTGAAGGCCTGGCTCAGGTTCATGCCCGCGAGCTGCATCAGCCCCAGCACGCCAAACGCATGCAGGCACAGCAGGCCGCCGAGCACGGAAGCCACAAAGGCGCTGACGGCCGTGCGGCGCGGCGTGCTCTGGGGCAGGGCGGCCATGATGGCGCCCGCAATGCAGGCGGCCAGCGCATAGCCGACCAGGTAGCCGGCAGACGGCGACATGAACACGCCTATGCCGCCGCGCCCACCCGACAGCAGCGGCAGGCCCACGGCCACGGCCGCGAGAAACAGCAGCATGGACTGCAGGCCGCGCCAGGGGCCGAGCATGACGCCGGCCAGCATCACGCCCAGCGACTGGATGGTGATGGGCACGCCGAACGGCAGATCGATCTTGGGTATCAGTCCCATCACGGCCATGAGTGCGGCGAACAGCGAAACCTGGGCCATGGAGCGCGCACCATGGCGCGATACGGTATGGGAGGGGGTGGTCATCAAAGCTCCTGATCTATGAGGTTAAGAACGTGTTGACAATCTCTACGCAGCCGCGTTGGAGTGCACTCGGGATGAGTTAGAAGCGATGGGGTGCAGCTTGCACCGGGGTGCAAGCAAGCTCCAGCGCGATGAAATCACCCGATTGCGCACCAACCCTTCGGGACAGTGACTTTGCGGGCGGTCTGCGGTGTTGCAGTCGCTTGCAAGGCATGAGCCTTGCTGCGCACCTGCGCCTTGCATCCCTTCCCGCAAAGTCGCTGTCGTGGCGCGAGGAGATTGTCAACACGTTCTAGAAGCCCAGTCGCGCCCAGAGGGCGTCGGCCACACGGCGCGTGGCCTGCAGCATGTGGATCGTCAGCGGCGCAATCAGCCTCAGGCCGCCGCTTTTGCCGGTGCGCAGCCGGTAGGCATCGTCGAGTTTTTTCCACTGCACAAAAAAATGCTCGGTAAAGCGCAGCATCAATGCCAGCTGCATGGCTGCGCGCTCGGTGCGCACGCCCAGCGCGGCCAGCGGCGACAGCAGCCACTCCAGCACCTCCACCAGATCGCTGGGGCGGGTGGTGATGGTCAGCGCAATGCCCAGGGTGGAGGCGCAGATCAGCCGCAGGGCGCTGACCGCGGCCAGTTCGCGGTTGCCCATGAGGACATGAAAGCCTGCCACCAGCAGCGCCGCGACCATGACCGAGCGCATGAGCCGCCGCGCGATCTGGGTGGCCTCGCCCAGAGACCACCAGAGCAGAGCGCAGCCAGCGCCGCAGCCTGCCAGCAGCAGGGGGCTGGATGTCAAAAACAATAGCGTGCCAAAGACCGCCAGCAGCAACAGCTTGAGGCCGGCCGGCCAGCGGTGCAGCCAGCTGGGGTATTCGCTGTAAAGACTACCCATGGCTTGGCACGGCGGTGTGGAGGTCGGCCAGGCGTGCCGCCACATCGGCCTCATAGGCGCTGCAGATCTCGCGGCCCGGCCCATCGCCGCGCAGCCGGCCTTGCTCCAGCCAGAGCACGCGTTCGAAGCCACGCACATGGTCGAGCACATGGGTGGAGACCAGAATCTGCTGCGGTGCGGCCGCGATGTCCTGGGCCAGACGCGCCTGGCCCGGCAGGTCCAGGCTCGCAAAAGGCTCGTCGAGCAGCAGCACCTGCGGCGAGGCGATCAGCAGCGACAGCCAGCACACCTGCTGGCGCTGGCCCTGACTCAGGCTGCCCACGGCGCGCTCGGCCCAGTGCGCGAGGCCGCGTGCGCTCAGCAGCTCGTGCGCCCTGGCCCTGGCCTGCTGCTTGTTCAAGCCCTTTGGGCGCAGGCCCAGGGCCAGCTCTTCTGCGACGGTGGGGAAGATGATCTGGTCGTCGGGGTTCTGGAACATCAGGCCCACCAGGCCCGGGTGCTCGGCGCGCGCCTGCAGCAGGGGCTGACCCTCCATCAGCACCCGGCCGCTTTGCGCCTGCTCCAGTCCGCACAGCAGGCGAAACAGGCTGGATTTGCCCGCGCCGTTGTCTCCGATCACGCCTATGCGCTTTTCGGTCAGCTTCAGGCTCAGTCCGTCGAACACCAGGGTCTGGCCGCGCTGCAGACGCACATCGGCGATCTCCATGCCCTGGCTCATATGCGGGCTCCGGCGAGCGGCTCAGAGGCAGGGCAGGGCTGAGTGGGGGTGTGAAACAGGGCGGACATAGGAGCTGACTCGGGAAATTCCGGGTCCCGGATGCCAAACAAGGCTTGAGACCATCAATGGTGGCGGATTCTAGCGCTGTCAAATTGCTTTCAAACGCCTTCAATCTGATCGCTTTTTTGTGTGAATTCCCTATAAGAAATCACTTCTTAGTCCTGAGGGCCGTGCTGGCCGGATTTCGGCCGCAGATGGCTTCAGTTGCGGTCCAGATCGCGGCCTGTTGCGGTGGGATGGAATTTCATGAGCCGTTCGAGAGCGCTTCATTGCGCAACTTCGTTCAAAAGCCGTGCGAGTCGTTGGGAAGATCGAAGTGATTGAAGCTTGATGCCGGTGTTTTGGCGCAGCTTGGCGCTGCGGCTGCTGGAAAACGCACCGTGAGCCGTTCGCGCTCAGGCTGTTTGGGGCATCAGTCCGGTAGCGATGGGGGCAAAAAATTTTCAGATAGCGGGCCGAGGCGGCTGAGGCTTTGAAAAAGCGGCCCGCTGCCTGGGTGCAGATCGGGTTCAGAACTGATAGCTGAGGCTGGCTCCGGCCATCCATTGGCGGCCGGGCGCGGCTTCGTAAAAGCGTTTATTACCTTCATTGACGATGACCGAGCCCACATAGTTCTTGTCGCCCAGATTGTCGAAGCGTGCAAAGGTATTGAGCTTCCAGGCGCCCAGGCGCTGGGTATAGCTTGCGCTCAGGCTGGCCACGCCAAAGCCGGGCGCATAGACGCTGTTGGCATCATCGGCCGCAATGCGGCCCAGCTGGCGCCAGTCCAGGCCCAGCCGCCATTCGGGGGCGGGGAACCAGTCCAGACCCAGATAGCCCTGGTTTCGACTGGTTCCCGCCAGGCGTTTGCCTGCGGGGATGCAGTCCTGGCCCTTGGCGTTGCAATAGCCGCTGCGCAGGCTGGCATCGAGCAGGGTCAGAGCAGCGTTGAGGCGCAGCTGGGGCGTGATCCAGGTCGTGCTGCTCAACTCCATGCCGCGGCGGCGGGTCTGGCCGGCGTTCCGGTAGGAGGTTCGGCCATTGTCGTTGCTGGCGACCACGATCTCGTCCTCGGTCCGGGTCTGGAACAGCGCGGCCGACCAGTCGCCGCGCATGCCTGCCAGGGTGAAGCGCTGCTTGATGCCCAGTTCGGCGCTGGTCGACACCGCGGGCTGCAGGCCCAGGTTCAGGCCGGAGCTTCCATCGGGACGATAGGAGATTTCGTTGAAGGTCGGGGTCTCGAAGCCGCGGCCCAGTGAGGCATAGAGACTGCTGTCCTGGCTCAACTGGTGCTGGAGCGAAATCACGGGCAAAAGCTTGTGAAAGCCGGTGCTGCCGCTGTCGTTTCCATCGGCCAGAAAATGGTCGTGCGACTGGAACTGCACATTGCTCCAGCGCAGGCCTGCGTCCAGCTTCCAGCTCGGTGCAAAAGCCCATGAGGCTTGCAGATAGGGGTCGATATTGCTGAGGGTGTTGCGCTCGTCGCGCACCAGAGCGCCGACTACACCGAGCTGGTTGCCGACAAAGTTCTTGTAGCCCTGGCGGTCTTCCTTGACGGTATTGGCGGACAGGCCCGCAATCAGGTTCAGGCTGCCCGTGCCCAGCTCGTATTTGCCGCTCCAGCGCGCATCCAGGCCGCCATAGTCGCGCAGCAGGCCGATCACGCCGCCCTTGAAGCCCGGCTGTGAGTCCTTGGGCGTGGCCTGGAACTGGCTGATTTCGCGCTGGCCCGCATAGACCATGAGGCGCAGGGCCTGGCCGCCGTCGAGCTGGCGCTTGTAAGTCAATCCGGCCTGAGTTTGCTTGATGTTTTTGTGCGAGTTGTAGAGCAGGGCGTTGGGTGTGGTCTTGCGCGGGTCCTTGGCCCAGTCCTCAGGGGAGATGCCGCCCGGGTCCTGGGCATGGAGGTCCACATGGTTGGCGACCAGGGTCAGCAGGCTGTACTCGTCGGGCTTGAGGTCGATGCGGGCATTGAAGAGGTTTTTGTCCGCGGCGCTCTGCGCGCGGTAGCCGTCGGTCAGAAAGCGGCTGGCGCTGAGCACATAGCCTATGCCGCCGGCCTCGCCGCTGGCCTTGAGGCCCAGGCGCTTCTGGCCGTTGCTGCCCAGGGCAAAGCTGCTTTCGACGCGCGGCGTGCCTTCGCCGTGCTCGGTATAGGCATTGATGACGCCACCCGAAGCATTGCCGTAGAGCGCCGAATAGGGGCCGCGCAGCACCTCGATGCGCTCCAGCGAGGCGATATCTATATTGCTGGTCTGGCCCTGGCCGTCGGGCATGGTGGCCGGTATGCCGTCCACATAGATCTGTATGCCGCGCACGCCGAAAGTGGAGCGTGCACCGAAGCCGCGCATCGAAAGCTGCAGGTCCTGGGCGTAGTTCTGGCGGTTCTGCAGCAGCAGGCCCGGCACGCTGCCCAGCGCTTCGGACAGATTGACCTGCCACTGGCGGTCGCGCATGCGCTCGCCGTCAAGCTCCGAGACCGAGGCCGGGGTCTGCTCCAGCGTGGTTTCTTGCCAGGTGCTGTGCACGGTGACTTCGCCCAGTTGCGGCGCATCGGGCTCTGCAGCCGTGACTTCCTGTGCCAGCGTGGTCTGAGTGAGCAGCAGCAGGCTGGCAGCGGCCATGGGCCAGCCGGCCAGGGCACAAAGGCGCGAGAAATGCATGTGATTGCCTCGGGTGATGCGAACAGCCGAAAGGGCTTGCCCCCGGGGAACTTGCCAGCATGCTGCCAGAGCGGCGAGCGCCGGTCATGAGGGCTGTCCATAGGCGCGGGCCGTGCAAGGCGGCGGCACCGCCAAAGACCAGCTCCTGGCCATCCATGAAAGGCGACGGGCCGATCTAGCTATCAAGGATTGCGCGGCTTGGCCGAGGCCTGGGCGAGGTCCATGGCGTCAATGATGGTCACGCCGGTCTGCTGCACGCCGGGGGAGTTGAAGCCCGGTCCCGGAGTCACGGCCGAGTGATTCATCAGCCTCTCGGACATGCTGGGCTGGGCAGACGCCGCGGCCTCGGCAGGAGCCTCTTTTTCGGGGCTCTTGGGCGCGGTGTCCTGGGTGGATTTCAGATAGTCGTTGTAGCGCTGGTAGGTCTGGCGTTCGGCGCGGCTTTGTTCCTGGTCCTGCTGCCAGTGCTGCAGATATTTGTAGCCCCCGAACGCCACGATGAGTGCGGCGACCAGAAAAATGGCGACCGTGGTGACGACCAGTTTTTCGTCTGAACCTTGGGGCGGGCGTTGAGCTGCGGCAGGCATGGAGCGAGGTGAGGGCATGACGGGACAAAGCTCCGGGCGGCCGGGGGCGAGCCTGGAACTGCGGGGTATCAAATTGTTATCAGGGTATCAAAAAAACATGAAGCCCCGTGGATCGGGCCGTAATTTTGCAGCGTTTTGCTAGGGCGTTGTCGGGCGGCTGCGGGCGCAAAAAAGCCGGTACGGCTTGCGCAGTACCGGCTGGCGTGGAGCAGAGCGGCCTATCAGGCGGCCACGGCTTCCAGCTGTTCGATTTCCGTCTTGGCGGTCTGCAGGGCGGCGGCCTTGGCATCGGGGCCCATGGCCACGCCCTCGGCACGCACGATGCTCACATCGGTCACGCCCATGAAGCCGAAGATCACCTTCAGATAGCTTTCCTGGTGTTCCATGGCCTGACCCGCTTCGCTGGTGGAGTAAGCGCCGCCGCGTGCGGAAGCCACGATGACCTTCTTGTCGCCGGCCAGACCCACGGGGCCGGTAGCGGTGTACTTGAAGGTGCGGCCAGCCTGGGCAATGCGGTCCAGCCAAGCCTTGAGCTGGGTGGGGATGGTGAAGTTGTAGAACGGAGCGCCCACAACCACCACATCGGCGGCCAGGAACTGGCTCACCAGGGCTTCGGACAGCGCGTTTTCCTGGCGCTCGACTTCCGTGGCAGCAGCCTGGCCGGTGCGGAAGCCCATGGATTGGGCGTTCAGGTGGCTGGGCGCGTTCACGGCCAGATCCAGGTAGTCCACCTTGGCTTCGGGGTGAGCCTGCTTCAGGCTGGCCACGATGTCGGCGGTCAGTTCGCGGGTGACGGAGTTGGTGCCGGTGATGGCGGAGTCAATGTGCAGGATTTGCATGTCAGTCTCTATAGCTCTGTGGTGTGGTTGAGGTGTATTTCCCGTCCGGTTCAGATGCTGCATTGCGACCAAACAGCGGCCAGACTTGAATTGCGATGGGATAGATTATGGATTTGAATAGATTGAGCGATAAGTCTGTAAAAATGCGATAGATTGTTCCAAATATCAATTCAATGGCAGCCAAGGATTTGTGCATGGTGGATCTCAACGACATGCTGTACTTCGTCGAGGTGGTCGAGCGCGGCGGCTTTGCTGCGGCGGGCCGCTCCCTTGGCATTCCCAAATCGCGTCTATCGCGCCGCGTTGCGGAGCTCGAGGCCCATCTGGGTGTGCGTCTGTTGCAGCGCACCACGCGCAAGCTGTCCCTGACCCAGGTCGGCGAGACCTATCTGCGCCACTGCCAGGCCATGCGTGATGCGGCCCTGGCCGCCTCCGATGCCGTGGCCGAGGTGCAGACCGAACCGCGCGGCACCATCCGCGTGACCTGCCCCGTGACCCTGGCCCAGACGGTGCTGGGCGAGCTGATGCCGGAGTTCCTCAAGCGCTGCCCGCTGGTGCAGGTGGAGATGCAGGTCACCAACCGGCCCGTGAACCTGGTGGAAGAGGGGGTGGACGTGGCGCTGCGCGTGCGTGCCAACCTGGACGACAGCGGCTCCATGGTGCTCAAGCGGCTCGACAGCTCGCGCCAGATCCTCGTGGCCAGCCCCGATCTGCTAGAGCGCCAGGGCACGCCGCGGACCCTGGATGATCTGCAGCTGCTGGACAGCATGGCCATGTCCGCCGTGGACGGGCATTCCAGCCTGCTGCTGGTAGGGCCGGAAGGCAAGGAACACCGCTTGCAGCTGCAGCCGCGCTATGTGGTGGACGATTTGCTGACGCTGAAGTTCGCGGCCCTGGCCGGCAGCGGCATGTGCTGGCTGCCCGACTATATGTGCCAGGAAGAACTGGCCGCTGGCCAGCTGGTGCAGCTGATGCCAGACTGGGCGCCGCCCATGGGCATTGTGCATGCGGTCTTTCCCTCGCGCCGCGGCCTGGCGCCGGCGGTCAGGCATTTCCTCGATTTTCTCGGCGAGCGCATGCCGGGCAGCAGCAGCAACCTGGCGTCGCAAGCCGCCGTGCATTAGCTTCTGCCCATAAGGTAAGAACAAAACATTCGTTGGGTTTCGTGCCCGCGCTCTCCACAATGCCCCCTGAACCGCTAACCGAGGGCCTGAGGAGGTGCCATGAATTCCCCATACCGCATCGTGATCGTGCCAGGCTGGCGCAACTCCGGCCCCGGCCACTGGCAGAGCCTCTGGGCCGAGCAGCTGCCGGGCGCCGTGCGCGTGGAGCAGGAAGACTGGCTGGTGCCGCACCGCGACACCTGGGTCGGAGCACTGGAGCAGGTGCTGCTGGCCGATACGCGGCCCGCCGTGATTGTGGCCCACAGCCTGGGCTGCATCACCACCGTGCACCTGGGCGACGAGGCCGCGGCCCGCGTGCATGGCGCTTTGCTGGTGGCTCCGGCCGACCCCGAGCGCCGCGCCCAGCTCGCCGACTTTGCGCCCGTGCCCTATGCGCCGCTGCCTTACCGCAGCGTGCTGGTGGCCAGCAGCAACGACCCGTTCTGCCCCATACGCCGTGCCGGCGCCTATGCGCGCGCCTGGGGCAGCGAGCTGGTCAGGCTGCAGAACGCCGGCCACGTGAATATCGAATCGGGCTTCGGGCCCTGGCCGCTGGGCCTGGCCCTGCTGCAGTCGCTGGTGGAAGCCGGCAGCTGGCAAACCCGGGCTCCGTTAGCCACGCCCGGCCTGGATGCCCTGGCGGCCCTGGCTTCCTGAGATAGTTTCCCAAGCAGCGCAAGCTGCTTTTTTTATAGCTGCATGCGCTTTGCGGGAAAGGCCTGCAGGGCTGTTTGGCCAGATAGACCGATAGATTGAATGCTTATATATCGAATTTCTGAAAAACAAAGAAGAATATATTCTTTTGAGTTTTAAGAATGCCTTCGCACAATCCGTACATCTACAAACACTCTGCACAAGAAAAGGCGGCGATCCATGCATTCCCTGAAGCTCAAGACATTGTTGGCCTCTGTTGCACTGGCGGCGGCGGGCGCGGCATCGGCCCAGACGCAGCTGCTCAATGTCTCGTATGACGTGGCGCGCGAGTTCTACAAGGACTACAACGCGGCCTTCATCGCCCACTACAAGAAGACCAAGGGCGTGGATATCAAGGTGGATCAGTCGCATGGCGGCTCCAGCGCCCAGGCGCGTGCCGTCAACGACGGCCTGGCCGCCGATGTGGTGACCTTCAACACGACCACCGATGTGGATTTCCTGGCCCAGAACGGCGTGGTGGCCAAGGACTGGAACAAGAAGTTCCCCAATGACGCTTCGCCGACCACCTCGACCATGCTGTTCCTGGTGCGCAACGGCAATCCCAAGAACATCAAGGACTGGTCCGACCTGATCCGCCCCGACGTCAAGGTCGTGGTGGTCAACCCCAAGACCGGCGGCAACGGCCGCTATGCCTATCTGGCCGCCTGGGGCTCGGTGCGCGAGAAGGGCGGCACCGACGCCCAGGCCGCCGAATTCGTGCAGAAGCTCTACAAGAACGTGCCCGTGCTGGGCAAGGGCGGCCGCGACGCGACCAGCATCTTCCTGCAGCGCAATATCGGCGACGTGCTGATCACCTTCGAATCCGAAGTGGTGTCCGTGGACCGTGAATTCGGCCAGGGCAAGGTGGATGCGGTCTATCCGTCGGTGAGCATCGTGGCCGAGAACCCCGTGGCCGTGGTGGAGCGCACCGTGGCCAAGAAGGGCACGGCCCAGCTGGCACATGACTATCTGCAGTGGCTGTACTCCGACGAGGCCCAGGAAATTGCGGCCAAGCACGCGATCCGTCCGCGTTCCGAAGCCGTGCTCAAGAAGCATGCCGACCAGTTCAAGCCCATCAAGCAGTTCACCGTGGCCAAGTACTTCGGCTCGCTGACCGAGGCGCAGAAGGTGCACTTCAACGACGGCGGTCAGTTCGACAAGCTGTATACCCCCGGTAAGTAACCAACTCCCCCGAGCCGCTTTGCCTGGGCGGCCCCACGGCTTCCCCCTCTCTCGCTGCGCGGGAGGGGGACGACATCCTCGCTGCGGGGCGCCCTTGCTTGATGTCTCTGATCTGGGCCTTGCCCAGCATCGAGGCCCAGGGCGTGCACGCGAAACCTCTCCGAGTCTGACCTCTGATCTATGTCTTCTGCTGCTCTAGCCCCGCGCAAGGCGCGTAGCGCCAAGCGCGTTCTGCCCGGTTTCGGGCTGACACTGGGCTATACCATCTTCTATCTGAGCATCATCGTGCTCATTCCGCTGGTCGCCCTGCTATTCAAAAGCTTTTCCCTGACCTGGGAGCAGTTCTGGACTGCTGTTTCGGCTCCGGCCGTGGTGGCGTCCTACGAGCTGTCTTTCACCATGTCCTTCATTGCGGCCTGCGTGAATGTGGTGTTCGGCATGCTGATCGCCTGGGTGCTGGTGCGCTACCGCTTTCCCGGCAAGAAGGTGGTGGATGCGCTGGTGGATCTGCCCTTCGCCCTGCCTACGGCCGTGGCCGGCATCGCCCTGTCGGCCCTGTATGCGGGCAATGGCTGGGTCGGGCAGTACTTCGAGGCCCTGGGCATTCAGATGGCCTACAACCCCAAGGGCATCGCCATCGCGCTGATCTTCATCGGCCTGCCGTTTGTGGTGCGCACGGTGCAGCCGGTGCTCGAGGACTTCGAGAAGGAGCTGGAGGAGGCCGCCACCAGCCTGGGGGCATCGCGCTGGCAGATTTTCTACAAGGTCATCCTGCCGCATATCGGCCCGGCCTTGCTCACGGGCTTCGCCATGGCATTTGCGCGCGCCGTGGGCGAATACGGCTCGGTGATCTTCATCGCCGGCAATATCCCCATGGTTTCCGAAATCACTCCGCTGATCATCATGGCCAAGCTGGATCAGCATGATGTGGCAGGGGCCACGGCCGTTGCCGTGGTGATGCTGCTGATCTCTTTTGTATTGCTGCTGCTGATCAACGCGCTGCAGGCATGGCAGCGCAAGGCGCAGGGAGGCCGCTGATGTCCAATATTCATGCAGCCATTCAAGCGCTGTTTCCCAATCTGCTGCCCATCTGGGCGCATCTGCTGACGGTTGTCGCCATTGCCCTGGTGGTTCTGCTGGCTCTGTACAAGATCACGGCGCCGCCCAAGAGCGCCAAACTCGAGAAGATGAGCACCACCGAGCCGCGCTGGGTGCGCTGGATGCTGATCACGATCGCTCTGGTCTTCATGGGGCTGTTCCTGATCCTGCCGCTGCTGTCGGTGTTCGGCGAGGCGCTGCGCAAGGGCTGGGATGTCTATGTCACGGCACTGGGCGAGCCCGATGCGCTCTCGTCCATCAAGCTCACGCTGATCACGGCGCTGATCGCCGTGCCGCTGAATCTGGTCTTCGGCGTGGCCGCGGCCTGGTGCATTGCCAAATACGAATTCAAGGGCAAGGCCTTTCTGACCACCTTGATCGATCTGCCGTTCTCGATCTCGCCCGTGGTGGCCGGCCTGATGTATGTGCTGGTGTTCGGCGCCAACGGCTGGCTGGGTCCCTGGCTGGCCGAGCATGAGATCCAGATCATCTTTGCCGTGCCCGGCATCGTGCTGGCCACCGTGTTCGTGACCTTCCCCTTCATCGCCCGCGAGCTGATTCCGCTGATGCAGGCCCAGGGCAGCGACGAGGAGCAGGCCGCGATCGTGCTCGGCGCCTCGGGCTGGCAGACCTTCTGGAACGTGACCCTGCCGAACATCAAATGGGGTCTGGTCTATGGCGTGATTCTGTGCAATGCCCGTGCCATGGGCGAGTTCGGTGCCGTGTCCGTGGTTTCGGGCCATATCCGCGGCCAGACCAACACCATGCCGCTGCATGTGGAAGTGCTGTACGCCGACTACCAGGCCGCCGCCGCCTTCGCCGTGGCGTCGCTGCTGGCGCTGCTGGCCCTGGTGACGCTGGTCATCAAGTCGCTTGCCGAGTGGCGTGCCGAGCAGCAGGCCAGGGCCGCTGCCGAAACGCCGCCCGAGCGCCCCGGTCAGATCGGCCTCGCCGCGAACCAAACCGCCAAGACAGCCTGAGCTGTCCGCACCTGAACCAGAGATTCATCATGAGTATCGAAATCCGTAATGTCAGCAAGCAATTCGGCGATTTTCAGGCCCTGCGCGATGTCAGCCTCGACATCAAATCGGGCGAGCTGATTGCCTTGCTCGGTCCTTCGGGCTGCGGCAAGACCACGCTGCTGCGCATCATCGCTGGCCTGGAGACCGCCGACGTGGGCAGCATCCACTTCAGCGGCGAAGACACCACCGATGTGCATGTGCGCGACCGCAACGTGGGCTTTGTGTTCCAGCACTATGCGCTGTTCCGCCACATGACCGTGTTCGAGAACGTGGCTTTCGGCCTGCGCGTCAAGCCGCGCAAGGAGCGCCCCAGCGAGGCCGTGATCCGGGAAAAAGTCATGAAGCTGCTCAAGCTGGTGCAGCTGGACTGGATTGCCGATCGCTATCCCACCCAGCTCTCGGGCGGCCAGCGCCAGCGTATCGCGCTGGCCCGCGCGCTGGCCGTGGAGCCCAAGGTGCTGCTGCTCGACGAGCCCTTCGGCGCTCTCGACGCCAAGGTGCGCAAGGAACTGCGCCGCTGGCTGCGCCAGCTCCACGACGAGCTGCATGTGACCTCCATCTTCGTGACCCACGATCAGGAAGAGGCGCTGGAAGTGGCCGACCGCGTGGTCGTCATCAACCAGGGCAAGATCGAGCAGGAAGGCACGCCCCAGCAGGTCTGGGACAACCCCGCTACGCCGTTTGTCTATGGCTTCCTGGGTGACGTGAACCTGTTCAAGGGCCGTGCCAGCGACGGCCGGGTCTATCTGGACGAAGGCATGCAGCTCGACAGCAGCGATGCACATGGCGCCAAGGACAGCCAGGCTTTTGCCTATGTGCGTCCCCATGATCTGGAGGTGGAGCGCTATTCGCCGGGCCAGAATCTCGACGCCCAGGGCCGGCCCACGGGCATCGTGGCCCAGCTCTCGCGGGCCATCGTGGTCGGTCCCATCGCGCGGCTGGAACTTATTCCCTCCGAGTCGGCACAAAGCACGGACAATGCCGGAGATGAGGGCCTGATCGAGGCCCAGATCCCCGCGCAGCAGTTCAAGGACATGGGCCTGCGCGAGGGCGAGACCCTGGTGGTCACGCCGCGCCGCGCCAAGGTGTTCCTGGACCAGGCTGCGGGGATCTGATCCCCCGAACGTCCGCGCCGCGAGGCGGCTCTTGCTCGAAAGGGGAGATGCATGGGCAGAGGGGGGGACTTGAATCCCGCGTGCCGCGCGGTAGGCGCTATCCTCGGCCTTGCATGACCCGAAAAATTTCGCAGAAAGAGAGCACTGATGCTTCAATGGTTTGAAACCGCGCCCCGGCGCATCCTGGCCCTGATCTGTCTGGCCTGCGTGGCCATGCTGGCCTTCGGGCTGTACCTGCAACATGTGGTGGGGCTGGAGCCGTGCCCCATGTGCATTGTGCAGCGCTACGCACTGATTTTTGTAGCGGTATTCGCCGGTCTGGCAAGTGCCAGAGGCTCAAGGGGCTGGTGGATGAGCCTGGGCGTGCTGGCGCTGCTGATGAGCGGCTTCGGCGCTTTCGTGGCTGCGCGCCAGAGCTGGCTGCAGTGGTACCCGCCCGAGTTCGCGACCTGCGGCCGCGACTTCTACGGCATGATCGAGCACTACTCCTTCAGCCGTTCCATCCCCATGATCTTCCAGGGCTCGGGCGATTGCGCGGCCGTGGACTGGACCCTGCTGGGCGGCTCCATCGCCAACTGGTCGTTTATCTGCTTCGCGCTGTTCTTCGTGCTCCTGGCCCTGTTGCTGGCCAAGGGCGGCAAGCGCTGAGCGCCATCGGATCCGCCAAAGAAAAAGCCCCTAGGCCATGCGGCCCAGGGGCTTTTTTCATGGCCTGGAGGCGGCTCAGTCGCTTTCCACGCTTTCGCTCACAAAGGTCGGGCCCGTGGTGCCGGGCGTCCAGCCCGGATAGGTTTCCATCACCTCGGCAAACAGGGCCGAGTCTATCCAGCGCTGCAGCCAGTCCTGCAGATGAGGCCAGGGCTGCTCGTGCCACTGGGCTTCGTCGATACGCGCATACTGGCGCACAAAAGGGCGCAGCGCCATGTCGGCCAGGCTGGGATTGAGGCCGAACAGATAGCCGGTTTCCTGGAGCTGGTCGTTGAGCGCGGACAGCCAGGTCAGCGCATCGGCCTGGGCCTGGTTGACTTCCTCGGCACCGTGGCGCTCGGGGTATTTGCAGCGGTCCAATGCCTGTTTGAAGAAACCGTCGTTGCGCGCGATCAGCGCCAGCATCTCGTCGAGACCGCCTTGCGTGGGGGCCAGCCAGCCGTCGGGGTCGTTGCCGTGCAGTGCGTGCAGCATGATCTCCAGGCTTTGTTCTATCACCTTGCCGTCAGCCAGCTGCAGCACCGGCACCGTGCCCTTGGGCGAGGCATCCAGCAGCGCCTGTGGCTTGCTCTTCAGATTGATCTCGCGCAGCTCGCAGGCCAGACCCGCATGGGCCAGCGCCAATCGGGCGCGAATGGCATAGGGGCAGCGGCGGAAGGAATACAGAATGGGCAGGTGGGAAGAAGCGGTCAAGGCAGAGGGTATGAAGAAATGGGAAAAACAAAAGCGCCAAAATTGCTGGCGCCTGCTGGATGCGTACTGTACCCGCAGCCATGAAGCCATGCATGGATGTGCGGTAACTGGATGGCTTGGAGCGGCGGGCACAAGCCGTCCAGGCAGCGTGAACGGACGCTGGTGGCTTTTGCCGATCTGACGTAATTTATGCGGGACGGCATGGAGTCCGGGATAAACAGCTTCTACGGCGGCGGGTATTCGCTCTATATTGACGGAAATCAACTTGAATTCTCCAGCGCACTGCGAGCCTTTCGCCGGCGCATGAGGCTCGAGCGCGGATACTGGGAGAGCGTGGAGATCTGGTGGGCGGCGTTTGACTGTCTTGAAGAGCAGAGCACACGGAAATGGTGGAAACAGTGAACGACAGCAATCACACGAATTTGCTTCGCTGGTTTTCTTTCAACAAGGACTCCAACGGGTCCTCGGCCCCTTATGTCATGGTGATTGTCGGGGTGGTGATCGCACTGTCGATGGCTGCGATCTGCGCGCTGGTCCTGTACCAGAGCCGGCTGGACGCGATGGAGCGGGCCACCGAGACCTCGCGCAATCTCGCTCTTCTCGCGGAGCGCGATATCGAACGCAATTTCGAGCTCTATGCGCTGTCGCTGCAGGCCGTGGTCGATGGCGTGAACGACCCGGAGGTGATGGCCGTGCCGAACCATGTGCGCGACATCGCGCTGTTCGACAGGGCCGCGACCGCCAGCTATCTGGGCTCGATCCTGGTGCTGGACGCCGAGGGCAACATCGTCATCGATGCGGCCAACAAAGCACCCAGACAAGGCAATTTCGCCGACCGCGAATACTTCAAGGTACATCAAGACAACCCGAACGCCGGCCTGTATGTCGGCCATCCCTATGCGTCGCGGCTGCGCGATGGTTCTTTGAGCATTCCGCTGAGCCGTCGGATTTCCCGCTCCGACGGCTCCTTCGCCGGCGTGGTGCTGCTGGCCGTGCAGCTGGACTATTTTCACCAGCTGTTTGCCGCGCTTTCGCTGGGGTCGCATGGATCGGTGGCGCTGATGCGGCAGGACGGCACCATGATCATGCGCCAGCCTTACGACGAAAAAGTCATCGGGCGCAATATACGCAATGCGAGCACCTTCAAGCATTTCCTCACGACCACGGAAGGCAGCTTCTCGGATACCTCGGTCATCGACGGGGTGCAGCGGCTTTACTACTACAAGAATCTGCCGAACCTGCCGCTCATCATCATGGTGGCCGAAGCCCATTCCGATATCTATGCGGCTTGGCGACATCGTGCGCTGACCATTGCCGCGGTCATGAGCGTGCTCGCCACGGCCTTCATAGGCCTGTCCTTTGCTTTCGGGGTACAGCTGAGGCGCCGCATGCGTGCGGAATCGGAGCTCGCCATGCTGGCGCGCACCGACGGGCTGACCGGACTCCACAACCGTCGCACGCTGGGTGAGATCCTGGATCAGGAATGGCGCCGGGCCAGGCGCAACCGCAGCGTGTTCTCGCTGCTGTTCGTCGATATCGACAGGTTCAAGGTCTACAACGACACCTATGGTCACCAGGCCGGGGACGACGCTCTGACGGCCGTCGCAAAGTGCATAGGCGAGAACATTCGCCGTCCCGTGGACAGCGCGGCCCGTTATGGCGGCGAGGAATTCATCGTGGTCTTGCCGGACACCTCGCCTGAAGGCGCGGCCTCCATTGCCGAAAATATCCGCACGGCCATCTCCGATCTGGCGATCGAGCATGTAGGCAGCGAGCACGGTCATGTCACCGCCAGCATAGGGGCGGCGGTGTGGACGCCGGAGCGGGACATGGACGTGTCCGCCGTCATCCGTGCGGCCGACGAAGCCCTGTACAGTGCCAAGGCCACGGGGCGCAACAAGGTCGAACTCTCGACCTCGCATCTGGCCTAGCCCAGGACATAGGGCGGTAGCGCCTGAGCCTTTCTCCGTGACGACCTGTGCCCAGGCTGTAGCCAACCGGTCTGAAGCCTGACTCAGTCCGCCTGCAGCTGGGCGCTCAGCCATTGCCGGAAGGTCTGCAACGCGGCACTGGCCGGCCGGGACTTGAGGCGGGTGAGCCAGTAGGCGCCGGTGTCGACCTCATGGCTGAAGGGGCGCACCAGGCGGCCCTGCAGCAACATATGTTCGAACATGCGCGTGGGCAGCAGCGCGACGCCCGCGCCCTGGGCAGCGGCTTCGGCCAGGGTCAGCGAGGAATCGAACATGGCGCCGCGGGCCAGCGGCGCGCTCTGCTCCAGCGCTGCAAACCAGCTCTCCCATTCCTGGGCGCGGTAGGAGCGCAGCAAGCTCAGGCCGGCCAGATCGGCGGGTTCGCGCAGGCGCTGGGCCAGGGCCGGGGTGCACATGGGAGAGAGCGGGGCGCGCAGCAGCATCTGCGCATGGGTGCCATGCCAGGCACCGTCGCCAAAGCGCACGGCCGCATCCAGGCCCTCGGCGGCCAGATCCACGCGGTTGTTGTTGGTCAGCAGGCGCAGATCGATATAGGGGTGCAACTGCTGGAACTGGCTCAGGCGCGGAATCAGCCAGCCGATGGCAAAAGTGCCGACCACGCCCACGGTCAGGATTTCGCGCGGGCGCGGCTCGGCCACCTGCTGCAGGGATTGCTCTATACGCTCGAAGCTCTGGGCCACCACGGGCCATAGGGCCTGGCCCTCGTCGGTCAGCGCCAGGCCGCGCGGCAGACGGCGAAACAGCGGCTTGCCCAGGCGCTCCTCGAGGTTGCGGATGTGCTGGCTGACGGCGGCCTGGGTCACGTGCAGCTCCTGGGCGGCACGCGTGAGGTTGAGATGGCGCGCGGCAGCATCGAACATGCGCAAGGCGTTCAGAGGAAGTTGCATCGCAAGATAAAAGTTTTTCTAATGCCTGATGCCAAATATTACCGCTGGTCCACACAGATTGCGCGCTATATGCTTCAACTTGTAGAACTTAACTAGAAGAGGAACTTATGCAGAGACGCAGCGTACTGACATCGGGACTGGCCTTGGGCCTGGGTGCCTGGGGTTTGACGGGCTGTGCTTTCGTGTCCAAGCAGCAGGCCGCCGCTGCCAAGACACTGGAGGGAGATCTGGCCGCCGTCGAGGCTCGGTCCCAGGGGCGTCTGGGACTGCATGTGCTGGACACGGCCAGCGGTGCCGAAGCCGGCTGGCGCAGCGACGAGCGTTTTCCCATGTGCAGCACCTTCAAGACCTTGCTGGCCGCACGCGTGCTGCATCTGGTGCAGGCCGGCGAGATCAGCCTGGGGCGTAAGCTGTACTACTCGCCGTCGGAGCTCGTGCCCTGGTCGCCGGTGTCCGGAAAGCGCGCGGGTGCCAACGGCGGCATGACGGTACAGGACCTGTGCGAAGCTGCCGTGGTGGTGAGCGACAACACGGCGGCCAATGTGCTGCTGCAGGCCACGGGCGGCCCGGCCGCGCTCACGCAGTGGCTGCGCACACTGGGTGATGACACCACACGCCTGGACCGCAACGAGCCGACGCTGAACGCCGCGATTACCGGCGACGAACGGGACACGAGCACGCCGACCGCCATGCTCAACACCTTGCAAAAGCTGTTGCTGGGCGATGTGCTCGAAGGCTTTGGCCGGGCCTTGCTGCAGCAGTGGCTGATGGACAGCCGCACGGGAGACAAGCGCCTGCGCGCCGGCATGCCGTCCGAGTGGAGCGTGGGCGGCAAGACCGGCACGGGCGAGAATGGAACCGCCTGCGACAGCATCATCATCTGGCCCACGCCGCAGTCGGCGCCGGTGCTGGTCACGGCCTATCTGACGGGCAGCAAGCTCGACGCCGCAGAGCGGGAGGAGGTGCTGGCCCAGGCGGGCGAGGCCGTCAAGCGCTGGTATTACGCGATCTGAGCCTGGGCCCGATTCCGGGGGGCCATGCCAGGCGGGTCGTGCGAGCGGGCCCGCCCGTCAACGCCTGAGCGTTTGCAGCACGACGGCCAGCTTTTTCACGGCCAGCTCCAGCTCGCCGGGCGTATGGGCCGCAAACCCCATCAGAAAGCCTGGTTCGTGAACGGGCGCAGCATGCAGGGCCGTGAGTCCCAGCAGGTCGATTCCGGCGCGGCGTGCCGCATCGACGGCCTCCTGCTCCGGAATGTCGCAGTTAAAGACGCAGGGCATCTGCATGCCGCCGGCGGGCACCCGCGGCTCCAGGAAGCCGGCCAGATGCTCGCGCACCAGCTGCGCCAGCATGTCCCGCCGCTGCGCATAGACGGCGCGCATGGTGCGCACATGCGCGCCCAGGTGTCCGCCCTCAATGAAGCGCGCCAGCGTCAACTGCGGTATGGGCGCGCTATGCCCGTCTTGCAGGGTGCGGGCCACGGTCATAGGCCCCACCAGCACTGGCGGCAGCACCATATAGGCGATGCGCAGGCCCGGAAACAGTGATTTGGTGAAGGTGCCGATATAGATCGTGCGCTCGTGGGGATCGAGTCCTTGTACGCAGGCCGTGGGCTTGCCCGCATAGTGGAACTCGCTGTCGTAGTCGTCCTCGATGATCCAGGCCTGCTGCTGCCGAGCCCACTCGATGACGGCCAGCCGCCGCTCCAGCGCCAGCGTGGCCCCGCTGGGGAACTGGTGGGAGGGGGTGAGGAACACGGCCCTGGCGGGCGCTGCGTCGTGCAGAAGCTCCACCTGCATGCCGTCGGCATCCAGTGGTACGGGTACGCAGTTCAGGCCCGCGGCGTCGAAGGCCTTGCGCGCGCCGTGATAGGCGGGATCTTCGATAAAAATGTGCTCGCCGGCATCGAGCAGCAGATTGGCGCACAGGGTCAGCGCCTGCTGCGAGCTGGTCAGCACCAGCACGCGATCGGCCGTGGCGCGTGCGCCGCGCTCCAGGTTCACATAGTCGGCAATGGCGCGGCGCAGCGCCTCCATGCCCTGGGGCGGGCTGTGCAGCAGCGCCTGCGTGCCGTACTCCTTGAGTACCTGCCGCTGCAGCCGCTCCCAGGTGTGCAGCGGGAAATTCCGTGTTTCCGGCACGCCGGGTGCAAAAGCGCGTGGCGCCAGAAAGTCGCGCACCCCGCCGCCCGCGAACATGGCCTGGCCGCGCTGACTCAGTCGCAGCGCGGGCCCGGGCTGCACCGAACGCCGTGCCAGGCCATGCCCCGGCAGGCGTTGCACCTGCGCCGAGACAAAGCTGCCGCTGCCCACGCGCCGCTCTATGAAACCTTCGGCATGCAGCTGGCCATAGGCGGCTTCTACCGTGTCGCGCGACACGTCCAGGGACCGGGCCAGAGCGCGTGAGGCGGGCAGGGGGCGGCCCACGTCAAGCGCGCCATCGAGGATCAGCTGTCGCATGGCGCGTTGTATGCGCACATGCAGCGGCAAGTCGCCATGTGCGGGGTCGCCCAGCCAGGCTTTGACGGATTCGAGTAGTGCGTGTTTGAACAATTGGTCTGTATGAATGGTGGAAAGTGGTGGGTGCTAGCAGGCCATTAAACACCTATAAATCCCGCATCCGTACCAAGCCCTGCCATTTTTATCGGGAGCCTTATCCAGACCATGTCATCCGCCAATCCCTCTTCGCCCCCGCACTGGAGCGATCTCATCCATCCCGTCGTGGCGGGACTGATCTCGGTCATCGTCAACTACGGCGGCACCTTCATACTGGTGTTCCAGGCCGCCAAAGTGGCGGGCCTGAGCCCCGAGCTGACGGCCTCCTGGGTGTGGTCGATCTCGATAGGCGTGGGCCTGAGCGGCATTTTGCTGAGCTGGGCGACGCGCACGCCCGTCATCACGGCCTGGTCCACGCCGGCCGCAGCCTTTCTGGTGACGGCCCTGGCCGCCACGCCCTATGCCGAAGCCGTGGGCGCCTACCTGATTTCCGCAGCGGCCTTTGTAGTGCTGGGGCTGTCGGGCTGTTTCGAGCGCCTCATTCGGCTGATTCCGCCTGGGGTGGCAGCCGGACTGCTCGCGGGCATCCTGCTGCCTTTCGGCATCAAGGCCTTTGCCGGCATGAGTCTCGACCCCGCGCTGGCCGGACTGCTGATCGCGGCCTACGTGCTGCTCAAGCGTGTCACGGCGCGTTACGCGGTCGTCGGCATCCTGGTGCTTGGCCTGAGCTATCTGCTGCTGCAACAGCACCTCGATCTGTCGGGGCTGGAGCTGAAGCTTGCGGCTCCCGTGTTCACCAGGCCCGAGTTTTCGCTCAACGCCTTGCTCAGCGTTGCGCTGCCGCTGTTTCTCATCACGCTGACCGGCCAGTACATGCCTGGCATGCTGGTGCTGCGCAACGACGGCTTCAAGACCAGCGCCAACCCCATCGTGACCGTCACGGGGCTGGGCTCGCTGCTGATGGCGCCCTTCGGCTCGCACGCCTTCAACATCGCGGCCATCACGGCCGCGATCGCCACCGGTCCGGAAGCGCACCGGGACCCGTCCAGGCGCTGGATCGCGGGCATGGCCGCGGGCTTGTGCTACATCCTCGTCGGCGTGTTCGGCGTGACCCTGGCCGCGGTCTTCATGGCCTTGCCGGCCACCTTCATCGCTACCCTGGCGGGCCTGGCCCTGCTGGGCACCATAGGCGCCAGCCTGGCCAATGCGCTGGCCGATGCCCGGACGCGCGAGGCCGCACTGATCACGTTTCTGGCCGCTGCGGCCAATATCTCCTTGCTGGGCATTGGCGGTGCGTTCTGGGGACTGGTGATAGGTCTGCTGGCCCATGCTGTGCTCAATGGCCGCCTGCCTCGGCGCCGGCAGTCTGCTGCGGCCGCCAGCGCCGTACCCGCCGTCGGAAAGGGCTAAGTCCATGCAGCTGTCAACCAATACCCGCCATGAGAGCCACGGCCTCTATCCCCAGGCCGGCAGCGTCGAGGATTTCCGGCGCAACCTCGCGGACGTGCAGGCCCGCATCGCAGCCGCCTGCCGGCGTGCCGGGCGCGACCCCGCCGGCGTGCGCCTGCTGCCCGTGAGCAAGACCAAGCCCGAAGCCAGTCTGCGCCTGGCCTATGCGGCGGGTTGCCGCACGCTTGGCGAGAACAAGGTGCAGGAAGCGCTTGGCAAATGGGAGTCCATGCAGGATCTGGCCGACCTGCGCTGGTCGGTCATAGGCCATCTGCAGACCAACAAGGCCAGGCTGGTGGCGCGCTTTGCCAGCGAGTTCCAGGCGTTGGACAGCCTGCGCGTGGCCGAGGCGCTGGACAGACACCTGCAGGCCCAGGGGCGGTCGCTGGAGGTGTTGGTTCAGGTCAATACCTCGGGCGAGGCCAGCAAATACGGGTTGGCGCCCGAGGAGTTGCGGGACTTCATACAGCAACTTTCGGCATTTTCCGCGCTGCGCGTGCGCGGGCTGATGACGCTGGCGCTGTTCTCCGCCGAAGCCGCCAGGGTGCGCCGCTGTTTCGCTCTGCTGCGCAATCTGCGCGAGCGCCTGCGCCAGGAGGCGCCGGCCGGCATCGCGCTGGACGAGCTGTCGATGGGCATGAGCGGCGACTTCGAGATCGCCATCGAGGAGGGCGCGACCGTGGTGCGTGTGGGCCAGGCCATCTTCGGGGCACGTCCGCTGCCCGACAGCTTTTACTGGCCCGCAGCTTCCGGGTCCGAGACACAGGAGTCGGCATGAAAACCGCGATTGCCATTCGCCATCTGCATTTTGAAGACCTGGGCTCGCTGGAGCCTTTGCTTCTGGCGCGTGGCTACACCGTCCGCTATGTCGATGCCGCGCTGCAGGACCTGGGCCGGATCGACGGAGCCGATCTGCTGGTGCTGCTCGGCGGACCCATAGGCGCGTTCGATGACCTGAGCTATCCCTTCATTCTTCAGGAGCTGGAGCTGGTGCAGCGCCAACTGGCGTCGGGGCGCGCGTTGCTGGGCATTTGTCTCGGCGCGCAGCTGATTGCCCGCGCACTCGGGGCCAGGGTCGCCCCGATGGGCGTGAAGGAAATCGGTTTTGCGCCGCTGACGCTTACCGCGGAAGGCGCGGCCTCGCCGCTGTCTGAGCTGGAGGGCCAGCCGGTGTTGCACTGGCACGGCGATCGCTTCGATATTCCGTCCGGTGCGACAGTCCTGGCTGGAACGGCCGTCTGCGCACACCAGGCATTCGCGCTGGGCCGCCAGGTGCTGGCTTTGCAATGCCATCTGGAGGTCGATCCGCTGCGGCTGGAGCAGTGGCTGGTCGGCCATGTCTGCGAGCTGGCCCAGGCCGGCATCGATCCGCGCAGCCTGCGTGCCGAAGCGCGGGAGCTCCAAACCAGCCTGCCGCTGGCCGCATCCCGGGCTTTCGGGCGCTGGCTGGACGGCATCGAGGAGTAGCCGCTCCGATTGCGGCCCTGACTTTGCTGCCGGCAGCCGTGCCGGCGAAGGTCCCTGCGTTTCCGGTCCGAAGCGATTCGGGCCGCCTGTTTTCTTCGCATTTCTTTGGAGCTTTGCTTTATGCAGTCAATCCATTCACGCCTGATGCGGGCCTATGCCCGCCAACCCGTGTCCTTTGTGCGCGGCAGCGGCGCGTGCCTGTGGGACGAGTGTGGTCGCGAATACCTGGACGCCATCGCCGGCGTGGCCGTCACCAGCCTGGGCCATGCCCATCCCGAGATTGCCGCCGTCATCGCCGAACAGGCCGCAACCCTGCTGCACACCTCCAATGTGTTCCGCATCGGCTGGCAGGAGCAGCTTGGCGAGCGGCTGTGCACGCTGAGCGGCATGGAAAAAGCGTTCTTCTGCAACTCGGGGGCCGAAGCCAACGAGGCGGCCATCAAGCTTGCGCGCCTGCACGGGCAGCGCAGAGGAGTGGCGCGGCCGCAGATCCTGGTCATGGAAAACGCTTTTCACGGCCGCACTCTGGCCACGCTCTCCGCCACGGGCAATCCTGCCAAGCAGGGCGGCTTCGAGCCGCTGATGCCGGGCTTTGTGCGCCTGCCCTATGACGATATCGAGGCCGTGCGCCGCGCGGCGCAGGACTGTGCCGACATCGTCGCCGTGCTGGTCGAGCCCGTGCAGGGCGAGGGCGGCATCCGCGTCGCGAGTCCCGGCTATCTGCGCGCCTTGCGCGAGCTCTGCGACCGCCAGGGCTGGCTGCTGATGCTCGACGAGATACAGACGGGGCTGGGTCGCACCGGCGCCTGGTTTGCCCATCAGCACGCCGGCATCGAGCCCGATGTGATGACCCTGGCCAAAGCCTTGGGCAACGGCTTTCCCATAGGCGCCTGCCTGGCGCGCGGCGCTGCGGCCGACCTGTTTTCGCCGGGCCAGCATGGTTCCACCTTCGGCGGCAATCCCCTGGCCTGCCGCGTGGCCTGCACCGTGCTCGACATCATGGTGCGTGATGAGCTGCCGCAGCGGGCCGCCGAACTGGGCGAACGCCTGCTGAGCGGCCTGCGCCGGGTTCTGGATTCTCATCCGCAGGTGCAGGCGATACGCGGCCTGGGCCTGATGGCGGGGATAGAACTGGACCGCAACTGCCAGGATCTCGTGGGCCGCGCGCTGGCCGAGCAGCAATTGCTGATCACCGTCACCCGCGAACGCACCATCCGACTGCTGCCGCCCCTGGTGTGCAGCGGGGCGCAGATCGACGACATCGTGGCGCGTACGGCCCGTCTGCTGGCGCTCGATACGGAGGGGAGTACGGCACCGCCGCATATGGAGGACGCTGCGGCTTGAGTCCCTGGGGAGGACGCACAGCGAGCTGCGAGGTGGCAGTGGCCGCTGCACGTGTATTGGATAGGGCACAGAATAAAGCCCTCCATCGCCCGCGTTCACCGTAGCCCGCCCATGCAGCAAGAGCCAGATTTTTTTCACAATCTCAACCAGGAAATGCGCGATGGCCGGCGCTGGCTGGAGCGCACCGTGGTGCTGGCCTATGCGGCCGTCGCGGGCCTGAGCGTGGTGGCTTTCACGCTGCTGGCCGATGCGGCATTCGGCTTTTTCGAACGCCTCTACCACTGGCATGGGGGCTGGCTGGTGCTGCTGTGGATGCCCGCGCTCACGGCCGCCGCCGTCTGGGTGACTCGCAGATGGGCGCCGGGCGCTGGCGGTTCCGGCATTCCGCAGGTGATTGCCACGCTGGAGCCTTCGGTGGACACGGGTCTGCGCCGGCGCTTTGTT
Source organism: Comamonas guangdongensis (assembly GCF_041079535.1). NCBI lineage: Bacteria > Pseudomonadati > Pseudomonadota > Betaproteobacteria > Burkholderiales > Comamonadaceae > Comamonas > Comamonas guangdongensis. The sequence goes on along the minus strand of NZ_JBFYGN010000027.1, from coordinate 3,535 downwards.
TCGCTGTGGCTGTCGTTTGCCAAGATCGTTCTGGGCAGCGTCGGCTTTGCGGCCGGCCTGTCCATAGGGCGCGAAGGCCCTTCGGTGCAGGTGGCGGCCGGCGTCATGCATTCGGCCCGGCATTGGCTGGGCCCCAAATCCGCGATCAACAGCCATGCGCTGCTGGTGGCAGGCGGTGCCGCGGGCATTGCGGCGGCCTTCAATGCGCCGCTGGCCGGCGTGGTGTTCGCGATTGAGGAGCTGTCACGCAAGCTCGAGTCGCGCTCCAGCGGCCTGATCATTGCGGCCATCGTGCTGGCCGGCCTGATGGGGGTGTCGGTGTTCGGCAACCTCAGCTATTTCGGCCGCATCCGCGTCTCGCAGCTGGGCTGGCACGACCTGCTGCCCTGCCTGGCCGTGGCTTTGAGCTGCGGCGTGCTGGGCGGCCTGTTCGCGAAGCTGATGACGCTTTCGCTGACCTCGTCGACCGAGAGGCTGAATCGGCTGAAGTCGCGCTTTCCCATCCGTTTTGCGGCGCTGCTGGCACTGCTGATCGCCGTGATCGGCCTGGTCACGGGCGGCGCCACCTTCGGCGCGGGCTCGGAGGCCGTCAAGCACATGCTTCAGGGCGAGGCCGATGTGCCGGAGTTCTATGTAACGCTGAAGTTCATCGCCACCTGGCTGTCGGCCTGGGCCGGCGTGCCGGGCGGGATTTTCGCGCCTTCTCTGTCCATAGGCGCGGGCGTGGGCAACAACGTCGCGCAGCTGGCCGGCGTCTCGGACATCGCGCCGGCGCTGATTGCCATGGGCATGGCGGCGTTTCTGGCCGCCGTGACCCAGGCGCCGCTGACGGCCTTCATCATCGTGATGGAGATGGTCGACGGCCATTCCCTGGTGCTGAGCCTGATGGCCTCGGCCATGATCGCCAGCATGGTCTCGCGCATGATTGCGCGCCCGCTGTATGAATCGCTGGCCCAGCATATGCTCCACGTGGCAAGAGCATCCTTGCCGAAAGAGCCGGAGGCTGAAGCAGCTGTGCTTCAGACGAAAGCAGCCGCGCCAGAGTCACCCGGCGAGCAGGCAGATCCCGATTCTGCGGGCAGGCCTCGTTGAAGCTGGGTTTAGGCAAGTTGCGCGGGTCTCGGTTCGACCCATTTCAGCCGTGCGGTACGAGTGCTCGAGCGATCGCCTTACGCAGGAAACCTATGCCTTGGCACACTTGATGACCGTATCGAGCGTGCGAGTGGTGATGTCCTTCCCGAATGAGCGTTCGAGCAGGCGCATGAACACGGGACCTTTCTTCGGATCTGGCACATAGGCGCTGAAGACCTCCGTGGCATTGGCCTTGACAATGCTTGCACCGTCGCTCTCTATGGGCAGCTTCACGTCTGGCGGCATCGGGCCGCGGAGAAAGGTGACAACCCGCTTGGCCGAAGGAGCAAGGCTGAACTCGGCGAAGGGGTCCGAGTCGATGAGGTCCTGGAGATAGCAGACCGGGCGCACGAAGGTGTCGAAGCCGTGGCCCAGTTCGGACCGCATCGCCTGCTCCGCGCGTTGCTCCAAACTGGACAGCGACGACGATTGCGCGTTGAACACGACGTTTCCGCTGGAAAGCAAAGTTCTCACTTCGGAGAAGCCCGCGGCCTCGAAGCACAGCTTAAGTTCGGGCATCCGAGCGTTCATCGGGCTGACGCCGCGAAGAAAGGCAACATATCGCGACATGGTCATCTCGTAATAGATGGTGAACCGCCACGCATTGTGGTCGGCAGCAAATGTAGGATGGCGTTTCTCCGCACTGCTTGGCCAATGATAGACGAGCGTCGGCTAACGGTTCAGCGCGCCGTCCCGCCAAGCTGGGATGCAGGTCTTTGGCTGCATTTTCTCGCGCCAACCTAAACCGCAAGCGCCAGATATGGCTGGGGCATGGTGCGGTTCGGAAGCAACAATGTGCGCTGCGTCCAAGGCATCCCGTAAGGGGCCTTGGATGCTTTGCGCCAGACCCCTTATCCAGTCATCGGAGGCGCACATGGCAAGCGAGCAAAAGATCAAAGGACCCGCGTCCTACTTCCCATCCATTGAGAAGGCCTACGGGAAGCCAGTCACGCACTGGATCAAGATTCTCGATGGCCTGCACGATAAAAAACATATGGAACAGGTCGCCCACCTCAAGCTCGAGCACGGCATCGGTCATGGGCATGCGAATGCGCTTGTTGCATACCATCGGGCACAGGTCCGGTGCCTAATAAGCGATTCGAGCCGATGTAGCCTCACTTCAATACTGTATTTGCATGCATGAGCGCATGCCTCAAAACCAGGCTACACGCCTCTTGCTGCGTTTTTGTGCAAATTTAGGCCACAAGCGCCAGATATGGCCTTTGGTCTGGTGCGGTTTGCATTACGTTAGGCCTCCGAGCCAATGAAATTCAAGAAAGTGCTGCGTGAAGCGCTGCGGTTCTGGCCGTCGCGGATACCAATTTCTGACGGAAAGCTGTTGACCGGCCGCGGGGGGCTATTTCCGCAGCTGAACGGGCTGTTGGATATTGCAGAAGATCATGCAAAGACGTGGAGCGAGGCGCATCAGCTGATGGTTTGGGCGGTCTTCTGCACCCTGCACAAAAGTGCGGTCACGAGCTTCGAAGCGGGTCAAGACTGGATGGCCAAATCGGATCTTGACATGAGGTATCTCCGCCGGAAGTACGAAGAGAGCCATGTTCGCCCATGGCAATCACTACCCACGCCAGATGCTACGTGCATATCGCCGTGAGCTGGCGGCTAGGGGGAGACCTGGCCAGCTGTGCGAGCAGACTCACGTCGGCAAGCCGCCGCTCGCCGTTCAGCGTTGAGTGCCTGCTTCTTGTTACTGCCAGCGGCGGCTCGGCCGGTTGCGGCTGTCGCTGTTCAAACCAAAGGAGACTTTTGATTCGCTGAGGCGAGAGACCACTTTGCAGTCTATAGAGTCGCTTTTTTCTCTTGCTACCATATTGAGCGAAGTTTTGAGTCAGTTTGAGGGGGTGTTCGATGGGTCTGATAGCTCGTTCAGCAGCCGCACTTCGGCTGAGAGGTGACGATTTAATTCCAGATGAGATCAGCGCGCTACTAGGCGTGCCGCCGACAAATGCCGCTCAAAAAGGACAGGAAGTTGTCGGACGAAACGGCAAGGTACGGATCGCCAGAACAGGATCGTGGTATCTCGAAGCTGGCGAGCGCAGGCCAGAAGATTTGGAAGCACAGGTGTTTGAGCTATTAAGCCAACTTACTCCGGATCTTGAAGTTTGGGACAACCTCAGTAGACGGTATACCCTAGATCTGTTTTGTGGGATTTTTATGGACAGCTACAACGACGGGTTAGCTCTTTCCTCGAAAGCTTTATTGGCGCTAGGGCAACGATCTATCAAACTCGACTTGGACGTATACGAAAGTAGTGGGAACTTATGAAGCAGGGAAGCTCCTCCCTGCTGCCCGCTTGTGGTTGTCGCTGTTCGAATACGAAGGGACTTTCCTAGCCCAGCGCTGGTGCGCGAAGTTCAGCATGGATGCCCGGAAGTCCTATCGGATT
>NZ_JBFYGN010000026.1:0-61885 GCF_041079535.1 Comamonas guangdongensis | reverse complement strand
CATCGCCTGCCAACCCCGCAAGCCATGCTCCTCGCGGCTATCGGCGTTTTTCCACACTCAACGGGGACATAGCCAATAAAAAAGCCCGCCAGGCCTGGGCCTTGCGGGCTTGGAATGCGGCCGCTGCACCGATTTGCAGCAGCCGTCCCTGGACTCAATCTGCGGCGTAGATGTCGCGGTCCTTGGTTTCGGGCACGAACAGCGTACCGATCACGGCCGTCACGCCGGCAATGATGATCGGATACCAGAGACCGTTGTACATATTGCCGGTCTGAGCCACGATGGCGAAGGACATGGTGGGCAGCAGACCACCAAACCAGCCGTTGCCGATGTGATAGGGCAGGCTCATCGAGGTGTAGCGGATGCGAGTGGGGAACAGCTCCACCAGCATGGCCGCGATGGGGCCGTAGACCATGGTCACCAGCAGCACCAGATAGGTCAGGATGACGACCATCATCACCTTGTTCATCTTGGCGGGGTCGGCCTTGGCGGGATAGCCGTCCTTGGTCAGCTCTGCGACCACGGCCTTCTTGAAAGCACCGTCCTTGGCCTTGGCATCCTCGGGACTCAGGCCCTTGATCGAGAACGAGGGGATCTCGGTGGAGCCGATGCGGATGCTGGCCACGGTGCCCGAGGGCGCTTCCTCGGTGTCGTAGCTCACGGAGCCCGCTGCCAGCACCTGCTTGGCCACGTCGCAGGAGCTGGTGAACTTGGCGGTTCCCGTGGGATTGAACTGGAACGAGCACTCGCTGGGGTCGGCCACGATGACCACCTTGTTCCGGGCCTGGGCCGCAGCCAGATCGGGGTTGGCCGCTTCGGTCAGGGCCTTGAAGGCGGGGAAGTAGGTCAGCACGGCCAGAATGCAGCCCAGCATGATGATGGGCTTGCGGCCGATCTTGTCCGACAGCGTGCCGAAGATCACGAAGAAAGGCGTGCCGATCAGCAGCGCGGCCGCGATCATCAGATTGGCCGTCACGGCGTCGACCTTGAGCTGCTGGGTCAGGAAGAACAACGAGTAGAACTGGCCGGTGTACCAGACCACGGCCTGGCCGGCGGTCAGACCCAGCAGGGCCAGGATCACGACCTTGAGGTTCTTCCACTGGCCGAAGGACTCCGACAGAGGCGCTTTGGACACCTTGCCCTCGGCCTTCATCTTCTGGAAGGCCGGCGACTCGGACAGCGTCATGCGGATCCAGACCGAGATGGCCAGCAGCAGGATAGACACCAAGAAGGGAATGCGCCAGCCCCAGTCGGCAAACGCCTCTTCGCCCAGCGAGGTGCGCACGCCCAGAATCACCAGCAGCGACAGGAAAAGGCCCAGCGTGGCCGTGGTCTGGATCCACGAGGTGTAGGCACCGCGCCTGCCATGCGGCGCATGCTCGGCCACATAGGTCGCGGCACCGCCGTATTCACCGCCCAGCGCCAGGCCTTGCAGCATGCGCAGCGCAATCAGAATCACGGGTGCCGCCACGCCGATGCTGGCGTAGTTGGGCAGCACGCCCACGATGAAGGTGGACAGGCCCATGATCAGAATCGTCACCAGAAAGGTGTACTTGCGCCCGATCATGTCGCCCAGGCGGCCGAACACCAGCGCACCGAATGGCCGCACGATGAAGCCCGCGGCAAAGGCCAGCAGCGCGAAGATGAAGGCCGATCCCGAATCCAGTCCGCTGAAGAACTGCTTGGCGATGATGGCCGCCAGGGAGCCGTAAAGATAGAAGTCGTACCACTCGAAAACGGTACCCAGTGACGACGCAAAAATGACTTTGCGCTCCTCCGGGCTCATCGGCCTTGGGGCCGACTTGCCTCCCATATTCGCTGTCGCATTGATGGCCATGCTTGTCTCCTTGATTTTTGAAATATCAGGCGCTGCCAACTCACCTGTGTTTTCAATATCAAAGCCTCGACTGACCGCTAACTTACAAAAAATCGGTTTGAAAAAATTCAAGACAAGGCTTTTCCCGACCCTGTCAGCACTAACCCGGAGCTGTTTTTTTTCGATGTGAAAAACCCAGTGGAAACACCGATATCGTAAGTAAGGAGACGGTCAGACGGGCTTCCCAGAATGCCCAGGCCTGCAGGGAAATTCATGCCGATGAGTGCGATGCAGGCAAGCATTCCAAGGAGACAACACGGTGAACGATCCGGTGGTACAAAAAATCCAAGACAACCCTGCCTATCAGGACCTGCGCCGCAAGCGCAATCGACTGGGCCTCGTGCTGACGCTGCTGATGCTGGTCGTGTACTACGGCTATGTCGCGCTGATCGCGTTCGACAAGCCATTCCTGGCCCAGCCCATTGGTGCCGGCGTCACCTCGCTGGGCATTCCCATCGCCATGGGCGTCATCGTGTTCACGGTGCTCATCACCGGCTTCTACGTGCGCCGCGCCAATGGCGAATTCGACAAGCTCACCCAGGACATCCTGAAGGACGCCACCCAATGAACAAGCATCTGCAACACACCCTGGCGGGCGCGCTGACCCTGGGTCTGGCGGGTACGGCCATGGCAGCGGGCGGTGATGTGGGCGAGACCGCCAAGCAGGCCACCAACTGGACAGCCATCATCCTGTTCGTGGCCTTCGTGGCCGGCACGCTGTGGATCACCAAATGGGCCGCAGCCAAGACGCGTTCCGCCGCCGACTTCTACACCGCCGGTGGCGGCATCACGGGCTTCCAGAACGGCCTGGCCATCGCCGGCGACTACATGTCGGCCGCTTCCTTTCTCGGCATCTCGGCCTCGGTCATGGCCAATGGCTATGACGGCCTGATCTACTCCATCGGCTTTCTCGTGGGCTGGCCCATCCTGACTTTTCTGCTGGCCGAGCGTCTGCGCAATCTGGGCAAGTTCACCTTTGCCGACGTGGCCGGCTATCGCTTCGCTCAGACGCCGTTCCGCGCCTTCGCGGCCAGCGGCACGCTGGTGGTCGTGGCCTTCTACCTGATCGCGCAGATGGTGGGTGCGGGCCAGCTGATCAAGCTGCTGTTCGGCCTGGACTACTGGGTCGCCGTGGTGCTGGTGGGCGCGCTGATGATGATCTACGTGCTGTTCGGCGGCATGACGGCCACCACCTGGGTGCAGATCATCAAGGCCGTGATGCTACTGGCCGGCGTGAGCTTCATGGGCTTCATGATCATGGCCAGGTACGGCTTCAGCTTCGAGGCACTGTTCGCCGACGGCGTGCGCGTGCGCACCGAGATCGCATCCAACAGCGGCAAGTCGCCCGAGGAAGCCGCCAAGCTGGGCCTGGCCATCATGGGCCCGGGCGGCTTCATCAAGGATCCGATCTCGGCCATCAGCTTCGGCATGGCGCTGATGTTCGGCACGCTGGGCCTGCCCCACATCCTGATGCGCTTCTTCACCGTGCCCGACGCCAAGGAAGCGCGCAAGAGCGTGTTCTGGGCCACGACCTGGATCGGCTACTTCTACATCCTGATCTTCATCATCGGCTTCGGCGCCATCACCATGGTGCTGACCAACCCCGAGATGGCCGACACGGCCAAGGGCGTGATCAAGGGCGGAGCCGGCACGGCCAATATGGCGGCCGTGCTGGTGGCCAAGAGCGTGGGCGGCGACGTGTTCTACGGCTTCATCTCGGCCGTGGCCTTCGCCACCATCCTGGCCGTGGTCGCGGGCCTGACCCTGTCCGGTGCCTCGGCGGTCTCGCACGACCTGTACGCCACCGTGTTCAAGCAGGGCAAGGCCGACAACGCTGCCGAGCTCAAGGTCTCGCGCATCACCACGATCTGCCTGGGCATCGTGGCCGTGCTGCTGGGCATTGTGTTCGAGAAGCAGAACATCGCCTTCATGGTCTCGCTGGCCTTCGCCGTCGCGGCCTCGGCCAACTTCCCGCCGCTGCTGCTGTCGGTGCTGTGGAAGGACTGCACGACCAAGGGTGCCGTGATCGGCGGCTTCCTGGGCCTGATCTCCTCGGTGGGCCTGACCATCCTCTCGCCTTCGGTCTGGGAAGCCACGCTGGGCAATCCCGCGGGCTCAGCCTGGTTCCCCTACACCTCGCCCGCGCTGTTCTCCATGGCCATAGGCTTCGGGGGCGTATGGCTGTTCTCGGTGCTCGACAAGAGCGGCCAGGCCGCCAAGGAACGTGCCGCCTTCCCCGCGCAGCAAGTGCGCTCGGAAACCGGCCTGGGTGCATCGGGCGCCTCGGGGCACTGATTTCCCGCCCCACCCGGCGCCAGCCGCCGGGTTCGATCCCACCAAGGAGCGTTCGACACGCTCCTTTTTTCATGTCTCTTGCTTTGAAGCCCAATAGACCCCTGGCGCTTATCCATCAAGCGCCGGCAGCTATTAACTCAAGATGACATCCCCTGCAGCCTGCGCAGTTTGATGAAGGCCAGCCCGGCCATCACCGCATCGTTGAGCGCATCGTGGGCATCGCGCAGCGGCAGTTGAAGATCGCGCATCATGGTGTCAAAGCGCAGGTCGATCCCGGCGTTGTCATGCTGCTGGTAGGGTGGCAGCTGGCGGAACTTGTAGTCGTAGTACAGGGCCGATACTTCGATGGCCGGCTGGGGCAGGGCCATGCCCAGCAGCGGACGGGCGATGCGGTTGAGCATGGCCAGATCGAACTCCAGGTAGTAGCCAACCAGGGGCCGGCTGCCGACAAAGTGCAGCAGGCGACGCACGGCCTCCTCGGCCGGCAGACCCCGGGCCACGTCGCGTTCGCGCAGACGGTGGATGCGCACGCTTTCGGGCGACACGCCGTGCTCGGGCTGTACCAGCAGCTCCAGCCTTTCGCTGGTCAGCAGCCGCTCGCCCACGATGCGCACCGCGCCTATGGAAACGATTTCATCGCGGCGCCGGTCCAGTCCCGTGGTCTCGCAGTCCAGCGCCACCCATTCATGGGGCGGCGGATCGTCGAACAGAAAGGCGAATTCCGGGTCGGCCAGACGCCGACGCCGGCGATCCCGCCGCCATTGCGCGAGACCGCCGGAGATCCACATGGGCCAGCTCATGCCACCGCATCCAGCCGCAGGCGCTGATGCAGCAGCGCCTTGAAGCGCTTGACCACGGACAGCGCATCCTTGAGCAGATCGCGCTCCAGGCTGCTCAGCCGTGCCGGGTCCACATTGCCGGTGACGGCACGCCCCAGGTCCAGCTCGGCCAGGCCCGCGCGCAGGCGCAGCCCCATCAGGAAATGCAGGCCTTCGAGCAGCTCGCCACCCAGCTCCGCCTCCAGCGCGCCATGGGCCTGCAGGGCGGCAATGCGCTCGGCCGTGCCGGTTTCGGCAATGCGATGCAGCAGCGCCAGGCTGCGCACGCCATGCACGATGGGGAAAATGCCGGCCTTCTTGAGATTCACGGCACGCGCTTCATCGCCCAGGCCCAGCAGGCGGTTCCACCAGCCGGCAGGGCTGCCGAAGGCATCGATGTCCGCCGCAAAGCGGGCCAGATGCGCATCGTTGTCGGCCGCCAGCGCCAGCAGCGGCTGGCGCACCGCCTCCAGCAGTGCGGCGTCGCCGGCCACCGCATGGGCGTCCATGAAGATGGCCAGGCGCATCAGATCGCCCTCGCCCGGCAGCAGCAGCCAGGCGCGCACGCGCCGGCCGAAATCGGCGGCCGCGCCGCGCCATTCGGGGTTGCTGAGCATGATGCGGCCCGGGCATTCGGGGTAGCCGAAGCGCTCCAGCACCGCGGAGAAGCGCTGGCAGATCGTCTCCAGATCGGCAGGCGGTGCATAGCCGTCGCGCAGCAGCAGGCCGTTGTCCTGATCGGTCTTGAGCAGCTGTTCGCCGCGTCCTTCGCTGCCCATGACGAACAGGCAGCTGTTGGCCACCAGATCGGCCGGCGCCAGCATCTGCCAGGCGCGCTCGAACAGGCGCGCATTGAGCTGCTGCACCAGCCTGGCCATCAGCCCTATGCGCGTGCCGCCGCGCTGCAGCGCGGCCACCAGGCGTGTGACCTGGGCCGCGGCCGGCTCCAGCGCCGCCAGGTTCTGGGCCTGCTCGATCTGCACCGTGATCAGGTGCGAATGATTGGCCAGAAAGCTGAACAGATCCAGGGCTTCGAGAATGCCCAGCACCCGTCCCCCATCGTCGAGAACCGCCAGCCGGTGCACGCGTGCGCGCAGCAGCAGCAGCATGGCATCGCCGAGCTGGTCGCCGGCTCGCACCGTGACCACGGGATGGCTCGCGAACTCGCCCACGGCCAGGCTGGCCAGCGGCCGCCCGTCGAGAATGGCGCGCTGCAGCGTGGTGCTCGTGAAGATGCCCAGCTCTCCATCACTCCTGCCCGGCAGACCCGAGACCAGCACGCTGGTCGTGCGCTCGGTATGGAACAGGCGCGTGACGGTGACGATGTCGGTGCCCGCAGCCACCACATGGGCGGGACGCAGATAAGCCTGGTCCACGCGCGCCAGCGTCAGCGACTGCAGCTCGTGGCGGTCGGCGCGCTGGGCCAGCGTGCTGAGCTTGTGGCCCAGGTCGGAAAACAGCAGCGCGCCAAACGCCGTATTGCGCGCGATCAGCTCGCCCACGGTCTCGCGCGCCAGCTGGTAGGCCACGAGTTCCTCGGCCACCAGAAAACGGCTGCTGACCCGCCCGGCCACCAGGCCGCGCCCGTCGAAGCAGTCGTCGGGCCCATAGGTGGCCAGCACCTCCTCGCCTTCGAGCTGCGTGACATGGCCTTTGATGATGACGAACAGATGCGTGGGCCGGTCACCCACATCCAGCACCACGGCGGCCTCTGGAAAATAGGCGATATCGACGCCGGCACGCACCAGGGCCCGTTCTTCCGGGTCCAGGCAATCGAAGGGCGAGGCGGAGAAATTGAAGGCGTTGGGCATGGCTGGCAAGAGTGAGGCGGCCGCTATGCACCGCAGTGTGCCGGCCCAGGCTTACGGCCCGATTGCGCGACGGCGCCGCAAGCCAGGGACTACTGCAGCCCCGACTCCACGCGGGCCGCGGCCTCCCACTGCTGCCCGAACCAGGCATCGCCCCGCAGATAGGCACGCAGCATGGGCAGGCCGTCCAGGCCCCAGAACACATGACCGTCCACCTCCCAGGCGGGCACGCCGAACACGCCGGCCTGCTGCGCCCTCTCGGTATTGCTGCGCAGCCACTGCTTGACCATGTCGCCGCCCTCATCATGCTGCTTCTGCTCCTGCAGCTGCGCGCGCAGCGCCTGCAGGCGCTGCGGATCGTTGGCGTCGGCGCCGTCGACCCAGACATGCTGCATCACGGTCTGCGCCACAAAGCGGTTGATGCCGCCCTGGCGCCCATGGGCCAGGGCCAGCCGCAGCAGCGGCAGAGGCTTGAAGGGGTGCTGGGCCGGCATCTGCAGCGGCACGCCAAGCTCACGTCCGAGCCAGCTCACATGTCTATAGGTCCACAGCCTCTTGGCCGGAATGCCCGCTGGGCCGGGGTTGGCGTTTTGCTGCAGCAGGGCTCCCAGCAGCACCGGACGGTATTCGACGTGATAGCTGAGCCCCTCCAGAGCCTTGGGCAGCTGCTCCAGCGCCAGCCAGGCATAGGGGGAAACAAAATCCAGATAGAAAGTGATGTGCTTCATGCCCGGTCCTCCCGCCATGCCTAATGGGTTCTCGGATCGTCCAGCCCCGCACGCTGCAGCAGCCGGCCCCAGATCTGCAGGCGCAGCTCGCTGTCGGCCTTGGACCAGGCGCGGATATCGTCAATGGTTCTGAAGCAGCCCTGGCAATGGCTGCGGTCCTCGGTCATGCGGCAGACATTGATGCAGGGCGAAGCCACGGGCTGGCCGGCCTCGGTCCATACCAGCGCCACCTCGGCCTTGGCGGCCAGTTGGGCCAGCTGCTGCGCGCGCAAATCCTGAAGCGTTTCCGTGCTCATGCCTGCTCCACCACATTCGACCAGGGGGCTGCGGTCAGCGCCTGCAGCTGCGCAGGCGATGCGGGAAACACGCCATAAGGATGGCCTGCCGCGGCCCACACGGTCTCAAAGCGCTGCAGCTCGGCGTCCATCAAGGTCAGCACCTTGGTGGCATGCGCCACGGGGCTGACGCCGCCAATAGCAAAGCCGGTGCTGGACTTGACGAAATCCGCGTCGGCGCGGCCGACCTTGCCCACCAGCTCCGTCACCTTCTTCTCGTCGACACGCTTATCGCCCGAGGTCACGACCAGCACCGCCGCACCATCGCTCTTGCGTTTGAAGATGATGCTCTTGGCCACCTGCCCGACGAGGATGTCGAGCTGATCCGCGGCCTCCTGCGCGGTACGCGCCGCGCCGTCCAGCATCCGCGGCGCATGAGGATGACCGGCATCCTGCAAAAAGCGGCTGACACGCTGCACACCTTCCGGCAGCGTCTGCAATTCTGATCCACACATCATTGTTTTCCCGAAAAGGGGCGCCGCCGCCCCGATATGCCTGTAGCCCTCTTAGAACGTGTTTACGATCTCCTCGCCGCCGCGCCAGTGTCTTTGCGGGATGGGATGCTAGGCGCGGGTGCGCGGCAAGGCTCGTGCCTTGCAAGCGGCCGCAACACCGCAGACCGCCCGCAAAGGCACTGGCCCGAAGGGTTGAGACGAAATCGGGCGATTTCATCGCGCTGCGGCTTGCTTGCACCCCGGTGCAAGCTGCGTCCCATCGCTTCGAACCCATCCCGATTGCGTCTCAACGCGGCAGCGTAGAGGTCATAAACACGTTCTTATGGTAGCGCCCAGGCAGGCGCGCCGCTCAGCCCGCGCGCTTGATCAGCAAGGCCTTGGCCACGCGCGACTGCGTGGGCCGGCCCAGATGCTGGCTGATGAACTGGCCCGCATCGATCAGCTTGTCGAGGTCTATGCCCGTCTCTATGCCCATGCCGTGCAGCAGATAGACCACGTCCTCGGTGGCCACATTGCCCGTGGCGCCCTTGGCATAGGGGCAGCCGCCGAGGCCGGCGACCGAGGACTGGAAGTTCCAGACACCGAGCTCCAGCGCCGCCAGCGTATTGGACAGGGCCTGGCCGTAGGTGTCGTGGAAATGACCCGACACCTGGTCGATGCCGAAATGCGCGAGCGTGGCCTCCAGCGCCTTCTGCACCTTGATGGGCGTGCCCACGCCTATGGTGTCGGCCACGTCCACGCGCTGCACGCCAATGCCCTTCATGAGCCCTGCCAGATAGCCGACCTTCTCGGGCGCGATCTCGCCCTCATAGGGGCAGCCCACGGTGCAGCTCATGGCGCCGCGCACCGCGATGCCCGCATCCAGCGCCGCCCGCACCACGGGCGCGAAGCGCTCCATGCTCTCGGCGATGGAGCAGTTGATGTTCTTCTGGTTGAAGGCCTCGCTGGCCGCGCCGAAGACCACGATCTCGTCGGGCCGGCCGGCCAGGGCGGCCTCGAAGCCCTGCATATTGGGCGTCAGCACCGAATAGCGCACATCGCCGCGGCGGTCTATGCCGGCCATGACGGAGGCAGCGTCGGCCATCTGCGGCACCCATTTGGGCGACACATAGCTGGTGACCTCGATCTCCTTGAGGCCCGCATCCTGCAGGCGCTGCACCAGCTCGACCTTGACGGCCGCGGCCACCGGCTGCTTCTCGTTCTGCAGGCCGTCGCGCGGACCGACGTCGATGATCTTGACGCGTGCAGGGTAGTTCATGCTTGTCTCCTTGAAACGGCTCAGTAGCCGCGTTGCAAATCCACGCGCCCGCTCACGGGTTCGCCCCGGCTCATGGCCGCGACCTTGCCCACGATCTGCGCAATGCTGTCGGCGGCCAGCGTGCGCGCCGAGGTATGGGGCGTGAGGACGATCCTGGGATGCTTCCAGAACGGATGGGCCTCGGGCAGCGGCTCCTCGCGGAACACGTCCAGCAAGGCGCCGCTGACATGGCCGGCATCGATCTGCGAGATCAGGTCGGCGTCCACCACATGGCCGCCACGCCCCACGTTGATCACATAGGCGCCGGGCTGCAGCAGCGCCAGCGTACGCGCATTGATGATGTCACGGGTTTCGTCGTGCAGCGGCAGCAGGTTCACGAGAATGCGCGTGGACGACAGAAAACCGTCGAGACTGTCCATGCCGCTGAAGCAGGTCACGCCGTCCAGCTCGCGCGGCGAGCGGCTCCAGCCCTTGACCGGGAAGTCGAACACGGTCAGCGCCCTGGCCACGCGCTCGCCCATCTTGCCCAGGCCCATCACGCCCACGGGATAGTCGGCGCGCCGGGGGTTGCGCTGGTGCTGCCAGATACCCTGGGCCATATCGGCCTCGTAGGCATCCAGTCCGCGGAAGAAGCGGATCACGGCCTGGGCCACGTACTCTGCCATCTGCACGGCCATGCCTGCATCTTCGAGGCGATAGACGGGCAGAGCGGCAGGAATCGTCAGCGGCAGCAGCGCATCCACGCCGGCGCCGATGTTGAACATGGCTTTGAGGCCCGCAGCCTGCTCGTCGATGAAGCGCTGGGGCGGAGCCCAGACCAGCGCATAGTCGGCCTGGGGCGCGCCGGGCTCCCAGATGCCGATCTCCGCGTCCGGCAGGGCCGCGCGCAAACCTTGGAGCCAGGGTTCTGGCCGCGTATCTTCACAGCAAAAAGTCACTTTCATGGGTGTGAAGCCTAACGGTTTGGCGCAGCTGCTGCAGCCAAGGCCGGCAAATAATCTGCTATCGATAGAGAAGCTGCCTGCGCTTGTCCGGCATTGATTTCAAGGTTGAAATCAGCTAAAACCATGTCCCGGCAAGCGCCAGCCGCTCTTTTTGGCAAAACAGTACTAACCGCGCGGCGCTCAGGCCGCGACCTCCAGGCGCAGCAGCTCGGCCCCCTCGCTGACCTGGTCGCCGGGCGCGTAGAGCAGCTCCAGCACCACGCCGTCGCCGGGGGCGGCAATCGTGTGCTCCATCTTCATGGCCTCCATCACGGCCAGCGGCTGACCCTTGCTGACCTGGTCGCCGGCCTTGACGGTAAACGACACCACCTTGCCGGGCATGGGGGCCGTGAGGCGCCCGCCTTCGTGGCCGGTGTCGCCCGCGTGGGCCAGCTGGTCCACCACGGTGATCTGGGTGCTGCCCGCGTCGGTGAAGACGGACAGCTGCTCGCCCTGTGCATGGACCACGGCCACCGTGCGCTGGCCGCCCCAGTTCAGCTCCAGACGACCATCGCTCAGCGCGCGCCACTGCAGCGTGGCTTCGCTGCGCGTCTCGCCCGCGCCCACGCCGACCTGAAGGGTTTCGCCGTCGCGGCCGTAGACCAGGCCGGCGCTGAATTCCTCGCCGCGGTAGGCAAAGCCGAGGTGGCGCACATAGCGGCCCGACAGGCGCCAGCCGTCGCGGCGGCTGAACGGGTCCGCGCCCTGCCGGGCCTGCTCCTGCTGGAGCTGGCGGGCAATGGCCGCGGCCACGGCCAGATCGCGGCCCACGAAATCCTTGCCGAACAGGGCCTCGCGTTCGCGCTCTATCAGTGCGGTGTCGAGCAAGGCGTTGGAGAAGGCCTGGCTCTTCACCACCTGGCGCAGAAACTGCACATTGGTCGTCAACCCCACGATATGGGTCTGGGCCAGGGCCGCATCCAGGCGTGCCAGCGCCTGGGCGCGGTCACCGCCGTGGACGATGAGCTTGGCGATCATGGAGTCGTAGAAGGGGCTGATGGCATCGCCTTCGCGCACGCCGTCGTCCACGCGCACCGCGCTGATCTCGAAGCTGCTGCAGGCAGGCTTGCGGTACACGGCCAGATGGCCGGTGGCGGGCAGGAAGTTGTTCTCGGGGTTCTCGGCGCAGATGCGCGCCTCGATCGCATGGCCCTGAATCCTGAGCTCGGACTGTTGCTTGGGCAGGGGCTGGCCGCTGGCCACCAGCAGCTGCCACAGCACCAGGTCCTCGCCGGTGATGGCCTCGGTCACCGGGTGCTCGACCTGCAGCCGGGTGTTCATTTCCATGAAGTAGAACTTCATGGCCTCGGGCTGGTCGTAGCCGCCGGGCTGCTCGACGATGAACTCCACCGTGCCCGCACCCACATAGTTCACGGCCTTGGCCGCGGCCACGGCGGCCTCGCCCATCTTCTGGCGCAGCGCGGGCGTCATGCCGGGCGCGGGAGCCTCCTCGAGCACCTTCTGGTGGCGGCGCTGCACCGAGCAGTCGCGCTCGAACAGATAGACGCAGTTGCCCAGGGTGTCGCCGAACACCTGAATCTCGATATGGCGCGGGCGCAGCACGTATTTCTCGATCAGCACCGCGTCGTTGCCGAAGCTGTTGCTGGCCTCGCGCTTGCAGGACTCCAGCGCCGCCGCAAAGTCCGCGCTTTTTTCCACCAGGCGCATGCCCTTGCCGCCACCGCCCGCGCTGGCCTTGATCAGCACCGGGTAGCCGATGCGGTCGGCCTCGCGCTGCAGCATGGCCGGGTCCTGGCCCGCACCGTGATAGCCGGGCACCAGCGGCACGCCGGCTTTTTCCATCAGCTGCTTGGACTCGGCCTTCAGACCCATGGCGCGGATCGCGCTGGCGGGCGGGCCGATGAAGACCAGACCGGCCGCCACGCAGGCATTGGCAAAGTCCTCGTTCTCGGAGAGAAAGCCGTAGCCCGGATGGATGGCCTCGGCGCCCGTGGCCCTGGCCGCCTCCAGAATCCGTTCCCAGCGCAGATAGCTGTCCTTGGGGGCGCTGCCGCCTATGTGCACTGCCTCGTCGCAGGCCGCCACATGCTTGGCCTGGGCGTCGGCGTCCGAATACACGGCCACGGTCTTGACGCCCATGCGGCGTGCGCTGGCCGCCACACGGCAGGCGATCTCTCCACGGTTTGCGATCAGGATTTTCTTGAACATATCGTCTCCAGGAATTTCAGGTCTTTGAGCCGCCAGCGCTTGTGCATCCAGCGCCGGCAGCCATGTTTTTCAAGTTTGCGGCGCCGCGGAACCATTCAGCCAGCCGCGCAGGCGGCCGATGGCGGCCTTGAGAAAGCGCCACAGCACCCAGATCACCAGCCACATCGCGATCACCACCACCAGCAGCACGCCGGCGAACACCAGCGGATGGCTGAGCGCCAGCCAGATGGCGCCCAGGGATGCCGTGTCCTCCGCCAGGCTCGCGCCCAGATTGGAAAAGGGCTCGGGCGAGGTATTGATCAGAGCCCTTGTCGTGGTCTTGGCCGCCTGGCTGGTGGCGGCCAGCGTGCCGCCCAGCAGTGCCGCGACCATGGCCATGGTGCTGTTGTCGGCCCCGAACACGGCCGCCGCCAGCGCCGCGCCCGCGGGGATGCGCAGCACGCTCTGGAACAGGTCCCAGACCGAATCCAGCACGGGGATCTTGTCCGCGCAGAACTCCACGAGCAGCAGGCCGCCGCTGATGATCAGCACCAGCGGATGGGCCAGCACATGCAGACTGCCCGGCAGCGGCACCAGGCCGGTGATGCCCAGCAGGCCGACCGCGAACACCACCGCATACAGGCGCAGGCCGCTGGCCCAGCCCAGGGCCGCGGCCAGCGCCAGCAGCGCGCCCAGGTCCATCTGGCCCGCGACCTGGGCGGCCCTGCCGGCCATGGCGCCCGCCTGCTCCACGGCCTCGCGGCCCGGATGCAGACCCAGGCCATGCAGCCATTGCAGCACGCTGTTCCAGAAGTCGCTCATGGTGTTCAAATCCTTCGCATCGCATGGAACCGGCGCGACCCAGGCGCGGGCAGCCGAGCAAGGGCCGCCCCGCAGCGAGGGCTGCGTCCCCCTCCCATAGCGCGCAGCGCGTAGAGAGAGAGGGGGAAGCCGCGCAGCGGCTCAGGGGGTGATCCATGCTGGCTTACGCTTGTTGAGAAAAGCCTGCACGCCCTCCTTGCCCTCGCTGCTGGCGCGGATGTCGGCAATGCTTTCCACCGTGGCCGCGATCAGCGTTTCGCTGATCTCGCGCTCGGCCACGTCCAGCACCAGGCGCTTGCAGGCGCGCACGGCCGCCGGGCCGGCGCTGAGCAGATGCTTGAGCCAGCCATCGACCACGGAGTCCAGATCCTCGGCCGCCACCACCTCATGCACAAAACCTATGCGCCAGGCTTCCTGGGCCGAGAAGCGCTCGCCCGTGAGGAAGTAGCGGTGCGAGGCCCGCGGCCCCATGGCGCGGATCACATAGGGGCTGATGGTGGCCGGGATCAGGCCTATCTTCACCTCGGACAGGCAGAAGCCCGCGGCCTCGGCCGCCACGGCCATATCGCAGCAGGCCACCAGCCCCATGCCGCCCGCATAGACATCGCCCTGCACGCGCGCAATCGTGGGCTTGGGGCATTCGTAGATGGTGCGCAGCATCTCGGCCAGCAGACCCGCATCGACGCGGTTCTCGTCGCGCGAGAAGTCGGCCATGCGGCGCATCCAGTTGAGGTTGGCGCCCGCACAGAAGGCCGGCCCTTCGGCGGCCAGCACGATGGCGCGCACATCGGGCCGCTCACCGGCGCTGGCGAAGGCCTGGGTGATCTCGGCAATCACCTCGTCGCTGAAGGCGTTGCGGATCTCGGGCTGGGTCAGCGTGATGGTGGCGATGCCACCTTCCACGATCAAGGTCAAAGCGGTCATGGCCTGTCTCCCTGTGGGTTGTTGCTCTGCAGCTGCGCAGCCGCCCTGCCCGGCATCTGCTGCTGCAAAAAATCCTGCACCAGCGGCAGCCATTGGGGGATATTGGCTGGCCGGTCGAAAAAGCGGTGGCCCTCGTTGCCGTCGGGCGGCACGAACACCAGTTTCATGCTCAGTCCCGCCTGCCGGTAGCTGGCCGCCATCTGGCGCACCAGCGGCGGGCGGAAATAGCTGTCGTTGTCGGCATAGATCCAGAGCTGGGGCACGCGGGTGGTGGCCGCAAAGCCGGCCACGGTCTGCAGCAGGTCCGCGGCACTGCACACGGTCTGCTGCTCGCGCATCCGCGGCTGAGCGCCGCGCCCGCCGGCAAAGTTGATGACGCCGCGCAGACCCGCGGGCCGTTGCGCGGCCAGCGCCAGCGAGGCAAAGCCGCCCGCGGACTTGCCCAGCAGCAGCACCTGGGAGCCATCCACATAGGGCAGCTGTTGCGCATAGCCCATGATGGCGGCCACATCGCGCGCGGCCTCGCCGGCCGCATGGGCGTAGTCGGGCGCATCGCAGCTGCCGTAATGGTCGGCCGCGGGCCCGCCGGAGGCGCCGTAGCCGCGGCGCAGCCCCGTCACCACCACATAGCCCAGGGCCGCAATCGCGCGGGCCTGGGCGCCATAGCGGTCCGTCAGCGCCGCACGCGCTTCCCGGCCGCCGGGCGTGCCGTGGCTCAGCACCACCAGACCCCAGGGGCCTGCGCCCTCGGGCCGGTACACATGGCCCGACAGCTCGACCGTGGTGGCGGCGGCTCGGTCCGTGGCCGGCACCCAGACGGGAATGCGCGCCTCCAGCCGCTGCACGCCCGGCTCGGCCCTGGCCAGCAGGGGCAGAGCCAGCCCCGCGCAGAGCAGGGCTGGCGGCAGGCGGGCGGGGATGGAGCGCAGTGGCATCGACAGTACCCGTGAACGATTACATGCGGAAGACGCCAAAGCGCGTGTCTTCGATCGGCGCATTGCGCGCGGCGGACAGGCCTAAGGCCAGCACGCGGCGCGTGTCGGCCGGGTCGATGACGCCATCGTCCCACAGGCGCGCCGTGGCGTAATAGGGATGGCCCTGGTCCTCGTATTGCTGGCGTATCGGCGCCTTGAAAGCCTCTTCCTCCGCCGCCGACCACTGGCCGCCCTTGGTCTCGATGCCGTCGCGCTTGACGGTGGCCAGCACGCTGGCCGCCTGCTCGCCGCCCATCACCGAGATGCGCGCGTTGGGCCACATCCAGAGGAAGCGCGGCGAATAGGCGCGGCCGCACATGCCGTAGTTGCCGGCGCCGAAGCTGCCGCCGATGATGATCGTGAACTTCGGCACGCTGGCCGTGGCCACGGCCGTGACCAGCTTGGCGCCGTGGCGCGCGATGCCCTCGTTCTCGTACTTGCGGCCCACCATGAAGCCCGTGATGTTCTGCAGGAACACCAGCGGCACCTTGCGCTGGCAGCACAGCTCGATGAAGTGCGCGCCCTTGACGGCCGACTCGGAGAACAGGATGCCGTTGTTGGCGATGATGCCGACCTGCATGCCCTCGATGCGCGCAAAGCCGCAGACCAGGGTGTTGCCGAAGCGCGCCTTGAACTCGTCGAACTGACTGCCGTCCACGACGCGCGCGATGATCTCGCGCACGTCGAAGGGCTTGCGCGTGTCGGTGGGGATCACTCCATACAGCTCACGGCCCTCGAAAAGAGGAGCTTGAGGCGCATGATCCGCGGCGTTTTCAGGCTTGCTGCGATTGAGATTGGCCACGGACTGGCGGGCCAGCGCTATCGCATGCAGATCGTTCTCGGCCAGATGGTCGGCCACGCCCGACAGGCGGGTGTGCACGTCGCCGCCGCCCAGGTCCTCGGCACTCACCACCTCGCCCGTGGCGGCCTTGACCAGCGGCGGGCCGCCCAGAAAGATGGTGCCCTGGTTCTTGACGATGATGGACTCGTCGCTCATGGCCGGCACATAGGCGCCGCCGGCCGTGCACGAACCCATGACCACGGCGATCTGGGCTATGCCCTGGGCGCTCATATTGGCCTGGTTGTAGAAGATGCGGCCGAAGTGCTCGCGGTCGGGGAAGACCTCGTCCTGGTTGGGCAGGTTGGCGCCGCCCGAGTCCACGAGATAGATGCAGGGCAGACGGTTCTGCGCAGCGATTTCCTGGGCGCGCAAATGCTTTTTCACCGTCATCGGGTAGTAGGTGCCGCCCTTCACCGTGGCGTCGTTGCAGACGATCATGCAGTCCAGGCCTTCGATGCGGCCTATGCCCGCGATCACGCCCGCGCCCGGCGCGTCGTTGCCATACATGTTGTAGGCGGCCAGCGGCGAGAGCTCGAGAAACGGCGTGCCCGGATCGAGCAGGCGCTGCACGCGTTCGCGCGGCAGCAGCTTGCCGCGCGCCACATGCTTGGCGCGCGCAGCCTCGCTGCCGCCCAGCGCCGTCTTGTCGCAGCGCGCATGCAGGTCGTCCACCAGTGCCTGCATGGCGGCCGCGTTGGCCAGGAAGTCCGCCGAACGCGGATTCAGTTGAGTCCCCAGAATGCTCATTGCTTGCCTCTTTTCTGCTTTAGCCGATGAGAACATGTTCGCTGCCTGCAGCGCCCCGAGGCGCCTTTGTCGCGGCCGAAAACACGTTCAAAAAGCTTGGTTTTGGAGTCGTCCGACATGGTGCTGAAACGGCGGTTGAAGAAAATGCCGCATGCACGCTGTTGAAACTGTTCTGCTTGTTCTGCTCCTGGGAGCGCTGACAGGCATTGTGGCCCGCTATATGCGCGCCATTCCCCTGCCTCTGATTCAGATCGCGCTGGGCGCGCTGATCGCCTGGCCCCAGGCGGGATTGCACATCGCCTTCGACCCCGAACTGTTTCTGCTGCTGTTCATTCCGCCGCTGCTGTTCGCCGACGGCTGGCGCATTCCCAAACGCGAATTCTTTGCGCTGGCCAAGCCCATCCTGCGGCTGGCCCTGGGCCTGGTGCTGTTCACGGTGCTGGGCCTGGGCTATCTGATCCACTGGATGATTCCCGAGATCCCGCTGACCGTGGCCTTTGCGCTGGCGGCCGTGGTCTCGCCCACCGATGCCGTGGCCGTCTCGGCCATCACGCGCAATCTGGGCATGCCCGAAAAGACCATGACGATTCTGGAGGGCGAATCCCTGCTCAACGACGCCTCGGGCCTGGTGGCGCTCAAGTTCGCGGTGGTCACCACGCTCACCGGCCTGTTCTCCTGGACCGAGGTCGCCAAGGAATTCACCTGGATGGCCGTGGGCGGCCTGGGCGTAGGGGCCTTGATAGGCTGGGGCTTTAGCTACGCGCGCGGCAGCATCACGCGCCGCCTCGGCGATGTGGCGGCCACGCAAATGGTGCTGCTGCTGGTGCTGCTGCCGTTTGCCGCCTACATCGTGGGCGAGAAGATAGGCGTCTCGGGCATTCTGGCGGCCGTGGCCGCCGGCATTGCCACCAATTTCGCGGACCTGGAGCGCAGCAGCTATATCAGCGAACGCATGCAGACGGCCGGCACCTGGAGCATGGTCGAAGCCTCGTTCAACGGTGCCATCTTCCTGCTGCTGGGTCTGCAGCTGCCGTCCATCATCGGCGTGCCGCTGCATCGGGCCGGCCATGACTGGTGGATTCTGGTGGCCTATGTGGCCGCGATCTCCTTCGGCCTGCTGCTGCTGCGCTGGATCTGGCTGACGCTGGGCGTGCACGGCTCGCTGCAGCGCGCCCACAGCCAGGGCAAGCTGGCCGAGCGCCCCTCGCACCTGCTGAACCTGGCCACCACGCTGGCCGGCATACGCGGCGCCGTGACGCTGGCGGGCGCGCTGTCCGTGCCCATGCTGCTGAACAACGGCCAGCCGTTTCCGGCACGCGACATGCTGGTGTTCCTGGCCACGGGCACGATTCTGTTCACGCTGCTCACAGGCTCGATCGGCCTGCCCATCATCCTGCGCTACCTGCCCCCGCACGAGGAATCGCCGACCCTGCGCGAGGAACGCCAGGCGCGCGAGCAGGCCTGCATGGCGGCCATGAGCCGGCTCACCCTGGGCGAGGAAGAGCTGCAGCAGCGCGACCCTGCGTGGATCGCCATGCGCCAGGAGGTCAACGGCCACCTGGCCCAGGAGTACCGCAACCGTATCCAGATGCTCGACGACGGCAGCGGTGCCGCGCTGAGCCTCGAGGCCCAGCGCGAAGCGCCCGAGGTGGTGCGCCAGCGCAAGCTGCGCTATGTGATGGAGATCGAGACCCGCATCGAGTGCATCCATGCCGAGCGGGACTTCTACTACGCCGAAAGACAGGCCCATCGCATCAACGACGAATCGCTGCGCAGCCTGGTCAGCGAGCTCGACATGCAGGAAATCGCCATGCGCAAGCGCCTGGTCGTGGCACGCCGCGCCACAGGCCTGCCGGGCGGCGACACCGCGGGCCGCCACTAGGCCCTGCCCAGCCGGCAACGCTCCGCCGACACGGGGCGTTTTGCCGTGGCCTGAGATGATGTGCGCTCTGCCCATGGAAGCCATGCCGATGAACGGCGCTCAGGCGGTTTTCACCACGCGCAGATCGAGCAGCTCGATCATCTCGTCGCGGATCTTGAACTTCTGGATCTTGCCCGTCACCGTCATCGGGAAGGCTTGAACGAAGCGGATATAGCGCGGCACCTTGTAATGGGCGATCTGGCCCTTGCAGAAGTCGCGGATCTCGTCCTCCAGCAGCTCCTGGCCGGGCTTGACGATGATCCAGGCACAGAGCTCCTCGCCGTAGCGCACATCGGGCACGCCGACCACCTGCACGTCCTGCACCTTGGGGTGGCGGTAGAGGAATTCCTCGATCTCGCGCGGATAGATGTTCTCGCCGCCGCGGATCACCATGTCCTTGATGCGGCCCACGATATTCACATAGCCCTGGTCATCCATGGTGGCCAGGTCGCCGGTATGCATCCAGTGCTCGGCATCTATGGCCTCGCGCGTCTTGGCCTCGTCGTCCCAGTAGCCATGCATGACCGAATAGCCGCGCGTGCACAGCTCGCCCGACACCCCCGGCGCCACGGTCTCGCCCGTGGCCGGATCGACGATCTTCACCTCCAGATGCGGCTGCACCTTGCCCACGGTCGCGACCCGCTTTTCCAGCGGCGTGTCGGCATCGCTCTGGCAGCTCACGGGGCTGGTCTCGGTCATGCCGTAGGCGATGGTGATCTCGGACAGGTGCATGTTGCACACCACGCGCTTCATCACCTCGATGGGGCAGGGCGAGCCGGCCATGATGCCGGTGCGCAGCGTGGACAGGTCGAACTCCGCAAAGCGCGGATGATCGAGCTCGGCGATGAACATGGTGGGCACGCCGTGCAGGCCCGTGCACTTCTCGGCCTGCACGGCCTCCAGCACGGCCAGGGGGTCGAAGCCGTCGTTCGGATAGACGATGGCCGAGCCGTGGGTGAAGCAGGCCAGATTGCCCAGCACCATGCCGAAGCAGTGGTACAGCGGCACGGGAATGCAGAGCCGGTCCTCGGGCGTGAGCCGCATGCATTCGCCGATGAAAAAGCCGTTGTTGAGGATGTTGCGGTGGGTCAGCGTGGCCCCCTTGGGAAAGCCCGTGGTGCCGCTGGTGAACTGGATATTGATGGGATCGGTATTGCTCAGCGTGGCGGCAATGGCGTCGATGCGCGCATCCGCGCTCGTGCCCTGCGCCAGCAGCTGCGAAAAACGCAGCATGCCGGCCTGCTCCTGGCCTTGACCGGCCACGTCTGAGCCGGCAGCGTCGATCCAGATCACCGTGCTCAGCGCGGGCAGGCGCTTGGCCTGCAGCCGGCCCGGTGCGCAGCTGGCCAGCTCGGGCGCCAGCTCGCGCAGCATGCCCAGGTAGTCGCTGGTCTTGAACTGCGGCATGGTCACCAGCGCCTTGCAGCCGACCTTGTTGAGCGCGTACTCGACCTCGGAGGTGCGATAGGCGGGGTTGATGTTGACCAGGATCAGGCCCACCTGGGCCGTGGCCAGCTGCATCAGCACCCACTCGGCGTTGTTATGGCTCCAGATGCCGATGCGGTCGCCCTTTTCCAGGCCCAGGCCCAGCAGCGCGCTGGCCAGCTGGCGCGCGGCCGCATGCAGCTCGGCATAGGTATAGCGCAGCCCCTGGTGACGGCTGATCAGCGCATCGCGGCCGCCCTGGCGCTGCGCCATGGCCGCAAAAAAATCACCGATGGTCTGCTCGATCAGCGGCACCTCGGTGCGCCCCCGGGAATAACTGGCGCTAAGCGCATTCGCTTGCGATGGCATGGCTTTCGTCTCCTTGCGTCCCCGCAGCCGCCCAGGGGCGGCTGCACAGCTTCAATTCAGCACTTTTTTCTGCGGCCCAGAATAAGGGCTAGCCCTGTTCAGATGAGGTCACAAAGGTTGCAATAATTGCCAAATGTTCACCCCCTCGCTGCTCAAGACACCTCTGCCCCACCATGCCAGCTCTGTGCTCAAATCGCACCCGGCAATTACCCCCATGGTCTTCGTCCAGGCCATAGTCCGCGCTTACCGGCAAAGACAGATGTCGCCGCTGGCAGCGCTGGAAAAGGCACAAATCCCGCCAGAGCTGGTCGAAGATGAGAACGAGTGCATCACCGCCTTGCAGATGGAAGCACTTTCGGACGCCGCGATGCGCGAGCTCGATGACGAGGCCCTGGGCTGGTTCGAGCGCCGCCTGCCCTGGGGCAGCTACGGCATGCTGGCTCGCGCCAGCCTCAGCGCGCCGCATCTGGGCCTGGCTCTCGCGCGCTGGTGCCGCCACCATGGGCTGATCGCCGGCGACATCCAGCTCGGCCTCAGCGAGCAGGCCGGCATCGCCACGCTGACCCTGCACGAGAACCGGCCCCTGGGCGCCATGCGCGAGTTCTGCATGGTCTCGGTGCTGCGCAATGTGCACGGTTTTGCCAGCTGGCTGATCAACGAGCCCATAGCGCTGCAGCGGGCCAGCTTTCCGTTTCCGGCCCCCAGGCATGCCGACGTGTACCGCGTGCTGTTCGCGCCCGAGACGCTGGAGTTCGAGGCGCCCGTGGCCAGCCTGCAGTTCGAGGCGCGCTGGCTTCATGCCCCGCTGGCGCGTGACGAGGCCGCCCTCAACCGCATGCTGCAGCGCGCGCTGCCCATCCAGGTGCGCCCCTATCGGCGCGAGAAGACCCTGGTGCAGCGCGTGCGCCAGCTGCTGGCTTCCGGCGGGGAGGAGCAGCAGACGGCCGAGACGCTGTCGCGCCAGCTGCATCTGTCCCAGCGCAGCCTGCACCGCCAGCTCAAGGAGGAAGGCGCTTCGCTGCAGGCCCTGAAGGACGAGATACGCCGCGAGCGCGCGATTGCGCTGCTGCTGCGCACCAGCCGTCCCATCAAGCGCGTGGCCCAGGCCTGCGGCTTTCTCAACGACAAGAGCTTTATCCGTGCTTTTCGCCTCTGGACGGGACTCTCCCCTTCGGAGTTTCGCAAAACCGCCGGCCAGCGCAGCATCTGACGCAAGGAGTTCACCATGCAGGAATCCACCGAACAATGGCAGGCAATCGCAGACGGGATCTGGGCCCTCAGCTATCACTTCAGCAATGCGGGAATGAAGGTCAGCACCCGCATGACAGTGATCCGGCTGGCCGACGGCAGCCTGTTCTCGCATTCGGCCGTACCGCTGACTGAAGCGCAAAAAGCGAAGCTGGATGCGGTGGGGCCGCTGCGATACATCGTTGCCCCCAGCACCATGCACCATCTGTTCGTGGGCAAACTGGCCCGGCTTTATCCACAGGCCCAGCTCTATGGCACGGAAGGCGTGCTGCGCAAGCGCCCGGATCTGCAGCAGTTGCAGCCGCTGCCGCCGGACTCTGAAGCTCCCTGGGCCGGCGAGCTGCAGCACCTGCGACTGGACGGCATTCCCATGCTGGACGAGACCATCTGGTTCCATGCGGCCAGCGGCAGCCTCATCGCCACCGATGTGCTGCAGTGCTGGCAAGGACCGCTAAGCCTGCCGGTACGCATGTATCTGGGTCTGACCGGCGGGCATGAGCGCCTGACCGTCCCACGCACCGTGCGCCTGCTGGTCAGGGACAGGGCCGCCGTGCAGGCCTGTGTGCGGCAGATGCTGGGCTGGCCGGTGCAGCGCGTGATACTGCTGCACAACAGCGTCATCGCCGACCGGCCCATGCAGCGCCTGCGCGAGGCGCTATCAGTCTGGGACTGAGAGCCGAGTCTGGAACAGCGCTTGCCGAGCTACTGGATCTCGTGTTCGTCGCCATCGCCGGGGATGGCAGAGGCGGCGCTCTTGCGCACGGCCTCGAACATGGCGGGCAGATCGCCCATATGGCCGAACACGCAGGCGGCGCCCGCGTCCAGCAGTTGCTCCGACGAGGCATGGCCCTGGTCGGCCGGGAAATAGCCCCAGACCTTGGCGCCGGCGGCCACTCCGGCCTGCACCCCGGTCACCGTGTCCTCAATCACCAGGCATCTGGCGGGATCGACCTCCAGCGCCCTGGCCGCGGCCAGATACACATCGGGAAAAGGCTTGCTGCGCGGCAGCTCGTGGCCGCTGAAAACATAGCCGTCGAAGAACGGCGCCATGCCGACCTTGGCGAGCTGCATCTCCACCTTGGCGCGATCGGCGCCCGAGGCACAGGCAATGCGACCGTCGCACAACGCATGAATCTGCTTGACCGCGTCCACCGCACCATCGATGGCCACCAGCTCGGCACTCAGGGCGGCATTGCGGCGCTCGTAGAACTCGGCCATCCAGGCATCGGTCAGCGGCTTGCCGGTATGGGCTTCAATCACAGTCGCCTGACTGCGCACCGTCTTGCCGATGAAGTCGCGCGTGCACTGCTCCTGGCTGATGGCCCAGCCAGCCTCGTTAAGCATGGTGCACAGCACGCGGTTGGTGATGGATTCGCTGTCTACCAGCACGCCATCACAGTCGAAAAGCACGGCGTCAAAAGCGGTCATCGGACTCGGGACTCGAAAGCGCCGGCGGGACGCTGCGGGCTATATGCCGACCGCAACCCGGCGAAGCTTCGGCCAGTGGGTAAAAAATGGAGTCGCCGATTATGCGCGCGCCATCAAGCCACAGTCTGCGCCCTGGACACTCGCCGCATGGGCGCAGTGCCATCTCAGAACTGGTCGCCGTCGACGTAGTACCAGCGACCGTTCTCGCGCACGAACCGGCTGCGCTCGTGCAGACGCACGGCCCGGCCGGCCAGCCGGTAGCGCGCGACGAACTCGACCTCGGCGCTATCGTCGCCCGTGGTCCGGAAGGCCTTGACCTCCAGGCCCAGCCATTTGGCCGCTGACTCGAAATCCAGGTCCGGCGGGCGCTGGCTCTCATGCCAGGTGGCCAGCAGATAGGCGGCGTTCTCGCGCACAAACGCCGTATAGCGCGAGCGCATCAGCGCGCTGGCGTCGGGGGCCGGCTGCTCGTGATCTATGTAGCGGCCGCAGCAATCGCCATAGGCCGGCACAAGGCCCTTGGCGTTCTTGAGGCCGCAGGGGCAGGACAGGTTGGGCAGGGAAGAGGTCACGAAGCGGGTGGCCGCGGCCCGTGCCGCGGCTCGGAATGAGCAGGCTGCGATTTTGCAACAGCCCATGCTCCAAACCACAGCACCGCAGTGGTTCAAGCTGCAACAACCGCCCTCGCCCACCCTGGGCTTGGGCGGCGGCAGAGGCGCTCCCGGGGCGGCCCGCCGGCCGGATTCAAACTGGCACAGAGCTTGTATATGAGTTGCGAGCCGGCCCCTGTGCGTCGGTCTTCATCGACAAGGAGACATTCATGGACATGTTCGAACTCAAGCGTTTCAACCTCGACATCGCTTACCCCTACAAGCAGCAGTACGACAACTTCATCGGCGGCAAGTGGGTCGCGCCTCTGGCGGGCCGCTACTTCGAAAATGTCTCGCCCATCACGGGCAAGCCCTTCTGCAAAGTGCCCCAGTCCGACGCCAACGACGTGAATCTGGCCCTGGACGCGGCCCACGCGGCCCAGGACAAGTGGGCCGCGACCTCGGTCACCGAACGCGCCAACATCCTGCTCAAGATCGCCGACCGCATGGAGCAGAACCTGGAGCTGCTGGCCATCGCCGAGACCATAGACAACGGCAAGCCGCTGCGCGAAACCATGGCCGCCGACATTCCGCTGGCCATAGACCACTTCCGCTATTTCGCGGGCTGCATACGCGCCCAGGAAGGCGGCATCTCCGAGATCGACGCCAACACCGTGGCCTACCACTTCCACGAGCCCATAGGCGTGGTCGGCCAGATCATTCCCTGGAACTTCCCGCTGCTGATGGCCGCCTGGAAGCTGCCGCCTGCGCTGGCCGCCGGCTGCTGCGTGGTGCTCAAGCCCGCCGAGCAGACCCCGGCCTCCATCATGGTGCTGATGGAGCTGATCAGCGATCTGCTGCCACCCGGCGTGATCAACGTGGTCAACGGCTTCGGCAGGGAAGCCGGCGAAGCCCTGGCCACCAGCAAGCGCATCACCAAGATCGCGTTCACGGGCTCCACGGCCGTGGGCCAGCGCATTCTGCACGCGGCCGCCGACAATCTGATTCCCTCGACGGTGGAGCTGGGCGGCAAGAGCCCCAACATCTTCTTCGCCGATGTGATGGACGCCGACGACGAGTTCCTCGACAAGGTCATGGAAGGCTTTTCCATGTTCGCGCTCAACCAGGGCGAGGTCTGCACCTGCCCCTCGCGCATCCTGATCCAGGAGTCCATCTACGAGCGCTTCATCGAGCGCGCCGTCAAGCGCGTGCAGTCCATGAAGCAGGGCCATCCGCTGGACAAGAGCACCATGGTCGGTGCCCAGGTGTCGCAGGCCCAGCTCGATCGCATCCTCGGCTACATCGATGTGGGCCGCCAGGAAGGCGCGCAATGCCTGACCGGCGGTGAACGCCACCGCCCTGGCAGCGAGATCGACGACGGCTTCTTCATCAAGCCCACGCTGCTGTTCGGCCAGAACAATATGCGCGTGTTCCAGGAAGAGATCTTCGGCCCCGTGGCCTCGGTCACCACCTTCAAGACCATGGAGGACGCGATCCGCATCGCCAACGACAGCGAGTACGGCCTGGGCGCGGGCGTGTGGAGCCGCAACGGCAGCACGGCCTACCAGATGGGCCGCGCGGTCAAGGCCGGCCGCGTGTGGACCAACTGCTACCACCTCTATCCCGCGCACGCGGCCTTTGGCGGCTACAAGAAGTCGGGCATAGGCCGCGAAAACCACAAGTCGGCCCTGGCCAACTACCAGCAGACCAAGAACCTGTTGGTCAGCTACAACCCCAAGGCCATGGGATTTTTCTAAGCCCCTCCCGAGGCGCTGCGCGCCTTCCCCCTCTCTCGCAGCGCGGGAGGGGGAGCACAGCCGCGGTACGGCAAGCGCCAATGGATGGCGGCAGGTGTTGTGCGTAATGCGTAGTCAATGACTGCTATGGCCGAGACTTCATTAGCCGCCCTCAAGCCCTGGCTCGAAGCCCAGCCGTTCTGTCTGCTGGGCTCGGCCAGCGCCGCAGGCGACTGCGACTGCTCCTATCGCGGCTGCGAGACCCGGGGCCTTGCCGAGCCCCTGCTGCAGGTGCTGGACCACAGACGGCTGCTGCTGCCCGACTACGCGGGCAACAATCTGTTCAACAGCATAGGCAATCTGCTGGAGCAGCCGCGGATCGCGCTGCTGTTCGTCGATTTCGAGCGGCAGTCCACCGTGCTGCTGCAGGGCCTCGCGCAGCTCGCCGGGCCTCATCCAAGCTGGCCGGCGGCAGCGCGCACCATCGCCGTCGCGGTGGACCGGGTGCAGCGCGCTGCGGTCGCGGGGCTGCCGCCGCTGGTTCCGGCCTGAGTTCAGCCACGCCAGGAGCTGCGATGCGCATCATTCTCGAAGATCCCTGCGAACGCGATATCTTCCACCCCGGCGAGCGCGCGGCGCAGCGCCGCTTCGGCGTGGAGGCCGAGGCCCGCGAGATGAAGGGGAGCATCGGCGACCGGCTGAGCGCGGGCCAGGCGCGCTTCATCGCCAGTCAGCCGTTTTTCTTTCTCAGCGTGCAGGACGGCGACGCCATCCACACGCAGATGCTGGCCTGTGCGCAGACCGCGCAGGGCTGCTACCCGCTGCTCGCCTTCGGCGATGCGCAAAGCTTTTTCTTTCTGCTGCCTGAGGACGAAGGCCGGCGCCTGCTGCAGCTGAGCCAGCAGAGCGGCTGCCGGGCCGGCATGATCTTTGTGGACTTTGCGCGCGGCGCGCGTTTTCGCGTCAACGGCGAGCTGCATCAGGCTGCCGGCGAGGCGCTGCCGGACTTCCAGCGCCCGGCCGGCTACCGGCTGATGCAGATGCGCGTGGCGCAGGCCTATGCGAATTGCGGGGCGCGCATCGTGCGCCTGAAGAAAGCCGCGGGCTGAGCCCGCGCAAGAAAACTCTTCTCCGCGACGCCTGCAAAAAGGCCGCCGGCTGCAGCGGCGGCCCCGGTTGCCGATCCGCTCACTGATCGCGGCGCACTTCGAGATAGGTACGTATGGCCCAGATGGCCTCCTGCGACAGCGTGCCCTCGAAGGGCGGCATGTAGACGCGCCCGTCGCGCGTGCGCCCGCGCCGCGCCGTGCCCACGTAGTAGTCGTCCATCTCCTTGTAGCAAGCGGCTTTTTTGCCGGCATCGGCCAGGCCGCTGCACTCCTCGTCGAACTTGCGCAGATCCGGCGCGATGCCGCCCGAGATTGCCTCCAGCCCATGGCAGCGCGCGCAGTTCTGGTTGTAGGCCGAGCTGCCTATGCGCAGCGCCTCCGGGCGCGCCGGGCTGCTCTTGTCATAGGGATTGGCCTCCAGCCATTTGCTGCCGAGCTGGGGCAGGGTGCTCGTATCTACGGCCTGGGGGACCACATCGCCATGGGCCATGGCGGCCGATACGCTGCAGGCCAGGCTCAGGGCCAGCAGGGCCTGCCTTGGCAGGCGCGGAAAAAATCGCTTCATCAGGGTGTCTCCGGTTTGGAATTTTCGAAAAGCTTCCCTGAGCCAAAAGCAATATGCGGGCCATGTCCGGGGCATCGCCTCCGCCATCGGGCCCTCTGTCTCAAATTGCAGCAAAACCCGGGGTGCGCAGGGGCTCACTGTCACAGTCTGGAACAGCCCTGGCCGGCCTGCGGCCCAAGCCGCCCCGGGATATCCATGTTGCCGGCAAGCCCCGGTGCCGGGACAATCCATGCAGAAAAAAAGATCGGGCCTGCCGCATGGCCAGGCACACCGATCCGAACTGGCGGCAGCTCGCTGGAGACCTCGCCCTCCAGCCCCCAGGAGACACTATGAACACAGGTTCCTTCGGTAGCATCTCCGGGCACCGGAATGCTGCTTCAAGCCCGATATCTATCGGACATCATCACACCGAGGTGATAGACAAGGCGCACCAGCGCTCCCAGTCCTATGGCGTGGCCATCCACGACGAGCCCGACTGCAGCAGCCTCGCCAAGGGCCGGCTCAGCGATATGCTCGAGGAAAGCCGCCTGCTGTTCCAGCATGCGGCTCCGGTGATGGAGACGCTGTACGAGCAGATTGCCAACACCCACAGCATGGTGCTGCTGACCTCGGCCAAGGGCATGGTGCTGCACTCCCTCGGCGACAACGACTTTCTCGAAAAAGCCTCGCGCGTGGCCCTGATTCCCGGCATGGACTGGTCGGAGAAAACCAAGGGCACCAATGCCATAGGCACGGCGCTCAGCGAGGAAGAGCCCATCACCATCTACGGCAGCCAGCACTATATGAGCGCCAACAAGTCGCTGACCTGCTCGTGCTCGCCCATCTTCGATCCCTATGGCCAGGTCGTAGGCGCGCTCGACGTCACCGGCGACCATCGCAGCCACCACCAGCACACGCTGGCGCTGGTGCGCATGTCGGCGCAGATGATAGAGAACCATATGTTCGCGGGCAGCTTCCCCAAGGCCGTGCGCCTGCACTTCCACTCGCGTCCGGAGTTCCTCGGCACGCTGGTGGAAGGGATTGCCGTTTTCACGCCCGAAGGCCGTTTTCTCTCGGCCAACCGCAGCGCCCAGTTCCAGCTCGGGCTCTCGTTCAACGCTCTGCAGGCGCATACTTTTTCCTCGCTGTTCGACCTGCCCATCTCCGCGCTGTTCGAGCTGTTCGGCGGCTCGGTCCAGGCGCCCAGGCAGCTGTGCATGCACAACGGCGTCGCGGTCTGGTGCCGCGCCGAAGCCAAGCCCGCCAGCCCCTGGGCCGCACCGCAGCTGGCGCCCGTGCAGCCTGCCGAACCGCCGCGCTCCGCCGCACAGCGCAAGCCGCATTTCTCCTCGCTGCAGTACCTGGACACCGGCGACCCGCAGATAGCCGCCATCATCCACAAGCTGCGCCGGGTCGCGGACCGCGACATTCCGGTGATGATCCTCGGCGAGACCGGCTCCGGCAAGGACCTGCTGGCCCAGGCCATACACAACGACTCCGCGCGTGCGGGCCAGCCCTTTGTCCCCGTCAACTGTGCCTCCATCCCCGAGTCGCTGATCGAGGCCGAGCTCTTCGGCTACGAGGAAGGCGCTTTCACGGGCGCACGCAAGAAAGGCGCCATGGGCAAGATCGCCCAGGCCCATGGCGGCACCCTGTTCCTCGACGAGATCGGCGACATGCCCAAGCATCTGCAGGCGCGGCTGCTGCGCGTGCTGCAGGAGCGCAAGGTCAGCCCGCTGGGCGCGGGCAAGGAGGTGGAGGTGGACGTCACCGTGATCAGCGCCACCCACAAGAACCTCAAGGAAATGATTGCGCGCGGCGAGTTCCGCGAGGACCTCTACTACCGCCTCAACGGCCTGGTCGTGCGCCTGCCCGCGCTGCGCGAGCGCAGCGACTTCGAACTGGTGGTGAGGAAGGTGCTGCAGTCGCTGTGCGCCAGCGGACAGCAGATGGACATCGCGCCCGCCGTCATGGAGCTGCTCGCGCAATACCACTGGCCCGGCAATGTGCGCCAGCTGCACAATCTGCTGCGCACGGCCGTGGCCATGGTCGGGGACCAGGGCTGCATAGGCCTGCATGATCTGCCCGACGATTTCCTCGAAGAGCTGCAGGGCCGCAGCGCCTGGCCCGCTACGCCGGCGGCGGCCACCGATAC
Source organism: Comamonas guangdongensis (assembly GCF_041079535.1). Lineage (NCBI taxonomy): Bacteria > Pseudomonadati > Pseudomonadota > Betaproteobacteria > Burkholderiales > Comamonadaceae > Comamonas > Comamonas guangdongensis. Next base: position 32,348 of record NZ_JBFYGN010000026.1, on the reverse strand, counting down.
GCTGCTCGCCGCGCCCGGCGAAGCGCTGACGGACAGTCAGCGCCTGCAGGATGTGACGCTCAACGCTATGGCACAGATGTTGCGTCTGCACAAAGGCAATGTGTCGGCGGCGGCCAAGGCGCTGGGCGTCTCGCGCAACACCATTTATCGCAAGAAAAATCTGCTGCCGCCCGACCTGCTCGACTGAGGCGGCCGGCGCGGCACCCACTGGATTTTCCAGGGCTTGCGCTGGTCCCCGCTCAAACCCTTGATGCAGGAGATCCAGAAAAATGGCGCAACCCCACTATGACCGCGGCTCGGTGCTGCTGCACTGGCTCATGGCCGCCCTGCTGCTGGCCGAACTGGGCCTGGGCCTGTGGATGACAGGACTGCCCAAGGACGACGGCGGAACGCGCGCCTATTGGTTCAACATCCACAAGTCCCTGGGCATGCTGCTGGGCCTGCTGATATTCATGCGCCTGGGCTGGAGCCTGCTGCGGCCGCGCGTGGCAGCCGCGCCCCAGAGCCCGATGATGCAATGGCTGGCCGCCAGCGGCCACCGGCTGCTCTATGTCTTCATGCTGCTGCTGCCCCTGTCGGGCTTTCTGGGCTCGGTGTTCTCCGGCTATCCGATCCGCTTCTTCGGCCTGCGCCTGCCCCGGCTGGCCGAGCGCTGGGAAGCGGCCAAGGAGTTGCTGAGCTGTCTGCATCAGCTCTCGGTCTACGCGCTGCTGCTGCTCGTGACCCTGCATCTGCTGGCCTTCGTCCACCACCAGTTCATTCTGCGGGACGGACTGCTCCAGCGCATGCTGTTCCGTAAATGAGCAGCTGTCGCAGCCCACGCTCCACATTTGAGCGCCCGGCACGCGGCGCCATCGCCTCTGCGGCGACCCACGCGGGTGAGGGCTGCGCCGGAGCCTGAACCCTGGTCCACGGTGGCACGCGTCTTGCGTTGATGAGCTTGCGATTCAAGCACCACAACACAAGGAGCAAACCACCATGACCATTCCGGCATCCCGCCCCCTGCGGCTCAGCACGCTGTGCCTGGCGCTCGCGGCCACCCTGTCCCTGCCCGCCCAGGCTGTCAAGCCCGTCACCTGGGAAGACATCGCCAACGACGCCAAGACTCCCGGCGACGTGCTCACCTACGGCCTGGGCCTGACCGCGCAGCGCTACAGCCCGCTCAAGAAGCTGAACACCAAGAACGTGGCGGGCCTGCTGCCGGCCTGGAGCTATTCCTTCGGCGGCGAAAAACAGCGCGGCCAGGAAGCCCAGGCCCTGGTGCATGACGGCGTGATCTATGTGACGGCCTCCTACTCGCGCTTCGTGGCGCTGGATGCGCGCAGCGGCAAGCGCCTGTGGGCCTATGAGCACCGCCTGCCCGAGGACATCCGCCCCTGCTGCGACGTGGTCAACCGCGGCCCCGCGATCTATGGCGACAAGGTCTATTTCGGCACCCTGGATGCGCGCATCGTGGCGCTGGACCGCGCCACCGGCAAGGTGGTCTGGAACGAGAAGTTCGGCGACCACAAGGTGGGCTACACCATGACCGGCGCGCCCTTCATCGTCAAGGACCAGAAGACCGGCAAGGTGCTGCTGGTGCACGGCTCCTCGGGCGACGAGTTCGGCGTGGTCGGCTATCTGTATGCACGCGATCCCGACACGGGCAAGGAGGTCTGGGCCAGGCCCATGGTCGAAGGCCATGTGGGCCGCCTCAACGGCCAGCCCAGCACGCCCACGGGCGACCCCAAGGCGCCCAGCTGGCCCAACGACCCGAACTCCCCCACCGGCAAGGCCGAGGCCTGGAGCCAGGGCGGCGGCGCCCCCTGGCAGACCCCGTCCTTCGACGTAGAGACCAACACCATCGTGGTCGGCACCGGCAACCCCGCGCCCTGGAACACCTGGAAGCGCACGGCCAAGGGCGACGACCCGAGAAACTGGCCCAGCCTCTACACCTCGGGCCAGGCCTATGTGGATCCGGGCACGGGCGAGCTCAAGGGCTTTTTCTCGCACACGCCCAACGATGCCTGGGACTTCTCGGGCAACAACTCGGTGCTGCTGTTCGACTACAAGGACACCAAGACCGGCAAGACCGTCAAGGCCTCGGCCCACGCCGACCGCAACGGCTTCTTCTTCGTGACCGACCGCAGCAAGCTCGCCGAAGCCACGGGCGGCCATCCCTGGAAGCAAAGCGCCATCATCAATGCCTGGCCCTTCGTCGACGGCATCACCTGGGCCTCGGGCTTCGATCTCAAGACCGGACTGCCCATAGAGAAGAACAACCGCCCGCCCGAGCCCAAGGAAGGCGAGGAAAAAGGCGACAGCATCTTCGTCTCGCCGCCCTTCCTGGGCGGCACGAACTGGATGCCCATGAGCTACAGCCCCGACACCGGCCTGTTCTACATCCCCGCCAACCACTGGGCCATGGACTACTGGTCCGAGCACATCACCTACAAGCCCGGTGCGGCCTATCTGGGCCAGGGCTTCCGCATCAAGAAGCTGCACGACGACCATGTGGGCACGCTGCGCGCCATCAACCCGCAGACCGGCAAGATCGTCTGGGAACACAAGGAGCAGTTCCCACTGTGGGCCGGCACGCTCACCACGGCCGGCGGGCTGCTGTTCACGGGCACCTCGGACGGCTATGTGAAGGCCCTGGACCAGAGGACGGGCAAGGAGCTGTGGAAGTTCCAGACCGGCTCGGGCGTGGTCTCGGTACCCGTGACCTGGGAGATGGACGGCGAGCAATACGTGGGCATCCAGTCGGGCTACGGCGGGGCCGTGCCACTGTGGGGCGGCGATATGGCCGAGCTGACCAAGCAGGTCTCGCAAGGCGGCTCCATGTGGGTGTTCAAGCTGCCCAAGCAGGTGGCCAGCAAGTGAGCACAATGGCCGCGCTCCCCCTGCTCCGGTGCGCGGCCGTGGCGCTGGCCTGCATGGCCGGCGTCACGGCCCCGGCCCAGACACAGGGCAGTGCCGGCGATCCCGGCGAACCGCTGGTGATCAACGGCTGCCCCATCTGGCCCTATACCCGCTGCCCCGGCGCCGATCTGCGCCATGCGAACCTGGTCGGCAAGAACCTCGCGGGCGCGGACCTGCGCGGCGCCGACCTCACGCGCGCCGACCTGCGCGCGGCGAATCTGGCGGCGGCCAACCTCGAGGGTGCGAACCTCACGGGCGCGCGCCTGGCCAAGGCCACGGCCGCCAACACCGACTTCAAGCACGCGCGCTTCATAGGCGCGGACCTTGAAGGCGCGCGCCTGATGCGCTCGGATTTCTCGGGCGCCGAATTCATAGGCTCCAACCTCGAGATGGCGCGCTTCAACAACGCCTGGTTCGTGGGAGCGCGCTTCATCGCCAACGATCTGCAGGAAGCCAAGTTCGCCACCACCAATCTGACGAACGCGGTCTTCGAGGGCAATTTCGTGCTCTACACCTTGTTCACCGAGGCGGCCATGGACGGCTGCCAGGGCTGCCAAGAAAGCTGGAAGTGATGCGCACCATTCTGTTGCTTGCCCTCGCGCTGGCCGGCCAGGCCCAGGCTTTCGAGCCCTTCGCCCCGCAGGTGGACACGGCGCCGCTGCCACCGGCCGCGCGCACCTGGACCGAACCCAATCCCCTGCGCGGCAACCAGGAGGCGGCGGCCATAGGGCGCAGCGCCTTCAACCAGACCTGCGCCCACTGCCATGGCATGGATGCCAACGGCTCGCGCTCCCCGGCGCCCGATCTGCGGCGCATGGGAGCCGGCTGCAAGCGCATCGCGGACGACGCGCTGCGCCAGCGCTGCCTGGCCGATGCCGATGCCTTCTTCATCAAGTCGGTGCGCTACGGCAAGCAGAAGTTCGGCATCGTCCATATGCCGCCCTGGGAGGGCGTGCTGTCCCCGGAGCTGGTCTGGTCGCTGCGAACGTTTGTGGAAAACGCTCCGGCGCGCTAGCCGCAGCGGAAAATCCAGAGCCAAATCGGCAGCCGGCACTTGTGACACAAGCGCCAGCTGCTATTTTTATGGCGGCCCCAAGGGCGGCCCGGCCAGGCATTGGCGCAGGGCCGCGCGCATCGCCGGCTCGTCGGCCAGATGGCCGCAGGGCGGCAGCCGCAGGCTCACCGCGGCGCCGGCCACCAGCCCCATGCGGGCCCAGCGCCGGCTGTTGGCGGGCGGGCAGATGGCATCAAAGCGCCCATGCACCCAAGCCACGGCCACGCCCTGCCGGGCCAGCGCACGCACGGCGCCATCAAGAGCGCCCGGCCGCACAAAACCCCTATGCCGCAGATAGTGGGCCTGCACGCGATAGCGGGCCCATAGCAAGCGGTCGGACCGGTTCGCCCGCGGCCGCAGCAGCCCGGCCTCGGCGCGGCGCTGCCGCCGACGCAATGCCGCCCATTCACGCCGCAGCGCGGCGGCTGCACTGCCCCTGGCATGGAGCAGGCTGCGCCTCAGCCCTGCAGCCGCATCGCGCATCTCGCGCAACGCCCAACCGCGCAAGGCGTGCAGCGATGCAACACCAGGTGTTCCGCTTTGAAGCAGTTGTGCCAGATCGGCGAGCGCCCAGGCCAGCGGCGTCCCGGGCTTCACGGGCCAGACGGCATCGCTGCGGCCCAGTGCTTTCCCCTTGCGGGCCGAAGGCAGCAGCAGGCCGCCGATCTCACGCCGCGTGAGGCGGAACGCGCCGCGCAACACCAGCCGCTGCACGCGCTGCGGATGCTGCCGCGCATAGCCGAGCGCCACCACCGTCCCCCATGAGCCGGCCAGCAGCGACCAGCGCGGCACGCCCAGATGTTCGCGCAGCGCTTCGAGATCGGCCACCAGCGCGGCCGTATGGTTGGCCTGGATGCTGCCCCTGGGGCGCGATGCGCCGGCGCCGCGCTGGTCCGGTGCGATCACGCGCTGCCGTCCCAGATCGAAGGGCTTGAGCATGCCCGGCTGGCAGCCGCCGCCCGGCCCGCCGTGCAGCAGCAGCCAGCATTCACCGTCGGCACGGCCGAGCTCGCGCCAGGCCATGCGGTGCGCGCCGCGCGCCAGCCATCGCGGCGCTGGCCAGAAGGGCTTGGAGGAGATGGCATCGAACTTGCTTTTCATGCTTGCAGCCTTGGTGAACCTGTGTCATCGCAGCTGCAAACATGTTTCATGCCAACCCTATCCAAGGAGACCCTCATGCAATGGACAGCACCCGCCTTCACCGATCTGCGCTTCGGCTTCGAAATCACCATGTACATCGCCAACCGCTGAGACCCGGCCACTGACCCCGGCAAAGCGCCTGCGCCGCGGCTCTCGCGCTTTGCCAGCCTTCTTGCTCACCACCATGCATCTGCGCGTTCTAGGCTCCGCCGCCGGTGGCGGCTTTCCCCAGTGGAATTGCAACTGCTCCAACTGCGACGGCCTGCGCCGCGGCAGCCTGCGTGCCCGGGCACGCACCCAGTCCTCGATAGCGGTCAGCGCCAATGGCCGCGACTGGCTGCTCGTCAACGCCTCGCCCGACATTCTTCAGCAGATCCGCGCCACGCCGCAGTTGCAGCCCGCGCGTGCGGTGCGCGACAGCGGCATTGCGGCCGTGCTGCTCATGGACGCCCAGATCGACCATGTGACCGGTCTGCTGATGCTGCGCGAGCGCCAGAGCCCGCTGCCGCTGCTGGCCACGCACGAAGTGCTGTCGGACCTAGGCGCGGGATTCCCGATCACGCGCATTCTTTCCCACTACTGCGGCGTTCAGCCCCAACCGATTCCCCATGACGGCAGCGCCTTCGGCGCTCCCGGGCTGGAGGGCCTGGAGATACGCGCCGTGGCACTCTCGTCCAAGCCACCGCCGTACTCACCGTTTCGCGGCGCTCCGCGGCCCGGCGACAACATCGGCATCGTGCTGCGGAACCCGGCCACGGGAGCCCGCGCCTTCTATGCGCCGGGCCTGGGCGAGGTCACGCCCGAGCTGCAGGCGCTCATGGCCGGCTGCGACGTGGTGCTGGTGGACGGCACGTTTTGGCGCGCCGACGAGATGCAGAGCCTGGGCCTGTCCGAGAAAAGCGCCGCCGACATGGGCCACCTGCCGCAGAGCGGGCCGGGCGGCATGCTCGAACATCTGCGCCGCCTGCCCGCGCGCACGCGCAAGCTGCTGATCCACATCAACAACACCAATCCCATCCTGGTCGAGGACTCGGCCGAGCGCGCCCTGCTGGACGAGCTGGGCATAGAGGTTGCGCACGACGGCATGGACATCCCACTCTGAAAGACCTGCATGGACATCGCCACCACTGCCGCTGCGCAAGCCGATCTGCCGGCCTGGAACCGCGCCGAATTCGAAGCCCGGCTGCGCGACAAGGGCCGCGCCTACCATATCCACCATCCTTTCAATCTGCGCATGAATGCGGGCGGCTGCTCGCCCGACGAGCTGCGCTGCTGGGTGGCCAACCGCTTCTACTACCAGATCTGCATTCCGCGCAAGGACGCCGCCATACTCGCCAATATGCCGGATCGCGCCCACCGGCGCCTGTGGGTGGAGCGCATACTCGACCACGACGGCGATGGCGACCAGGCCGGCGGCATAGAGGCCTGGACGCGCCTGGGCGAGGCCGTGGGCATAGAGCGCGAGGACCTGTGGTCGCTGCAGCGGGTCGCGCCCGCCGTGCGCTTTGCCTGCGATTCCTACGTGAACTTCGCGGCCCGCGCGCCCTGGCAGGAGGCCGTGTGCTCCTCGCTCACCGAGATGTTCGCGCCCCAGATCCACAAGGACCGGCTGGCCACCTGGCCCGGGCATTACCCATGGATAGAGGCCGCGGGCCTGGACTACTTCCGCAGCCGCATTCCTCTGGCCGCGCGCGACGTGAACCACGGGCTGCGCGTGACGCTGGAACACTTCACCACGCGCGCCGCGCAGCAGCGCGCGCTGGATATTCTGCAGTTCAAGCTCGACATCCTCTGGAGCATGCTGGACGCCATCGAGAAAGCCGCCCATGAATAGCTCTCCCCTGCCCCAGCTGACGCGCCGCCTGCGCATGCAGTACGAACCCGCCCAGTCGCGCTGGGTGCTGCTCTACCCCGAAGGCATGGTGCAGCTCAACGACAGCGCGGCCGAGATCCTGCGCCGCTGCGACGGCCGACACACGGTAACGGACATCGTGGGCGAGCTGGAGGCCCTGTTCGAAACCCAGGGCATCGCGCCCCAGGTGCAGTCACTGATCGACGAGGGCGTTCGCCGTGGCTGGCTCGATTGAAGCCGCGCCGCCGCTGTGGCTGCTGGCCGAGCTGACCTACCGCTGCCCGCTGCACTGCGTGTTCTGCTACAACCCCTTGCGCTATGCGCAGACCGGCGCGGAGCTCAGCACCGCGCAATGGGTGGAGGTGATGCGCCAGGCGCGCGCGCTGGGCGCAGCGCAGATCGGCTTTTCCGGCGGCGAGCCGCTGCTGCGCGACGATCTCGAGGAGCTGGTGCAGGAGGCCCGCTCGCTGGGCTTCTACACCAATCTGATCACCTCGGGCGTGGGGCTCACGCCGGCCCGCGCGCAGCGCCTCAAGCATGCGGGCCTGGACCATGTGCAGCTCTCGTTCCAGGACAGCACGCGCGAGCTCAATGATTTTCTGAGCCATACGCGCACCTTCGAGCTCAAGAAGAAAGTCGCCGCCATCATCAAGCAGCATGACTGGCCCATGGTGATGAACTGCGTGCTGCACCGGCACAACCTGCCCCATGTGGACAAGATCATCGAGATGGCGCTGGAGCTGGGCGCCGAGTACCTGGAGCTGGCCAACACCCAGTATTACGGCTGGGCCTGGCTCAACCGCGACCACCTCATGCCCACGCGCGAGCAGCTCGAGCAGGCCGAGGCCGTGGTCTGGCGCTACCGCGAGCAGATAGGCTCGCGCTGCCGCCTGCTGTTTGTCGTGCCCGACTATTTCGAGCAGCGGCCCAAGGCCTGCATGAACGGCTGGGGCGCGGTCTTCCTGAGCATTGCGCCCGACGGCCTGGCCATGCCCTGCCACAATGCGCGCGACCTGCCCGGCCTGCAGCTGCCCAACGTATGCCAGCAACCGCTGGCCGAGATCTGGCAACGCAGCGCGGCCTTCAACGCCTACCGCGGCGAGGACTGGATGCACGAGCCCTGCCGCAGCTGCGACGAGCGCCACAAGGACTTCGGCGGCTGCCGCTGCCAGGCTTTCCTGCTCACCGGCGATGCCGCCGCCACCGATCCCGTGTGCAGCAAATCGCCGCGCCACGACAAGGTGCTGCAGCTGGTGCGCAGCGCGCCCGAGCGGCGCCACATACCCATCGTCTTTCGCAGCGATGCCGAGTCGAGGTCGCTATGAGGAAAGCGATCCTCGCCCTGGCCCTGCCACTGGCAGCCGCCTGCCAGGCCGGCCAGGGCGTGACGCCGCAGGACCTGGCCGTGCTGGCCGCCACCTGCTTCACCTGCCATGGCCCGGACGGCCAGCCTCCCGGCAACAGGCCTGGCTCCATACCCGCCCTGCGCGGCCGCAGCGCCGGCTTTCTGCTGCAGCGCCTGCGCGAGTTCAAGGCCATGGCGCCTGAGCAGGCCGGTGCCGGCGCCACCATCATGCCGCTGCTGCTGCAAGGCTATGACGAGGCGCAGATCGAGGCCCTGGCCCAATGGTTCGCGCGCCGGGAGCAACCCTGATGCCGCCGCGCCGACGCGAGCTTCTCGGCTCGGCCCTGTGCGGCACGGCGGCCCTGGCCGCGCCGGCCCTGGTGCATTCGCGGGCCGCAGCGGCGCGCGTGCTGGTGGTGGGCGGCGGCTTTGGCGGCGCCACGGCCGCGCGCTATCTGCGCCGGATCGCACCGCAGCTGCAGGTGACCTTGATCGAGCCCGCGCGGCGCTTCTACACCTGCCCGTTCTCCAATCTGTATCTGGCCGGGCTGCGCAGCTGGGAAAGCCTGGGCCACGACTACGACGGACTGCGCGCCGCGGGCGTGGAAGTCATCCATGAGCGCGCCGAGGACGTGGATGCCGCCGCGCGCACGCTGCGCCTTGCCGGCGGGCAGCTGCTGCGCTGGGACCGGCTGGTGCTTTCCCCGGGCATAGACCTGCGCTGGAACGCGCTGGACGGCTATGACGCCGCCGCCGCCGAGCTCGCCCCACATGCCTGGAAGGCCGGCGCGCAAACCCTGCTGCTGCGCCGGCAGATGCAGGCCATGCGCGACGGCGGAACCTTCGTCATGGTGATTCCCGACAATCCGTTCCGCTGTCCGCCCGGCCCCTACGAGCGCGCGGCCATGGTGGCCCACTACTTCAAGCGCTACAAGCCTCGCAGCAAGATTCTGCTGCTCGACGCCAAGGAAAATTTTTCCAAGAAGGCGCTGTTCCTCCAGGGCTGGAAAGCCCTGTATGGCGAGATGATCGAATGGCTGGGCCTGTCGCGCGACGGCCAGGCCGTGCGCGTGGATGCGCAAGCGCTGGAGGTGGAAACCGTATTCGGTGCGCGCCACCGGGCCGACGTGCTCAATGTGATTCCGCCGCAGAAAGCCGGCTTCATCGCCGAGCGTGCGGGCGTGACGGACGGCAGCGGCTGGGCGCCGGTCAAGGGCGAGAACTTCGAGTCGCAGCGCGTGGCCGGCATCCATGTGCTGGGCGATGCCAGCTTTGCGGGCCCCATGCCCAAGTCCGGCTTCGCCGCCAACAACCAGGGCAAGCTGGCCGCGGCCGCCATCGCGGCCGAGCTGGCCGGCCTGGAGCCGCCTACGGCCTCCTATGCCAACACCTGCTACAGCCTGATAGGCCCGGGCTACGGCATCTCGGTGGCCGGCGTCTACCGCGCGCAGCAGGGGCGGCTGATCGACATGCCGCATTCGGTGGGCATCAGCCCGCTGGATGCCGACGCGGCCTTCCGCGCGGCCGAGGCCAGCCACGGCGCGGCCTGGTACGCGGCGATCAGCGCCGATATCTGGGACCGCTGATCCCGGCTCAGCCCTGCTCCAGCCTGGCCGCGGCCTGTTCATGCCCGGCCTGGGCCGCGCGCAGATACAGAGTCCTGGCCTGCAAGGCGTCGCTGGGCCCGCCCAGGCCCAGCTCGGCCATCTGCGCGAGCTGGTACAGGGCGTCGGCATCCCCGGCACCGGCCAGCCCTTCCCACAGCCTGCGCGCCTGCAGGTGATAGCCGAGCCGGCTGGCCGCCTGGGCCTTGAGGTGCAGGTCCGCCCCCGCAAGCATCAGGCGCGCAGCTCCCAGCAGCGTGCATGGATGCGGAAAATCCTGGCCCGGATTCATGGCTTGGTCGCGAGAACCCAGGCGGCCAGCAGCTTGAGGTCCTGGGCCTTCAGGCTGGAATGCGCGGGCATGGCGGCACGCCCCCATTTGCCCGAGGAGCCCATCTGGATCGACTGGGACAGGGTGGCCACGCCGTCCTTGTCGCCCGCATATTTGCCCGCGATCGAGCTGAAGGCCGGGCCCACGATTTTTTCCGTGGCCGAGTGGCAGCTGAAGCAGCCATTGGCCTTGGCGAGATCCGCGGCCGCGACGAGGTCGACATCGGCCGCGTGCGCCGAGGCAGCGGCGCAGAGAAAGCTGAAAGCAAGCAGTGTGCGCATGGCGGAAAAGCAAGATGCAGAGTTGAGGAACATCAAGCAATTGGCAAAATCCATGCCAGGCCCGTCGCCCTGCCAAACCCGCCTCAGGCGGCCGCCGATTGCCACATCGGACCGTGACACTGTTCAGGAATGAAGCAGCCGGTGTCTCAGACTCATGCCCATTGAACCGCTTGGTCGGACAGGCTCGCTCAGCGCCTGTCCAGGGCCTGCTGCTCATGGCGCGGATACCACTGCACCAGGCTGCGGTTGAATTCGGCGGGCTGGGCGGCCCAGGCCGCAAAGCGCTCGGGCAGCTTCACGCGCAACAGCTCGCTGAGGTCCACGCCCCGCTCGGCGCTGTCGCGCATGAGGGCCGTCAGCCATTGCAGCCAGTCGCGCGTCTGCGCCATGCCCAGCCGGCCCTCGTGCACGGGGCCGTGGCTAGGCACCACCAGCCTGAACCGCCCCTGCGCCTGCCATTTCTCCAGCAGCTCCAGGCTTGCCAGCCAGGCCGCGGGATCGGCATGGGGCGTGGTCGGCACGCGCTCGGCAAACACCAGGCCGCCCGCAAACAACACGCCCGTATGGCTGTCTATGAGCACCAGATCGTCGCCGGTATGGCCTTGCAGGCGGTGCAGCTCCAACAGATGCAGGCCCAGGCGCAGCGTCTGCGGCGGCAATGCCTCGCGCGCCGGCGTGGCCTTGGTGCCCCGCATCCAGTCGCCGCAGAGCCGGTACAGATTGTCCTCGTAGGCCGCGCCTTCGGCCTGCATGCCCGCGATGCTGCCGGCCAGGGCTTGGGTGGGCTTGTCGCTCCAGGCCTGGTTGCCCAGGAAATAGTCGGGATGCAGATTGAGGTTGAGCACCTGACGCACGGGCTCGTCCGTCACGCGCGCTATGGCGCGCCGCTGCTGCTCTCCATACAGGCGCGAAGGGCCGGTGTTGATGACCACCACGCCCTCGCCCGTGGCGATGAAGGCGGTGTTGATGATGTTGCAGCCGTTCGCTCGCGTGAAGTCGGCCACGGCACCCTCGATGACCCAGGTGTGCTCGGCGATCTGGCGCGGCTGCAAGCCGTAGTCCAGCTTCTGCGCGTCGGCGCGCGCCGCGACCGGCGCGGCTGTCTGGGCCGGCGCGGGCGATGCCAGAGCCGCCAGCAGCATCCCTGCGATTGCGGCCTTCATGCGCTGACCTCGGCATCGATGCGATTGCCGTTGTTGTCCTGGCCCTGCAGGCGGAAGCTCTGCGGACCTTCGCGCGGCAGCTCGAAGGTGATGAGCGGATTCTCCGAGACCGGCTCGTGCGGCTCGAGGCGCCACCAGAGCCGGCCTTCGCCGTCCCGCAGTTCCAGGCGCTCTATGTAGAACGCCGGAATTCCGGCCACCAGCCCGGTATCCATGGGATGCATGACGCGCACGCGCAGCCGGCGGCTGCCGTCGATCACATTGTTGAAGATGCGCGCCTGCACCTGGTTGAGCGTGCTTCTCCAGGAGCCGTCGACACGCGAAGCCCCGGGCACGGTACAACCGCCCCCGGCCGCCTGCGCCAGCACGCTGCCCACATGCCACAGGCCGTCCCGGGTCTGCACCATGGCCCGTACCGGCGAAGCCTGCTCCAGCCGCATGCGAAACGACAGCATGGGCAGAGCGCGCAGCGGCTCGAAGGCCAGCACCTCGCGCACGGGATTGCGGTCCACCACGACCAGCATGCGCTGCACGCCTCCTCCCAGGTTCGCGAGAGCGCGTGCATCCACCTGCAAGGGCACGTTCATCGCATCGTCGGCAAACGCCGGCGTACGCACGATGACGGCATCGGTGAAGCGCACGGGCGCGTTCGCCAGATATTGCTCGCGCAGCGACGGCCACTGCATGGAGCCCAGCGGATCGCCGCCGGTGCGATCATCGGCCGCGCGGGCCGCTCCGGCGCCCAGCGCCCCTAACAACAGCAATTGACGACGTTGCAGCAACTGTTTTCCTCCTGGCTTGGATGCGGGCACCGCATCCCGATGCGGCGGCCATCCCCATGGCTTGAGCAAAAGCAGTGCCAATCCGGCCCGGCCGGCGCTGGACTCAAGAAAACCGCCCGCCTCGCCTTCCTGTCGGCGGGAAAAGCTCAATCCGCCTGCGGCCTCCCGGCCAGCCGGTCAGGGGTTGACTGTTCCAGCACGCAACACCTGCGAGCCAGTTTCAATGCAGTTCGGCCAGAAAGGCCTTGACGGCCGCGTTCACCGGCTCGGGGTGGGTGAGATTGGCCGCATGCCCGGCGCCGGGCACATCCACCCATTGCGCATGGGGCAGAGCCTTGAACATCGCGCGGGCACGCTCGGGAGCAATGGCCGCATCCTTGTCGCCGTGGATCACGAGCGCCGGCACCTTGATTTCGGCCAGACGCGGGCTGATGTCGTCGCGCAGCGCCAGCGTGGCAAAGCTCTGACCCAGATTGATGGGCGTGGCCTGCTTCCATTTGGCCTTCCACTGCGCGGCGCCGCTCCAGCCGCTGCCCAGAATGACCTGCTCCACGGTGGCTGCCATATCGTCCGACAGCCCATGCTCCATCCAGGCCTTGAGCAAGGCCTCGTGGTGCGGCATCTGCTCCGGGTCCTCCAGCATGGCCTGGGTATCGATCAGCACCAGAGCCCCCACGACCTCGGGATGGATGAGCGCGCAGCGCAGCGACAGATAGCCGCCTTGCGACATGCCGACCAGCACGGCCCGCTCCACGCCGAGGTATTTGAGCAGTGCCGCCAGATCGTCGGCCGAGTCGTAATACGAGAACGGCGCGCAATGATCGGGATCCGCCGTCCGGCCATGGCCGCGCTCGTCCCAGCAAATGCAGCGAAAGCGCTCCTGCAAGGCCTGAACCTGGGGTGCGAACATGGTGTGATCCATGAGCAGGCCGTGCGAGAACACGATCGCCGGGCCACGCCCGCCGCTGTCTTCGTAGTAGAGGTTCTGGCCGTTGACCGGGGCAAAAGGCATAAAGAGGCTCCTTCACTAGAGGGGAGGGACGGCGGTCCCGCTCCGCCACATCCTAGGCAGCTCTCATGACAGCAGCAACCGGTGTGGCCCTAAAGCCCAACGCATGGCGCACGCCAGGACAGCGCCAAGCCCGGGGAACCGGCTTCAAAGCGCTCCCGAGCACCGTCGCTGCCACGCGACAACTGGCCGCCGCAGGCCGCCGCCTGAGCAGCCTTTGCGGACGCGATCCAGCCGGGATTTACGCCTAGCTTTGCGGAGCCAAACACATGGTGACAAGCCTCGGCAAAGCCCATATTATTTGTCAACAATGCGTCACAAGGCGGTGGGATGCAAGGGCATTGACGACCTGCCTCAACTCATGTTGAAAACCAGGTCAAGCGCTTGCCGCGTGCATGTTTCGATGGTTTCTAGCCCCAAGTCCGGCCCGTCACAACGGCCGGCTTCGGAGAAAGGGCCGAGTTGCTGCACTCCAGGGTGCGGTTGCTCGGGCAACAACAAGGGAGTGGAGGCAACGAGATGCGTTTCTTGCAGGATGACACCCCAGATGTGGTACTGGTGTTCTGGATCGGCGTCTGCGTGTTCGTGCTGGCACTGATCATCTTCCTGACCATCATCGGCATGCGCTGGAGCGCAAAGCGTCGGGAACGTCGGCATCTGCGTGATCTGCGACGCTGGCGGGAACTCCTGGAGAAAATATCCAAAGGCGAAAGCCTGGCACTGCCCGCACTCTCGACACGCAATGCGCCGGAATTTCTCGAGGCCTGGAACGATATACACGATGAGCTGCCCAATGCCGGCGAGCTGCTGCGCGGCGTTGGCGAGCAGGTCGGACTTTCCGCCACAGCCCGCCGCATGCTGGATGACAGCCACCACGAACGCGCGCTTGCCATCATCGCTCTCGGACACCAGGGGGATCAGCGCGACTTCGAGTCCCTCGTCCCCCTTCTCTCCGATGCCAGCCCCATCATCTCGCTGTGCGCCGCACGCGCGCTGTCGCAGATCGACCCCACCAAGGCCGTGGAGCTGTTTGTGCCGGCCATCGTCGAGCACGAAAACTGGCCGGATGGCGCCGTGGCGCGCATCCTCAAGGAAAGCAACAGCGAAAGCGCGGCCACGGCCCTTTCGGGCGCCTTGCTGCGCGCCAACGACAGCACGGCCGCCAAGCTGGTGCGCTTTCTTGCCGATACGGATGCGCAGCGCGCCGCGCCCATCATCCGCCGCTTGCTGGACTCCAAGGTGGACGACCATGTGATCTCCACCTGCCTGCAGGTCATCAGCGACCGGGCCGACGCCGATCGCGTGCGCGGCCTGCTGGCCCATCCGCGCTGGCATGTGCGCATGCATGCGGCCAGCGCCCTGGGTCGCCTGGGCGACGGCAGCGACCAGGCACGCCTGTCCGCGCTGCTGTCGGATTCGCAATGGTGGGTCCGCTATCGCGCGGCCCAGGCCTTGAGCGCGCTGGCCGGCGAACAGGGTGGCATGGGCAGGACGCAGCAGGACCGCTTCGCCCAGGAAATCATCCAGCATGTGCTGGCGGAACCATTACGGAAGGGAACAACATGAACGAGTTCTGGAGCTCCCTCGCGGCCGGCTGGCAGCTGATCGTCGCCCACCTGGCGCAGATGCCATGGGTGCACTGGGTGACCTCGCTGCAGTGGTTCTTTCTGGCCTACTTCATTGTGCTGAACCTGGCCTATCTGCTGCTGAACCTGGTGTCCGGTTTCGGCATCGCGCGCCACATGCGTGAAAATCGCGCCAGCTATCTGCCCGAGGCCCTGCGCGCCTATCAGCCGCCGGTCAGCGTCGTCCTGCCCGCGTATAACGAGGAGCGCTCCATAGTCTCCAGCGTGCGTTCCCTGCTGGCCCTCGACTATCCGGAGTTCGAGATCGTCGTCGTCAACGACGGATCCACCGACCAGACCCTGCAGGAGATGATCAAGGCCTTCGGCATGGTCAGCTTTCCCGAGGCCTATCGCAAACGCCTCGACACCGAATCCGTCTACGGCGTCTATGTTTCACCGCATATGCCTAAGATACGCCTGGTCGACAAGGCCAATGGCGGCAAGGCCGACGCCCTGAACGCGGGCCTCAACTGCATACGCTATCCGCTGTTCTGCGCGGTCGATGCCGACTGCGTGCTGCAATCCGACAGCCTGTCGCGCGTGGTGCGGCCCTTTCTTGAAGATGCGCGCACCGTCGCCTGCGGCGGCGTGGTGCGTGTGCTCAACGGCTGCACGGCCAAGAACGGTCTGCTGGACAAGGTCGGCCTGCCCAAGGGCCTGCTGCCGGGCTTCCAGCTCATCGAATATCTGCGCGCCTTTCTGTTCGGGCGCATGGGCTGGTCGCCGCTCAATGCCTTGCTCATCATCTCCGGCGCGTTCGGCGTCTTCTACAAGGAGAGGGTGATGGCCATAGGCGGCTACCGGCGCGACACCGTGGGCGAGGACATGGACCTGGTCGTGCGCCTGCATCGCAACCTGCGCGCAGAAAAGCGCCCCTATCGCATCACCTTCGTCCCCGACCCCATGTGCTGGACCGAGGTACCCACGGATCTGCGCTCACTGCGCAACCAGCGCGTGCGCTGGCAGCGCGGACTCGCGGAAAGCCTGTGGCCCAATCTCGGCCTGATGTTCAGCCGGCATGCCGGAGCCCTGGGCTGGCTCAGCTTCCCGTTCATGCTGATCTTCGAGCTGTTCGGCCCCCTGATCGAGCTGGCGGGCTACGTCGTCATGATCGCGCTGTGGCTGCTGGGACTGGTGTCTCTGCAGGTGCTGCTGATCTTTCTGATGGTGGCCATAGGCCTGGGCATTCTGCTGTCCGTCAATGCCATGCTGCTCGAAGAGCTGTCCTATCACATGTATCCCAAGGCCAGCCAGCAGCTCAAGCTGCTCTCCTGGGCCGTGCTCGAGAACTTCGGCTATCGCCAGCTGACCACGGTCTGGCGGGCGATTGGCCTGGTTCGCTGGATGTTCAGCTCCAAGCACCAATTCCGCTGGGGAAAAATCCGGCGCGATGGCTCCTGGCAGGCTCCCGACGCCGCCGCGCGGCAGTTCCCCGCGTCAGAAACCTCCGCACTATGATCGGCAGAAAGTACGCCATGTCCCTTAGACGTGATCCATCCCTACGCAACTTTGCAATCACCGCCCTGACCTTGCTGAACCTGGCGCTGATCCCAGCGCCGGCGACCGCCCAGCAGCCATCCGCACCCGGTCTGACGGAGCAGATGGAACAGGCACGGCAGCTGGCGATCAACGGCCAGCGCGAGGCCGCACTGGATCTGTATGACCGCCTGCTGGCCGAGCACCCGGGCAATGGCGACCTGCTGCTGGCACGCGGCCGCACGCAGGCCTGGATGGGGCGCTGGGAAGCCTCGGAGCGCGACCTGCGGGCCGTGACCGAAGCCCACCCCGGCTATGGCGATGCCTGGTCGGCCCTCGGAGACATGTATTTCTGGAGCGACCGTCCGGCCAAGGCCGCCGAGGCCTATGCACGCTGGGCCGAAATCGAACCCAACGATTCAGCTCCCTATGTGGCCCAGGGCCGGGCCTTGCGCGACGCCGGAGATTACGACGCCGCCGGCCGCGCCTTCAAGCAGGCCGAGCAGCACGGCGCCACGCGCGCGCAGGTGGACAGCCTGATGGCCACGCTGCAGCGTCCGCCCTCCGGGCCCGGCGACTGGGTGCCGCAGAGATTCCGCTGGGTGGCAAGCGGCACCTATGAGCACACGGGCTTCCAGGGCAGCCGGGTGCCGTGGAACGATTACTCGTTTTCGCTGCGCCGGCGCTTCGAACACGGCTCGCTGGCACTGGAGCTGCTGCGGGCCAACCACTTCAGCACGGGCGACAGCGCGGTCGCGCTCGACGGCTATGTCGACCTCTGGCCGCGGGCCTACGCCAATATCCGCTACCAATACGCTTCCGGCGACAAGCTGTTTCCCCACTATGCGGCCCGGGCCGAGCTGTTCCAGGGCGTGGGCAGCGGCTGGGAACTGTCGGGCAGCTACGACCGTCTAAAGTTCAGCGACAACGTGAACATCTACGGGCTGGGCGTGGGCAAGTACTTCGGCAACTACTATGCGCGCGTGCGGGTGCTGCGCGTGCCGGGCACCACCGGCAGCACCGGCTATCGCGCCCTGCTGCGCAACTATTACCGCGGCGATGCCGACAGCTATGTCGAAGTCCGGATAGGCAGCGGTCAAGGCAACGACTACCTCCCGGGCCAGGGCCTGAGCCAGGTTTCCAGTGGCTCGGCCGGCGTCTCCTGGGTGTTCTTCCCCGAGCCTGAATGGGGTTTCAAGCTCACGGCCGACTATGGACGTGACAGCGCAGCTCCCAACCAATACTCGGTTTCCGCCTCCATCTATCGCCGCTGGTAAAGCTTATGTCTGAGAACAGAACCGATGCCACCGCGGCGGAAGCGCTGTCCTGGAGCCGCGCTGCCGGGCGTTTCATCTTCGTGCTGCCTGCCTGGCTGGCGGCCGTCTGCGTGGTGCGGGTGGGCGAGCTGCTGGCTGGCGGTGCCCTCGATGGACGCCTGATGCTGAGCGCCGCGGGCTTTGATGCCGTGGACTTTCTGCGCTGGCTGCCGCTGCTGTTCCTCAGTGCCTGGCCCCTGCTCAGACGTCCCAGCCCCTGGCCGCTGGCTCTGCTCTGGAGCCTGCTGCTGCTCGCGCAAATGGCCTTGTCCAGCTACTTCCTGGTGGCGCGCACTCCGCTGGGCAGCGATCTGTTCGGCTACTCGTGGGAGGAAATCCTCGCCACCGTGCGTGGGGCGGATGTGCGGGTCCATGTGGCTCCTCTGCTCGAAGGCCTGCTGGCCCTGGCCGTGCTGTGGGCGGGGCTCTGGCTGGCTTGGCGCCCCTGGCCGCGGCGCAGCTGGCGCACCGCCCCCGTGCTGCTGGGCCTGGCAGGTCTGGCCTGGCTGCTGCCGCTGCATGGCGGCTGGCTGCAGGGCCTGGATCTCGACAGCCGGCTCAGGGTGCAGGACAAGGCGGGCTTTTTCCTGGAGAGCCTGGCCCAGATGTTGCAGCCGACGCCGTCGCTGCCCGCTGTCGCGGCCGCCGGCGCCGCCCCCGGGGCCGAGGCTGCACCGCTCAACCCCGACTACCCTTTCCTGCATCCCGATCGCACGCCGGACGTGCTGGGACAGTATTTCTCGCCGGCAGGCCGGCCGCCGAGCCTGGTGTTCGTGGTGGTTGAAGGTCTGGGCCGGGATTTTTCCGGCCCCAATGCGCGGCTCGGCAGCTTCACGCCCTTCCTCGACGAGCTCGCGGGCCGCAGCCTGTATTTCGACCATTTCATCGCCCCGCAAGGACGCACTTTTGGCGTGCTGCCCTCGCTGTTCGGTTCCCTGCCTTTCGGCGAGCGCGGCTTTGCCGATCTGGGCAGCCGCATGCCCGCACACCCCGATCTCTTCAGCGTGCTGCGCAGCAACGGCTATGACGCGCGCTTCTACAACGGCACCAATCTGGACTTCGACAGCGAACGCGCGTATCTGAACCGCCAGGGCGTGAGCAAGCTGCACGACCTGCTCTGGTATCAGCGCGACCATGCACTGCCCGCGGGCAGCAACAGCTGGGGCTTTCCGGATGCCGATCTGCTGCGCCTGATCCTGGCCGACGAGGCCAAGCAGCCCGATGCGCCGGGCATCGTCGCGCTGCAGACCATCACCATGCACACCGACTACCACTTCCCGGATCAGGAGCGCTATCGCGCGCGGGTCCTGGAGCGCCTGCGCGAGCTGAAGATCCCCGAGTCGCGCTGGCAGTACTACCGCGACAACATCGATATTTTCTCCACCGTGGTCTACACCGACGATGCGCTGCGTGAGTTCTTCACGGGCCTGCAGGCCCTGCCGGGCCATGCGAATACGGTCTACATCATCACCGGGGATCACCGCCTGCCGGAGCTGCCCATGGCCGACGTGCTGGAGCGCCACCACGTGCCCCTGCTGATCTATTCGCCCCTGCTCAAGGCGCCCGCGCGCATCCGCGCCGTCTCCTCGCAATTCGACATCGCTCCCTCGCTGCTGGCCTGGCTGTCCCACAGCTACGGCCTGCGCACGCCGCCGCAGGCCGCCTGGCTGGGCAAGGGCCTGGACATGTTCGACGCATACCGCAATCTGCGCGACATTCCCGTCAAGCCCGTGAAGGGCGAAGCGCCGGGAATGCTCTCGGGCGACTGGTATCTGCTGCGCGGACAGCTCTATCGCGTGTCGTCGCAGCTGGCCGCCGAAGCGGCTTCGGATGCCGAGGCCCAAGCCCGCCTGCAGGCCAAGCTGGCGGCCTTCGATGCGGCCAACCAGCAGATGGTGGCCAGCGGCCGCCTGCTGCCACCCGAGGCCGTGGATCAGCTCGTGGCCTGGGACGCGGAAAAGCGCAATGCGGTTCCCGCTGCAGCCACCGAGGCCAGTGCCGCCGTGAATCTGCAGGTGCGCGATGTGCAGCTGGAAAAATCGCATGTGAACGCCACCTTCACGAATGCCGGCGGCCGCTCCAGCAAGCCCTTTGTCGCGCTGCTGGTGGTCACCGACGCCGCGGGACGCGAGCTTGCAGAGGCCGGCAGCACACCGCTGCAGCTGGCCGCGGGCGAGTCCCGCGCCCTGCGGCTGTCACTGCCCGCGCATATTGCCGGCAAAGACAATTACCTGTCCGTCGTGCCTGCGGACCCGGCCTCGGGCAAACACATGGGCGAGGGCGTATTCCACCTGCCCCTGGAGTCCAGATGAAAGCCCGGCTGCTCGCGCTCTGGCTGCTCTTGTGTCTGAGCTGTGCGGCGGCTTCGGCGGCCGGCCCCACGCCCAGCCGCGCGGTCTGGATCTGGGAGGCCGAATCCTATGCGATGGTGGAGAACCCGGCCCAGGGCCAGGAGGCGCTGGACTTCATGAAAAAGCACGGCGTGGATACGCTCTACCTGTATGCCGATGCCTATCGCTCCCGCAATCTGCTGGTCGAGAACCCCGCTCTGTACCGCGCTTTCATCGAGCGCCTGCACCAGCAGGGCATGCACGTGTATGCGCTGCTGGGCTCGGCCTATCTGCATACCGAAGCCTATGTGCTGCCCGAGCACCGGGCCGATGCCGAAGCCATGCTCCAGCGCGTGCTGACCTACAACCAGGCGGCGCCGCATGCCGCCCGCTTCGACGGCGCCAATCTGGACATCGAGCCGCATATTCTCGACGCCTGGAACGCCAACACCCGCACCACGCTGCTGGCTCAGTTTCTGGACATGAGTGCCGCCTTGATGCGCCTGAAAGCCGTGTACGGGGCCGATCTGGCCGTGGGGCCGGCGATTCCGTTCTGGCTGGACGGCATCGAGCTGAACTGGCAGGGCCGCAGCAAGCCGGTCAGCGAGCATGTCATCGACCTCTACGACTATGTGGCGCTGATGGACTACCGCGACAAGGCCGAGGGGCGCGACAGCATCATCTCCCACGCCAGCAGCGAGATCGCCTATGCCAACCGCGTCGGGAAACGGGTGGTGATAGGACTGGAGACCACGCCCAACGAGATCGACAAGGTCACGTTCTACGAAGAGGGACCGCGGGTGATGGAGCGCGAGATCGCCAAGGTGACCGCGGCCCTGGCCAAGAACCCCTCGTTCGGCGGCTATGCCATCCACCATTACCGCGGCTGGCGCAACTGGCTGCTGCGCAACTGGCCCTAGGTCTCCGGGGCCTGCTGCGCCAGCCGGCTCAGGCCAGAGCGCGCTGGATGATGATCTTCTGCACGTCGCTGGTGCCTTCGTAGATCTGGCACACGCGCACATCGCGGTAGATGCGTTCCACGGGAAAGTCGCCCACCACGCCGTAGCCGCCCAGGGTCTGGATGGCCGCGCTGCAGACCCGCTCGGCCATCTCGCTGGCAAACAGCTTGGCCATGGCCGCTTCCTTGAGGCAGGGCAGGCCCGCGTCGCGCAGGCTGGCCGCATGCCAGATCAGCTGCCGCGCCGCCTCGATCTGCGTGGCGCATTCCGCCAGCCTGAAGCCCACGGCCTGGTGGTTGAAGATGGGCTGACCGAAGCTCTCGCGTTCCTTGCTGTACTGCAGCGCGCATTCGAAAGCCGCGCGCGCCATGCCCACGCTTTGCGCGGCAATGCCTATGCGTCCGCCCTCGAGCGCCGACAGCGCGATCTTGTAGCCCTCGCCCTCGGCACCGATCAGATTGGCGGCCGGAATCCGGCAGTTCTCGAAGTTGATCTGCGCCGTGTCGCTGGAATGCTGGCCCAGCTTGTCTTCCAGCCGCGCCACCTGATAGCCGGGATTGGTGGTGGGCACGAGAAACGCGCTCATGCCCTTCTTGCCCGCAGCCTTGTCCGTGACGGCGATCACGATGGCCACATCGCCGTTCTTGCCGCTGGTGATGAACTGCTTGACGCCGTTGATCACATAGTCCTCGCCGTCTTTTCTGGCCGTGGTGCGCAGCGCGCTGGCGTCCGAGCCCACATGGGGCTCGGTCAGGCAGAAAGCGCCCAGCATCCGGCCCTGGGCCAGCGGCCGCAGCCATTGCTCCTGCTGCTGCGCATTGCCGTAGCGCATGAGGATGGCATTCACGGGGCAGTTGGTCACGCTGATGACGGTGCTGGTGCCGCCGTCGCCGGCTGCGATCTCCTCCAGCACCAGGGCCAGGCTCACATAATCCAGGCCCGCGCCACCGAGTTCCTCGGGCACACAGATGCCGTAGGCGCCCAGAGCGGCCAGGCCTTGATGCACGTTCTTGGGAAAGTGATGCTCCTTGTCCCAGCGTGCGGCATGGGGCGTGATCTGCTCGCGCACAAAGTCGCGCATGGCCTCGCGGATCATTTCCTGGTCTTGGTTCAGCAACATTGATGTCTCCTGTTTTTATAGCTGTCTACCCTTGCTCGACAAGGGCTATGAGGTGAAAAATCTGATTTTCGTGCCGTCGTAGCGCAGCAGGCTGCCGCGGTCCTCGGGCACCGCCCCGGCCAGCACCCGCATCAGACCCTGGACGCTGTCGCCCAGGGGCACGGGGGCCGCGGAGCCGCCCATCTCGGTCTGCGTCCAGCCGGGATCCAGCGCCAGCAGCGTCAGGCCCGGCCATTGCTCGCAGGCCGAGGCCACGGCCATGTTCAGCGCAGCCTTGCTGACGCGGTACAGCCAGGCGCTTTCGTCGGCCTGGGCGAGCAGCGACATCTCGCTGGAAAAGGCCGCGACCACCCCGCCCGCAGCCTGCACCATGGGCGCGATCTGCGGCAGGGCCTGCATAAAGCCCAGCACATTGCTGTGCATGACCGCGTCGAACTGCTGCTGCGTGGGCGGCACGCCCGCGGCCTGGCCGTCCCAGACACCCGCCACATAGAGCGCGATATCTATGCTTTCGCCGTCCAGCTGCCAGGCCAGGCCGCTGACGCTGGCCGGGTCGGCCAGATCGAGCCGCAGCACCTCGGCGCCCAGCGCCTGGAGCGCGGCCATGTCCTCGGCCCGGCGCACCGTAGCGATCACGCGGTGGCCCTGGCCCAGATAGGCCTCGGTCAAGGCCCGGCCCAGGCCGCGCGAGGCGCCCAGAATCAGTATCAATGCCATAGCTGCCGGCGCCCGTTGTCAGTGACTTTCAATGTGCTCTTCATTGCAATTCCTCTCTGTATAGGCGCTGGCAGCTATCGTTTTTACTTGCCCTGCTCCGCCGCAATCAGAGCGCTGTAGCGGGCCACCATCAGCTCCTGGGACTCCGGCGCCGTGCTGATCCCCATCTGCGACTGGATGATCTGGTTGAGCGTGGGCATCACATTGCGCGGCACCTGGGCCTCGGCGCTCCAGAGCCGGGAGCGCATCAGCGCCTTGGCACAATGCAGATAGGCTTCCTGCACGCGGACCTCGACCACCAGCTTGGGGCGGAAATGTTCGCCGGCGAACAAGGCCGTGTAATGCGCCTCGTCGCGCAGCTGCGCCGTACCGTTGACGCGCAGCGTCTCGTCAAAGCCGGGCACGAGAAACAGCAGGCCCACACGCGGGTCATCGAGCAGATTGCTGAGGCTGTCTAGCCGGTTGTTGCCGCCCGCATCGGGGATGAGCAAGGTGTTGGCGTCGGGCGCCTTGACAAAGCCCGGCTTGCCGCCGCGCGGCGAAGCGTCGAGCAGTGCGCCGTTGCTGCCTCCGGTGGCCATGACCAGAAGCGGCGACAGGGCGATAAAGCGCAGGCAGTAGCGGTCCAGTTCCAGCTGCTGCTTGAGCAGGGCCCGCTCCGCCGGGGCCGCATACAGCTGCTGCAGTTGCTCGCGGGAGCTGATCATGATTCGTCCTCCTCATCGCCGCCGTCCCGCCTGTGAATCGCGGCGTACAGGGACAGGTATTCGTTCCAGGCCGGATCGAAGCTCAGGGCCAGCTCGGCGTCGAGGGCCGGCGCATGCCTGGCGCCCAGGCGCTGCGCGAGCTGCGTGGCCTGGTCCGGGTCTTCCACATAGAAGGCCGCGAGGCGCGAGCTCATACCCTCCAGGCGCGAGAAGACCAGAATCCCGCGCTGTTCGCGCGCCAGCTCCGCATCCAGGGCGTCCTGCGCGTCGCGCACGCTGTCGAGTTCCTGCTGGCTGGAGAACGGCAGGCGCCACTGCAGAAAGTGCGACAGGTCGGCGCGCGTGGCCACGGCGTTCGCACCGTCGTGGAAGCTCAGAATGTCGGGCGGGTCATTCTCGGCCGCATCCCTGGTGCGCACCTCCAGCGAGATCCAGCCAGCGCTCTGGTCCTGCGGATACTCGTAGCTGCGCCCCAGCTGATCGCGCTGGAAGGCATCGAAGATGGGCGGAAAGACCGACAGAGGCACGGGCCCGGACAGGCCGGCCGAAATTTCCGCGACAAACTCCACGGGCCCGACCCGCACCGAAAAATCCCACTCGCCCAGCACATGGTCGAGCATGATGAACGCCATGTGCTGCGCATGCTCCGCCATGGCCGGCGGAATCGCCTTGCCGAACGCCAGCTCCAGGCCGATGACGCCGCCCGCGTCGTAGTACGCGACCTGCACGTCGGCGCTGGAGAGTTCGAAGTCCTCCATGCGCATCGCGAAATCGCTGCCCAGCGTGCGGCTGCGGAAGGCCTGCACGCTGTAGCGCTCGAAACGGGGGGCATGACGCACCACGGCCAGCGCGTTCTCGAACTGCGCGGTATTGCCGTGGGCCGAGATCACCAGCCTGGAACCCGCTTCCTTCACACGGCCTTCGAGCTCTATCGCCAGGCCCGGCGCATGGGACTGCAGCAGCTCATTGGCGCGCTCCACAAAGTCGCGTCCGTCCAACGTTTCCAGCGCCTCCAGCCGGCCCGAAAAATCCTGCCAGAAGGCTTCGATCTGCGGCACGCCAAGTGGCTTGGCGGCATCGTCGTCGTGAATGTCTGCGCTCATGAGTGGCTTTCGCTAAATAGATGGCAGGCGAGTGCCTGCCAGCCGTTGAACATGGGCTCACTGTATGACAAGCCAGCGACAGTTCAGCCCAAGTCCCGGCTCAAACCAGCTCAATCGCCATGGCCGTGGCCTCGCCGCCGCCTATGCACAGCGTGGCCAGGCCCTTCTTCTTGCCGCGCGTCTGCAGCGCATGCAGCAGCGTGACCAGGATGCGCGCGCCGCTGGCACCGATGGGATGGCCCAGCGCACAGGCGCCGCCGTTGACATTGACCTTGTCGTGCGGCACCTTGAGCTCGGCCATCAGCGCCATGGGCACCACGGCAAAAGCCTCGTTGATTTCCCACAGGTCCACGTCCTCCACCTTCCAGCCGGCCTTCTTGAGCGCCTTCTCGGTCGCACCCACGGGGGCCGTGGTGAACCATTCGGGCGCCTGTGCCAGCGTGGCGTGCGAGACGATGCGCGCCAGCGGCTTGCAGCCCAGCTGCTTGGCCGTGGATTCGCGCATCAGCACCATGGCAGCCGCGCCGTCGTTGATGCTGGAGCTGGAGGCGGCGGTGATGGTGCCGTCCTTCTTGAAGGCCGGCTTGAGGCCGGCGATCTTGTCCAGCTTGGCCTTGGCCGGGCCCTCGTCCACGCTGATGGTCACCTCGCCCTTGCGCGTCCTGACGGTGACGGGCGTGATCTCGGCATCGAAGGCACCGCTGCTGGCCGCCTGCTGTGCGCGCTGCACGCTGGCGATCGCGAAAGCATCCTGGGCCTCGCGCGTGAAATGGTATTTGGCGGCGCAATCCTCGCCGAAGGTACCCATGGAGCGGCCGGGCTCGTAAGCGTCTTCCAGGCCGTCGAGCATCATGTGGTCGAAGATTTTGTCATGGCCCATGCGGTAGCCGCCGCGGCCCTTCTTGAGCAGGTAGGGGGCATTGGTCATGCTCTCCATGCCGCCGGCGATCATCACCTCGCGGCTGCCGGCCACCAGTTGGTCGTGCGCGAGTATGGTGGCCTCCATGCCGGCGCCGCACATCTTGGACAGCGTGACCGCGCCCGTGCTTTGCGGCAGCCCGCCCTTGAAGCCCGCCTGGCGTGCGGGCGCCTGGCCCTGGCCCGCCATCAGGCAGTTGCCGAACAGCACCTCCTCCACCTGCTCGGGCCGGATGCCCGCGCGCTCCACGGCGGCGCGGATGGCGGCGCCACCCAGATCGTGGGCCGCGAGATCGGCAAAATCGCCCTGGAACGCGCCCATGGGGGTGCGGGCGGCGCCGACGATGACGATGGGGTCTTGTTGCATGGTTTGTCTCCTTGAATCAAGCGTTGCTGCTGGCTAAAAATCGGCCCCCACGGCCTCGCCCACGCGGGGCGCAAGCCGGGGCGACTGGAACACGGGCCAGGCCTCCTGCTCATTGAGAAAGCGGCTGGGCTCGTAGGGAAAGACATCGGGCATCTGGCCCGTGCGTATGCGGTCCTGATACTGCTGCCAGAAGGCGGGCTCCAGCAGATCGGCATGGTGGCGCATGAACACCTCGCGCACGGCCGGATGACCGAGCAGAAACGGGCCAAAGGTCTCGGGGAACACATCGCGCGGCCCCACCGAATACCAGACCTCGCCCGACATTTCGTCCATCTCGTCGCGCGGCGGCGGCACGGCGCGGAAATTGCAGTCCGTCAGGTATTCGATCTCGTCATAGTCGTAGAACACGACCTTGCCGCCGCGCGTGACGCCGAAGTTCTTCCACAGCATGTCGCCCGGAAAGATATTCGTGGCCACCAGTTCCTTGATCGCATTGCCGTATTCGATCACCGCCCGCTCCATCACGGCACGGCGCTCGGGCTTGCTGTCGGCCTCGGCCAGGCATTCCTGCAGAAACAGATTCAGCGGCACCAGCCTGCGCTCTATGTAGAGGTGGCTGATGATGAGCTCCATCTGTCCGTCGCCATCGCGGTCGCTGATCTCGATCTGGCTCGGCGCCTGGGCCTGGAGCTCGGCCAGCAGCTCTTCGCTGAAGCGGCTGCGCGGAAAGGCCACCAAGCTGTACTCCATGGTGTCGGCCATGCGTCCGCCGCGGTCATGGCGCTTGACCAACTGGTATTTGGCCTTGACCTGGGCGCGCGTGACGTCCTTGCTGCTGGCGATATGGTCCTTGATCAGCTTGAAGACGTAGGGGAAGCTCGGCAGGTCGAACACCAGCATGACCAGGCCCTTGATGCCGGGCGCTATGCGCAGCTGGTCGCTGGAATGACGCAGATGGTGCAGAAAGTCGCGATAGAACAGGGTCTTGCCCTGCTTGGCCAGCCCCAGCGCGTTGTAGATCTCCGCACAGGGCTTGCGCGGCATGAGGCTGTGCAGAAAACGCACATAGGCGCTGGGCACATCCATGTGGACCATGAAGTAGGCCCGCGCAAAGCTGAACAGGCCGTGCAAATCATCTTCGCCAAACAGCGCGGCATGCAGCACCAGCTTGCCATCGGCGCTATGGATGATGGGAACGGAAAACGCCACCTCCGTGTAGCCGGTGATGATCTTGCCCACAAGGTACGCGCCCTTGTTGCGGAAGAACAGGCTGGACAGCACCTGGATCTGGAAATTGGGCCGCAGCGTCAGCCCCTTGAGCCGCTCGCTGATGCGCGCGGCCAGCCAGCCTATATCGCGCTGCAGGTCTGCAAACGGGCATTGCAAAGCCAACTGCGCTATGAGCTGGTTCAGGCTGTCGGGCAGCTGGGCCAAAGCGCCCGGGTAATAGGCGCGGTATATAGGCTCGGCGCCCGGCGCGTTGTTTTCCAGATATTCGGTGCTGACCGCCGCGCGCACAAAGATGAAATCGTTGTGAAAATGCGTGCGGTGCAGGATCTTGGTGGTGACCGAGTTGAAGAAAGTCTCCGCCAGCTCGGGCTGGAGATGGTCCACCATGAGGCCGATATAGTGCAGCTTGACCTGCTGCCAGACGGCCATGGACTGCTGGCTGGCTTCGAGCTCCCGGTCCAGCCGGCGCATGCATTCGCTCACCTGCAGGTCGTAGAACTCTATGCGCTCGCGCTGGGCGCGCTGCTGGCCCTGCCAGTCCATGGTTTCGAAGCGCTGCTTGGCCCGTGCCGATTCGGCGCTGAACATGCGGTAATGCTGGTTGAAGCCATGCATCAAGGCCTGTGCGATCGCATAGGCCTGAGGGGCGTCCAGTCGTTGCGGAAACATGGCGGGCCAGTCGCTCCAGATAGATGAGCCGCGCCCTCAGGCCGGCTGCGCGCCCTGCGCAGCCAGACTGCCTCGCGGCAGCCGGCGCTCAGTCACGCTTGCGTGTGGCAACCTTCTCGATTGCCCGGTTATAGACGTCTTCCAGCCCGCCGACGCCGGGCACGGTCATCTCCAGATTGGTGATGTGGCCGTTCTTGAGGCTGTAGCACCAGCCGTGCAGGGTCACCTGCTGGCCGCGCGCCCATGCATCCTGCATGACGGTGGACTGCGCGACGTTCACCACCTGTTCGATGGCATTGAGTTCGCACAGCACATCGTGGCGCCACTGGATGGAAATGTTCTCCAGCAGTTTGAGGTGCTTGTCGCGCACATCGCGCACGTGGCGCGTCCAGTTGTCCACCAGGCCCAGGCGCAGATTGTTCAGCGCCGCGTACACGCCGCCGCAGCCGTAGTGGCCCACCACCATCAGGTGCTCGATCTTGAGATGGTCGACCGAGTACTGGATGGTGGACAGGCAGTTCAGGTCGCTGGGGACCACCACATTCGCCACATTGCGATGCACGAACACCTCGCCGGGCTCCAGGCCGGTGATCTGGTTGGCTGGGACTCGGCTGTCCGAGCAGCCTATCCACATGTACTTGGGTTTTTGCTGCGCCATCAGCCCCGTGAAGAATCCGGGACGATCACGCTCCATCTCCTCTGCCCACTGGCGGTTGTGGACAAACAGGTCTTCGATGGAGGTAGTGGTCATAAAGCAATCCTTTGGTGTTGTTTTACAAGGATGGCGCGCAAGCCTGCATCAGCAGGTTTCAGCGAAAAGCTCGCGCCCAATCAGCATGCGGCGGATCTCGCTGGTACCAGCGCCAATCTCATAGAGTTTCGCATCTCGCCACAAACGGCCCAGAGGATACTCGTTGATATACCCATTGCCGCCATAGATTTGTACGCCCTCGCCAGCCATCCAGGTGGCTTTTTCGGCGCACCAGAGAATGACGCTGGCGCAATCCTTGCGCACCTGGCGCACATGGTCTGTTCCCAGCAGATCGAGGTTTTTGGCGACCGTATAGGCGAAAGAGCGGCCGGCTTGGAGCACAGTGTACATATCGGCCACCTTGCCCTGGATGAGCTGGAACTCGCCGATGCTCTGACCGAACTGCTTGCGGTCATGGATATAGGGCACCACATTGTCCATCACGGACTGCATGATGCCCAGCGGGCCGCCGGTCAGCACGGCGCGCTCATAGTCCAGCCCGCTCATCAACACCTTGGCGCCCATGTTCAGGCCGCCCAGCACATTCTCTGCCGGCACCTCGACATTCTGGAACACCAGCTCGCCCGTGTGGCTGCCGCGCATGCCGAGCTTGTCCAGCTTTTGCGCGATGCTGAAACCCTTCATGCCCTTCTCGATCAGAAAGGCCGTCACGCCGCGCGCGCCCATCTCGGGCTCGGTCTTGGCATAGACCACCAGGGTGTCGGCATCGGGGCCGTTGGTGATCCACATCTTGCTGCCGTTGAGCAGGTAGTAGCCCCCCTTGTCCTCGGCCTTGAGTTTCATGCTGATCACGTCCGAGCCGGCGCCGGGCTCGCTCATGGCCAGTGCGCCCACATGCTCGCCGCTGACCAGCTTGGGCAGGTACTTGGCCTTCTGCGCCTCGCTGCCATTGCGGTTGATCTGGTTCACGCACAGATTGCTGTGGGCGCCATAGGACAGGCCCACCGAGGCACTGGCACGCGAGATCTCTTCCATGGCCACCATATGGGCCAGATAGCCCATGTTGGCACCGCCATACTGCTCGGGCACAGTAATGCCCAGCACCCCCAGATCGCCGAACTTGCGCCACAGATCCATGGGGAACTGGTCGTTGCGGTCTATCTCCGCAGCGCGCGGCGCAATCTCGCTCTGTGCAAACTCACGCACCGCGTCGCGCAGCGCATCGATGTCTTCGCCGAGTTGAAAGTTCAGTCCAGGCAGATTGGCAAGGCTCATGTTTGTCTCCTTTGGATATGTGGAACGATGTCAGTTGTTCAGGCCGTCACGGTTTTGCACGCACATCAGCGTACAGCCCATGGTGGCAATCAGCTTCTCGCGACCTTCGTCGACCGCATAGGCACGCCCCTCGGTCACGGTGATCGTGCGCCCCGGCTTGATGACGCGGCCTTCCATGCGGAAGCGCTGTCCTTTTGCCGGAGCCAGCAGATTGATCTTGAATTCGATGGTCAACACCGCGGCATCGGCGGGCATCTGGGTCAGGCCCGCATAGCCGCAGGCCGAATCCAGCGCCGTGGAGACCATGCCCGCATGCAGAAAACCGTGCTGCTGCGTCAGACCCGGCGCCCAGTCCAGGCAGATATCCACCAGACCCGGCTCCACGCGCACCAGCCGGGCACCCAGGGTCTGCATGGCGCCCTGGCGGGCAAAGCTGTCCCGCACACGGGTGATGAAATCCACGGTCTCTGTTGCGCTTGCAGCTGGCATGGGCGGCTCCCGGAGGTTGAAGCGATCACAAATTGACGTTTACGTAAACGTCAATTATGCGGCATTTTTCTGTCCGCTCTTCTTGAGCAGATTGCGCGCCTCTTTTTCCTGCTCGCGCACCTCGTCCAAAGTCGCCTGCAGATCGGCCATCTGCTCCTCCAGCTGCTTGCGGTGCAGGGCCAGCACATCCAGAAACTTGCGCAGCTGTACCCCGGTATCGCGTGGGCTGTCGTAGAGATCGATGATCTCCTTGGCCTCGGACAGCGACAGCCCCAGACGCTTGGCCCGCAAGGTCAGGCGCAGGCGTGCCCTATCCCGGGGCGAATAGACACGGTTGCGTCCGCCCGCACCCGAGCGTTCGGGCTGCAGCAAGCCCATGTCCTCGTAAAAACGGATCGCGCGTGTGGTGAGATCGAACTCCTTGGCGAGATCGCTGATGGTGTAGCTGGTCAACATAATGGGTTCTGTGAGGAAAGCGGTCTTGCATCGCACAAGCGACTGCAACTCGCAGTTCGCTCTCTAAAATGCTTTGTCAATGATGACGTTTACGTTAACGTCAATGCTAAACGATATACCTAAACCCATGACCCACTCCACCGAATCGACGCTCCACTACCCGCTGGGCGAGCTCCTGCCCGGCACCGCTCAAAGCCTGGAAGTCGCACCCGGCATCAAATGGATTCGCATGCCCCTGCCGTTTGCGCTGGACCATATCAATCTGTGGCTGCTGCGCGACCGGCAGGAGGACGTCCACGGCCAGATACGCGAAGGCTGGACGGTGGTGGACTGCTGCGTGAACCGGACCGAGGCGCGCGCACAGTGGGAGCAGATTTTCGCCACCCAGCTCGAAGGCCTGCCAGTTCTGCGCGTCATCGTCACCCATATGCATCCCGACCACATAGGCCTGGCCGGCTGGCTGTGCCGGCACTGGAATGCGCCGCTCTGGATAAGCGCCACCGACTACAACGTGGCCCTTGTCGCCATGAAGGACCGCGATGGCTTTGGCGGTGAATCCGGCGCGGATTTCTACCGCCTGCATGGACAGAGAGACGAGGAATTTCTCCAGCACGTGCGCGGCCGCGGCAGCTACTACGCTTCGCTCGTGGACCCCCTTCCCGAGACCTATCACCGCATCACCGATGGCGCACAGATCGAGATCGACGGGCGCGCCTGGCAGTGCATCGCGGGCTATGGCCATGCGCCCGAGCATATGGCCCTGTATTGCAGCGATCTTCAGCTACTCATCAGCGGCGACATGGTCCTGCCCCGCATATCGGCCAATGTCAGCGTGCATTCTTCAGAGCCCGAGGCCAATCCCCTGCAGCTGTTTCTGACATCGCTGCAACGCTATCTTGCATTGCCTGCAGACACCTATGTCCTGCCTTCCCATGGCAAGCCATTTACCGGCCTGCACCTGCGGGTTCAGCAACTGCTTGATCATCATCATGCACGCCTCAACGACATCATGGAGGCAGCCCAGAGCAGGGCGCTGAGCGCAGCCGAC
Organism: Comamonas guangdongensis; assembly: GCF_041079535.1. Classification (NCBI taxonomy): domain Bacteria; kingdom Pseudomonadati; phylum Pseudomonadota; class Betaproteobacteria; order Burkholderiales; family Comamonadaceae; genus Comamonas; species Comamonas guangdongensis. The sequence goes on along the minus strand of NZ_JBFYGN010000026.1, from coordinate 369 downwards.
ATATTGCCGATTCTGTTCAAACGACAGCTCGACAGCCACCAGATGACCTTCGCCATGGGCGAGGCCCTGGCCCATCTGCACTATCTGTGGTTCGGCAAGCAACTGCAACGCAGAGCCGATGAGCAAGGGGTTCTGCGCTTCCATTTGCAAGCCAAATAAAAAGAGAGCGCCTGGCGCTCTCTTTTTATGGATGGTTTTCAAGGGCTGGGCCGACGGCAGCCGGCGCTTTTCCAGCCCCTTTGCTGCGCTCTTTGACAGCCTGGCTTTGGTGAAGCCTCCTCGAATCTTCGCGCCACTCAAAAGTAGAGAATCCACCCCACGGAGGTCTCTGCATGAAGAAATCCAGATTCAGTGAAGCGCAAATCGTCG
>NZ_JBFYGN010000025.1:0-72008 GCF_041079535.1 Comamonas guangdongensis | reverse complement strand
CCGTCTTCGGTCAGCGAGCCGGCGTTGATGCTGGTGGCCACCGGCACGTCGTCCACGATGGTGACGACGATGTTGCCGCTGCCCGAGCTGCCGCCCACGCCGTGCACCGTCACAGTGATGACGTCGGTAATCTCTTGGTCGTGTGTAGCCTTGTCGTGCGTCTGAGCACTGTTGAGCGTGTAGCTGTAGTCCAGGGTGACGCTGCCGTCGGCGTGGGTCGTGGCCCCGGTGACCGTCAGCGTGCTGCCGTCGGCCGTGGTGATGCTCTTGCCCACCCAGTCGCCGATCGTGTGGGTCTCTCCGCCGATGGTCACGTCCTTGATGCCGTCGGTGGCCCTGACCGTCACCGAACCCTTGGCAGTTTCGCTGGTATCTTCAACCGAAGTCAGGCCTTTTTCCGACACCGAACTAGCCACGCCTTGGACTGCGGCGACGCCTGGCACAGGCGTCGGCTCGGGCGTTGTCGCCGGCGCAGTCGCCGCCACACCGCCCAGTTGCACACTTTCCACCGGAGGTGTCGCCAGACCAGGATAGGCAAGATCCAAAGGTGATGTAGCTTCCAGGACGCTGGTCAGGCGAACGAAGGAACCGCCGCCACCGCCGCCACCGGCCAGCGTCGCAGCCGTGGGATCGAGCTGATCGAACGGATCCGCACCGGAGTTGATGGAGGCAATGATCTGGTCAATCTGTGCGTTGCCTGGGCTGGCCACGGCAGCCTCTTCGGGCTGCGGGGGCTGAACCAGATCGGCGGTCAGCCGCACATCCTGATTCTCGCCCACGGTCAATGGAGGGGTGCCATCCGCCTGCAGCTGCACCGAACTACCAGTGGCCGTGACGACCTCGGCATCCGCAGGGATGCGCATTCCCTCGCGAATGGCGGTCAGGTTGCCATCTGCGCCACGAATCCAGGCCTGGCCGACGAGCTTGGTGATGAGAACGGTTTGAGCTGCCATGATGATCTGCCTCTCCAATCAGATAAGGACATGAGAGAGTCTTGCGACAGCTCTCCAATATTTCTGACGAGATGGTAGGAGTCTGCCGACCCGACTGCTATTGGCGCCAAAGCCAATCGGCACGACTGTCTCTAGCTGAGCAAAAAGCCCAAGGCCCGCATATCGCGGGCCTTGGGCTTTACGCAAGCATCTGCTTGCGTATCAATACGCATGCTCAGAGGATCAGGACCGCATGTATGGGGCCGCCTCAGGCCAGCTGCTTGCGGCCGATGCCATGCACTTTCAATGTCAGCATCAGACGGTCCTGCACCTGAAGCTTTTCGAAAATGGCCGACAAATGGGCACGCACGGTGCGCTCGCTGATAGACATGCGCTCGGCAATCTCTGCGTTGCTATCGCCCAGAGATGCGTAACGCGCCACCTCCTGCTCCCGCGGAGACAGGGCTTGCGCCCAGTCCGCATCGGCTTCGGGCAAGCGGGCGTCCACGTCGCGCAGCAGGCGCTGCAGCAGCGAGCGGCCCAGCCAGATATTGCCGCCGACCATGCTTTGCAGCATCCGCGCCAGCGTCTCGGGGCCGGATTGTGCATGGGCATAGCCGCATGCACCTCTGGCCAGCAACTGACGGCCTTCCTCATCGCTGGGGCGGTTGCTGAGGACCAGCACCTGCAGACCCTGCAGCAATTCGCTCCAATGAGTGGCAGTGGACGCAGGCAATTGAGGCAAGGCAGCGTCCAGTACCGCCAGGCTGCGGCCCTGCTGTTTCCAGCGCTGCAGATCCGCCAGGCTTTGACCACGTGCAGGCATCCATTGGGAGCCTGCGATTTGCTGCCAGCCATGCCATAGAGTGGCGTCCTGAGTCAGCATCAATACAGGCAATGCATTCATACAACTCCCTTCTAATTGTTCTCGGCTCACTGACTAGCGCTCGACCAGGGCGTTGGCCTTGGCGCGCAGGACAGGCTTGAGCAGGTACTGCATCAGCGTGCGCTTGCCGGTGAGGATGTGCACCTCGGCCTGCATGCCCGGAATGATGGGACGCGAGTCGTCGCCCACATGCACTTTCTCGGTGCGCACCTTCACTACATAGAAGGAATTGCCCTTCTCGTCGGTCACGGTGTTGGCGCCAATCTGCTCCAGCTTGCCTTGCAGGCCGCCGTAGATGGCAAAGTCGTAGGCAGTGAACTTCACTTCGGCCTGTTGCCCGAAATGCAGAAAGCCGATGTCGCGCGGATTGACCTGAACCTCCATCAGCAAGGTGTCGTCCAGAGGCACGATATCCAGAATGTCCTTGCCGGGCTGCACCACGCCCCCCACGGTATTTGCCATCAAGGTATTGACGGTGCCGCGCACGGGCGAGCGCACTTCGGCCAGTTTGACACGGTCTTCCAGCGCCACCTTGCCCTGCTCCAGCGTGCCCAGCTTGGCCTGGGTTTCAGAGAGTTCGGAGCGCGACTGGTTGCGCACGTTCAGCTCGGACTCCTGAATCTTGCGCTCGGCTTCCTGGATGGCTGCCTGTATGCGGCCAATCTGCGCACTGGCGCCCTTGGCCTCTCCGCAAAAACGGGCCACATCGCGCTGCAGACGCAGCAGGTCCACCTCGGACACGGCACCGCTCTTGAGCAAAGGCTTGGTCACCGCAAGCTCTTCCGAGGTCAGGCTGCAGCTGGACGATGCCTGGTCGCGGTGAGCCTGGGTCTCGCGCAGTTCCTGCTGGCGTTGGCGCAACTGGTCGCGTGCAATATTGACCGTGGTGTTGAGCTCCTGCGTGCGGCTCTCCCACATGCGGCGCTCCATCTCCACAATCTGCGGCGCAACCGCCTGCACCTCCTCAGGCGCCTTGAAAGCCTCGCCCGAAGCCAGTGCATGCAGACGAGCCGCCTTGGCCTTGAGAGCCAGCAACTCGGCCTTGTTCTCGCCCAGCGAGGAGCTGTAGCGCGTGGGGTCGATGCGCAGCAGCACCTGCCCCTGCTCCACATGCTCGCCCGGGTGCACCAGGATCTCCTTGACGATGCCGCCATCAAGACTCTGCACCACCTGCACCTGGCGCGATGGCACTACCTTGCCCTGGCCGCGCACCACTTCGTCGATATGCCCAAGGCTCGCCCAGAGCAGCAATACCAGCACCGTGGCCAGCGATGCCCAGATCAGCAAACGCGAGCCCCGCGCCTGCTGCTGGCCTGCCGCCCACTGGGCGTCGGCCTTCAAGTCGTCGGGTTGATGCACGCCCACGGACTGGCTGCCATCCAGCAGCCAGCGATCAAGCTGTTGCCAGCGCCCGCCAAGCCAGCTCTTGAAGCCCGAGCTTGGCTTCACTGCCTGCACAGGTTTGGACTCGCTCATGCTCGCCCTCCTACTCCGCCGATACGGCCCTGCTTGAGGGCTTCGATAACCTGATCCTTGGCACCATCGGCCACGATTCTTCCGCCATCAATCACGATGAGACGATCCACCAGCGACAACAAGGCCGTGCGGTGCGTGACCAGCAAAATGGTCTTGCCCTGCGCCGCGTCCTGCAGGCGGCGCTTGAGCTGGGCCTCGCTCTGGTTATCCAGATTGCTGCTGGGCTCATCCAGCAGCAGCATGGCCGGGTCATTGATCAGGGCGCGCGCCACGGCAATCGACTGACGTTGACCGCCAGACAGCGACTCGCCGCGTTCCCCCACCAGCATGTCATACCCCTTGGGATTGCGCGCTGCGAATTCGTCCACGCCCGCAATACGGGCCGCACGCAGCATGTCGGCCTCGCCCGCATAAGGAGCACCCACCAACAGGTTGTGCTTGAGGCTGCCATAGAACAGCATGGGGTCCTGCGGCACATGACCAATGGCCCGGCGCAGATCCACGGGATCGATCTGGCGTGCATCCACGCCGTCGATCAGTACCGCGCCTTCGCTGGGCTGATACAGACCCAGCACCAGCTTTTCCAGCGTGGTCTTGCCGGAGCCTATGCGGCCGATGATGCCCACACGCTCGCCGGGACGCACCGTAAAGCTCAGGCCCGACAGGCTGGCCTGCTCGCTTCCTGGATAACTGAAACTCACGTTGCGGAATTCGATGGCACCGCGCAGATCGGGACGCGAGACAAATTCGCGGTCTGCATCGTGCTCCACCGGCATCTTCATGTAGTTGTCGATGGAGTTGAGAGAGGTGCGTGCATTGTGGAACTGCATCATCAGCCCAGCCACCTGGCCGAACGGCGCCAGACAGCGCCCCGCGATCATCGATGCCCCAATGATGCCGCCCATGGACAGCGCCGATTCCTGCACCTGGTACACGCCAATCACGACCACCGCCACGCTGACCAGCTGCTGCAGGGTCTGGACGAAGTTCACCGTGCCGGAGGAAATGAACTTGATCTTGCCTCCCATATAGGCGATGTACTGGGTGGAGCTTTCCCACAGGCGCTGCACGCCGCCTTGGGCGTTGAGCGTCTTGACGGCTTCCAGATTGGTCAGGGACTCCACCAGCAGCGCATTGCGCTGCGAGGAAGCCTGAAAAGTCTGGAGCGTCAGGCTCTCCATGCGTGCCTGTGCCCAGAACGACACCAGCAGGATCGCGGCAATGGCCACCACGGGCGGAATCAGCATCCATGGCGAGATCCACGCGATGGCCACCAAAAACAGGAGCACAAAGGGCAGATCAACCAAGGTCGTAAGACTTGCGGAAGCAATGAAGTCGCGCACCGACTCAAACGAACGCAAGTTGGCGGCGAACGATCCCACGGATGCGGGGCGGCTTTCCATGCGCAAGTCCAGCACGCGCTCCATGATCTGGGCAGACAGCCGCACATCCACACGCTTGCTGGCCGAATCCACCACATAGGCGCGCGCCGTGGTCAACACAAAGTTGAAGACCAGGACCAGCGAGATACCGATGGCCAGCACCCACAATGTCTCCACCGCATTGTTGGGCACCACGCGGTCATACACATTCATGCTGAACAGCGGCATGGCCAGCGCAAAGAGATTGATGAGCACGGCGGCCATCAGCGCGTCGCGATACAGGCGCCGGTTTTCCAGCACCACGGCCCAGAACCAGTGGCTGCTGCGCGGCGCCATGCCTTGCTGCACGGAACGCTGCTCAACCCTGAACTGCGGGCGCACAAAGCACATCAGGCCCGTATAGTCCTGCAGCAAGGCCTGCTGCTCCACCTCGACCGGGCTTTCAGACTCCGGGTACTGCAACAGCAAGCGGCCATCGCCCAGGGCCTTGAGCAGCAGGCAGGCACGATTGCCATTGAGGATCAGAATGGCCGGCAACAATCCTTCCGGCACTCCATCCAAGCGACGTTCCACGATTCTTGTGGTGAACTGTGCGCGAGCCGCTGCACGCGCCAGCAGCGAAGGCGTCAGGCGCTGCTCCACCAGCGGCAGGCCGTTGCTCAGCGCCTGCGCGGTATAGGGCTTGCCATGCAGCCGCGTCAGCTGCACCAGGCAATCCAGCAACGGATCCGCATGGGTTTCATGGGCGGGCATATGCCACCCAGAAGCCTGGGAAAAACTGACGCGGGCGGCCCCTTCGGCGCCAGCGCCTCCAGGGCTGTCAGACTGGCTCGCAGCAGCAGCAGCCTCACGCGATACTTCTTGCACCATCTCCCCTCCTCGGGCCGGAGTCGATGAAGGTACATATTCCGGTTTAGACATCTTCGGAAATCAATCTATAAAAGCTCTTCGCCGTCGTCGATCAGGTCCAGCGAGTTGCGCAGACGCTGACGCGCCCGCTTGCGCTGGCTGAGTTTTTCCAACGCCTGCGGAGGCAAATCGGTCAGGCGCAAAGTGCCATTGGCAAGCAGGGCATCAATCAAGTCCTCCAGCACGCGGATGAAGTCCGCGTCCAACGCGGACAACTCCTGCCTCGAAGACTGCTCTGAGGGCTGCGAATCGCTTTTATCCATCTGGTTTATCAACTCCAGGGGTGCGCGAGCACCCCGTTCATCACTGGCGGGCCGGCTGCCCGTTCATCGCACCGATCACAGGGGTCAGATTGGTGGTATCGGGCACGGAAGACTGGCAGCTGCGCAGCAGATCATCGGGCAACACCAGTGCCTGCTGCTCCTCGGGACGGCTGTCGTCGTGAGGCTGGGCCAGACCCAGCGCGGGCAGGATTTCGCTGGACAGCGTCAGCCACTGGTATTCCGCCTTCTTCAAATCGTACTGCCCCTTGACCAAGGCACGCTGGGCGTCAAACAGCTCGTTCTCGGTGTTGAGCAGATCCAGCAGCGTGCGCTGGCCAAGCTTGAACTGCTGCTGATAGGCCACGCGCACCTTGGCGGTGGACAGCACATGTTCGCGCAGGAACGGCATTTGCTGACGCATGCGCTCCATGTTGTTCCAGGTGATGGACAACTCCTGCTGCAGATTGCGGCAGGTATAGTCGCGCACATCCTGTGCGGCATAGGTCTGGGCAATGGTCTGACGCAGACGCGCCTCATCGGCACCGCCACGATAGAGGTTGTAGGTCAGCAGCAGCTGAATGCGAGAGCTTTGCACATCCCAGTAGATGGGTGAATTCTGGTCTCGGTCGCGTCCCGTCGATGCCAGCAGTTCCAGCTTGGGCATATGCGCGCCCTTGGCGGCTTTCTGCCCGGATTCGGCCGCCTGCAGCAGCGCCTGCTTGGACAACAGCACAGGGCTGGCACGCAGCGAATTACCAAAATCCTTGGTGGCACCAGATGCGGGGATCTTGGCCGTCACTTCCGGCACCGGATCCATCGTCGCCGCCGGGTACTCACCGACCAGACGGCGATAACGCTGCAACACGTCATTGAGGTTGTTGCTCTCGGTCATCAGATTGGTCTGAGCCAGGGACAGGCGGCCGCTGGCCTGCTCCAGATCTACACCCCGGCCCACACCCGATTGCTGACGTTCACGCAGCTGGCCCAGTGTGGCCTGGTGAGTGGCAAAGTTTTCGCGCGCCAGCCGCTCCATCTCCCGGTAGCGCTGCACATCCAGATAGGCGCCCACGGTATCGTTGGCCAGGCTTTCCGTGGTGGCACGCAGGTCATAGAACTTGGACAGTTTCTCGAAGCCCAGCTGACGAACATTGCTGGTGGTGGTGAAACCATCAAAAATCAACTGGCGCAGCTGAAGGCTCCAGCCAGGACGATTCCAGTTCTGCGAAGGCAGATCCTGTATGTTGTGGCGCCATTCCTTGCCCACCCAGCCTTGGGCTGTCACCTGCGGACGCAAGCCGCCATTGACCACGTTCTGCCCCTCGACGGACGAATTGAAGTCCTGAAAACGGGCCTGCACCTCGGGATGGGTCATCAGCACCTTTTCCACCACTGCCTGCAGACCCGTGCCTTGCGCATTGGCCTGCTCTTTAGTCATGGCCGTCTGAGCCATGCCCCCCGTTGCCCACGACGCGATGCCCAACGATGCCACCACTTGTGCAATTTGGCTGAACTTCATTTTTATACCCTCGATGGTTGGCTCCGGCCGAGTGACACCCAACCTCTCCGGTCATGCTGCATGACCGGTTCCATGACCAAGAACGGCAAATTCCGTTCCGGCCGGGAGCCGTTATTAATGGTGATCGACGCGCATGACCACTGAAGCAGCAGCACGTTACGATCAGAAAATCAAAGCATGGAATCCCTCGGTTCCATGGTCCACAACCATGCTTGCTCTATGCCCGAATGGGCTCAGACCGACTTGAATCAATAAGATATCAAGAACACTTGGCAGCCACAGTGCCTGGAAATTGGCACGCTAGGACCGCCGCGGGGTCACAGTCGCAACGCTGGAGCAGACAGGCTGTAAAGCAGGACAGGCTAGATACAGCTCATTTGGAGATTTTCCTTTCCGCAGGGGCAAGGCGGAGCCTCCGGTTTCCGGCCGGTGTTCTTTACGCATAACCTTGCATATGAAACCGTGCGTTGATGGCCAGATCTCCTTGCACGGCCATCAAACAATCGGTTTCATGTGCAAATTTATCACATTCATTGCGAATAAATGTTTCAAAAAAAATGTCAAACAATCTGGCAAAACATTCGCAAAAACAGCCTCTACTTGCTGCATATCAAATGCGTGCGCAACCCCAACGACTGCAGCAAGCACGTACTTGGCGGCATCTGTTCCCGGGCGCGCAAATCGCAGCATCGGATCGTTCAGCAGCATTCAATTCCCATCCAGGAATCGCACTTTAGCCAGCCTTGAGCCGCGCTTTTCTACCTAGCACTTGGTTTCAAATGCATGACTGCCATTCATGGCCAATCAAGATGGCTGTATTTCCGCAATTGCGGCTCAGCGATATGGAAGTGTTCTGGCGACAGATACTGAAACCATGCAAGCCACCTAGCGACTGCGCACTTGGCCCAAATGCCGACAACTGCATCCGAAAAGAAAAAGGGTTCCTAGCTCAAAGCTAGGAACCCTTGTCTATATGGTCGGAATGGCGGGATTCGAACTCGCGACCCCTTGCACCCCATGCAAGTGCGCTACCAGGCTGCGCTACATTCCGAAGAATTGAATTATATACAGTTTTTTGAGCCTACAGGGAAAGCAGCGCTCGAATCTGCAAAAGTTCCTCCTTGACCTCATCGGCGCCCAAAGCCGGAACCTGTCTGGACGGCACGGCAGCCAGCATCTGGGTGAGCAAATGCTCCTGCGCCCGGACCTCCTCGGGCACGGCTGTTGCAAGCTGCGCCGACACCACCGCGGACAGCTCGGCTCCGGCCTTGCCCGGCGACACCTGCTCGCGCAGGCGGTTGCGTGCACCGCTGATGGTGAAGCCCTGCTCATAAAGAAGCTCGCGAATGCGCCGCACCATCAGCACCTCGTGGTGCTGGTAGTAGCGACGGTTGCCGCGGCGCTTCATGGGTTTGAGCTGAGCGAATTCCTGCTCCCAATAGCGCAGCACATGCGGCTTGACGTCGCACAGTTCCGCCACCTCACCGATGGTGAAATAGCGTTTGGCAGGAATCGCTGGCAAATGTGAAACCATGGCTGGGCTGCAAGCAGACGGTGCTGGTTTGAGATGGGGAAGTTGTGCAATATAGCGCGAAGAGCTGACCAAACCCTGCACCATTCCTGGCTCAAGACCTGTCAGCTCCTCGATTGTGCAATACCCGGGCGCGCCGGGCATCAGGCATCACGCCAATGGCTTAGAACTCGGAGCTTTCGCCCTGAATCAGCTCCTTGAGCTTGCTGCTCGCATGGAAAGTAACCACGCGGCGCGCGGCTATCGGAATCAGCTCGCCCGTGCGCGGATTGCGGCCGGGGCGAGGCGCCTTGGTGCGAATCTGGAAGTTGCCGAAGCCCGAGAGCTTGACGTCTTCGCCTTCCACCAGCTTTTGCGAGATCAGGTCGAAAAATGCATCCACCATATCCTTGGCTTCGCGCTTGTTCAAGCCGATCTCATCAAACAGCAGATCGGCCAGCTGCGCCTTGGTCAGCGCCGGGCTGTCGATGCTTTCTACGGCAAGCTCCATGGGTCGATCTCCTTGGGGGTTGAACATGATCAACGCAGGCGGGCCGCCACACGCTCTTGCAGCTGCGCCAGCACCGCTTGCACGGCCTGCTCGATCTGCGTGTCGGCCAGGCTGCCTTCGTCGCTCATCAGCGTCAAGCGCACGGCCAGGCTCTTCTCGTCCTGGGCCAGACTGCCGGCAGCGGCTTCCTCGCCGGCCTTGAGCTTCTTGGGGCGGAACACGTCGAACAGCGCGGCATTGCGCAGAATGCCGCCCGTCTGAGCGGCGTGGACGGCCTCCATGAGCTGGGCATGGGTCACGGCTTCCTTGACCACCACGGCGATGTCGCGCTCCACGGCCTGGTGCTTGGCCACGGGCTTGAACACCGCCACATTGCGGGCCAGCACGGCGTCGAGTTCCAGCTCGAACATGACGGGCGCTTGTGCCAGATCCCATTCCTGGCGCCACTTGGGATGCAGCTCGCCGACAAAGCCTATGGGCTTGCCGTTCAGCAGCACGCACGCGCAGCGGCCGGGGTGCATGGCCGGATGCTCGGCGGGCTCGAACACGGGCTTGAGCGGCGCCAGCAGCGCTTCCACATCGCCCTTGACGTCGTAGAAGTCCACCTTGGCCTCGACCTTGCCCCATTGCAGCTGGTCGGCTGCACCATAGGCGAGACCGGCCACGCGCATGGGCTGGTAAAAGCCCTTGACGGTGGTGTCGGAGTCGACGACCGAGTCATCCTTGAAGAACACGCGGCCCAGCTCGAACACGCGCACGCGCTGGGCCTTGCGGTCCACGTTGAACTTGAGCACCTGCAGCAGCGAGCCCAGCAGCGACGAGCGCATCACGCTCAGATGGCTGGCAATCGGATTGAGCAGCTTGATGGCGTTGGCATTGCCGGCCAGCTCCTGCTCCCACTTCTCTTCGACAAAGCTGAAGTTGATGGTTTCCTGATAGCCCAGGGCCGCGAGTTCGCGACGCACGGCGAACGGGCTGCGCTGGTTCTCGGCGCGCAGCTTGGGTGCGATGGGCGCTAGCGGCTTGGTGGTCGGCAGGTTTTCGTAGCCGGTCATGCGGGCCACTTCCTCGATCAGATCTTCTTCCAGATTGATATCGAAGCGGAAGGTTGGCGCGGTGACCGAAATGACCCCCTCGGATGCCACAGTGGCAGGCAGGCCCAGGCCGTTCAGGGCATCCAGGCATTGCTGCTGGGTCACGGCCATGCCGATCACCTTGGCGGCACGCGCCACGCGCAGCTGCACCGTCTTGGGCTCCGGCATATTGGGCCGATGGTCGTCCATGGCGCCGACCTGGGTCTCGGGCGTGCCGCAGATCTCCAGCACCAGCGCGGTGATGCGCTCGATGTGCTCGACCGTGTGCTCGGGGTCCACACCGCGCTCGAAGCGATGGCCGGCATCGGTCGAGAAGTTGAAGTGGCGCGAGCGGCCGGCCACGGCCTTGGGCCACCAGAAGGCGGCCTCGATGTAGATATTCTTGGTGTCGTCTGACACGGCCGTGGCGTCGCCGCCCATGATGCCGGCCAGGGACTCGACTTCCTTGTCATCGGCGATCACGCCGACCTTGATGAAGTCGTCGATCTTGATGGTGTTGCCGTTGAGCAGCTTGAGCGTTTCGCCCTCCTTGCCCCAGCGCACGTTCAGGCCGCCATGGATCTTGTCCAGATCGAAGATATGGCTGGGACGGCCCAGCTCGAACATCACATAGTTGGAGATGTCCACCAGCGGCGAGACGCCGCGCTGACCGCAACGCGCCAGACGATCCAGCATCCACTGCGGCGTCTTCACCTGGGTGTTGACATTGCGCACGATGCGGCCCGAGAAGCGGCCGCACAGGTCGGCGGCCTCGATCTTGACGGGCAGCTTGTCCTGGGTGGCGACGGCGGCAACGGGGAAGGACAGCGCCTTCAGCGGAGCACCGGTCAGCGCCGACAGCTCGCGCGCCACGCCGTAAACGCTCAGGCAGTGCGCGAGATTGGGCGTGAGCTTGAGCGTGAACAGCGTGTCGTCCAGGTTCAGGTACTCACGCACGCTCTGGCCCAGGGGCGCATCGGCGGGGAATTCCAGCAGGCCGCTGGCGTCTTCGTCAATGCCCAGCTCCTTGGCCGAGCACAGCATGCCAAAGCTCTGCACGCCGCGCAGCTTGCCGATCTTGATCTTGAAGGGCTTGCCGTCTTCGCCCGGGGGCAGCTCGGCGCCCACGGTGGCGCAGGGAATGCGGATGCCCACGCGCGCATTGGGCGCGCCGCAGACGATGTTCAGCAGCTCGGGGCCGCCCACGTCGACCTGGCAGATGCGCAGGCGGTCGGCGTCGGGGTGCTGCACGGCTTCCTTGATTTCACCGACCACGATGCCGGTGAAGGGAGGCGCCACAGGATCCAGCTCTTCCACTTCCAGACCGGCCATGGTCAGGGTGTCGGCCAGCTCTTGGGTGGTCAGATTGGGGTTGCAGTATTCGCGCAACCAGGATTCAGGAAATTGCATAGTCAGACTCTTTGGCGTTCATGCCAGCTGCACCTTGCAGGTCTGCAACTGGCTGGGCATGCGTACTTTCAAAAGAAGAGCTGTTAGCGCTTGATCTATAGTAACTTCAGCATCAAAACCATCTGAAGTGTTTGAAACACAAGCGCTGGCAGCTCACTTTTTCATTACTGGAACTGCGACAGGAAACGGATATCGCCGTCGAAGAACAGGCGCAGGTCGTTCACGCCATAACGCAGCATGGTCAGGCGGTCGGGGCCCATGCCAAAAGCAAAGCCGATGTATTTCTCGGGATCCAGGCCCATGTTGCGCACCACATTGGGGTGCACCTGGCCGGAACCCGCCACTTCCAGCCAGCGGCCGGCCAACGGGCCGCTCTGGAACTGGATGTCGATCTCGGCCGAAGGCTCGGTGAACGGGAAGAAGCTGGGACGGAAGCGCAGCACCAGGTCATCCTGCTCGAAGAAGGTCTTGCAGAAGTCGGTGAACACGACCTTCAGATCCTTGAAGCTCACGTTCTCGCCGATCCACAGGCCTTCGCACTGGTGGAACATGGGCGAGTGGGTGGCATCCGAGTCCACACGGTAGGTGCGGCCCGGGGCAATCACTCGGATCTCGGGCATGGTCTGGCCGGCGTCGAGCTGATTGCGGTAATTCTTCACATGCTGCACCGCATGGCGCACCTGCATGGGGCTGGTGTGCGTGCGCAGCAGATTGGGCGCATGCTGCGTGCCGCCTTCCACGTAGAAGGTGTCGTGCATGGAGCGCGCGGGATGGTCTTCGGGTGTGTTCAGCGCCGTGAAGTTGAACCAGTCGGATTCGATCTCGGGGCCCTGGGCCACTTCAAAGCCCATGGAGCCAAAAATGCCCTCGATGCGCTCCAGCGTCAGCGACACGGGGTGTAGGCCGCCAGCGCCACGGCTGCGGCCGGGCAGGGTCACATCCAGCACTTCGGCCTTCAGATGGGCCTCCAGCTCGGCATCGGCCAGGGCCTTGCGGCGGGCGGTCAGAGCCGCTTCGATAGCCTGCTTGGCCACATTGATGGCAGCGCCGCGCGATTTTTTCTCTTCGACGGAAAGCTGCGCCATGCCCTTCATGAGCTCGGTCATCTTGCCCGACTTGCCCAGAAACTGCGCCTTGGCATTTTCCAGATCGGCGGGGGTGTGGGCTTGCGCAAACAGCTGCTGCGCGCTCTCGACCAGAGAATCCAACTCGTTCATATCGACTCTTTATCGAATCTTAAAAATAAACAAGGGCTAGCGCCTTTTCAAGCCCTAGCCCTTGCTGTGTGTGCACCAGCAGCTACTGAATCAAGAGTAACTACCGATCGTGACCTTAGGCAGCCAGCTTGGCCTTGACTTGGTCGACGATAGCTGCAAAAGCAGCCTTGTCGTGCACGGCGATATCGGCCAGCATCTTGCGGTCGATTTCGATGGCAGCCTTCTTCAGGCCATTGGCGAATTGGCTGTAGGTCAGGCCCAGTTCACGTGCAGCAGCATTGATACGGGCGATCCACAGCTGGCGGAACACGCGCTTCTTGTTGCGACGGTCACGGTAGGCATACTGACCAGCCTTCATTACCGCTTGCTTGGCAACGCGGAAGACGTTACCACGGCGACCACGGAAACCCTTAGCAAGGGCCAGAACTTTTTTGTGACGGGCGCGAGCCGTTACACCACGTTTGACGCGAGGCATGTGTTTTCTCCTAGTTCGTCAGTGAATTACAGGCCCATGCCGGGCAGCATTTGTGCCATGTGACCCATGTTGGTCTCATGCACAGCAACTGCACCACGCAGATGGCGCTTGTTCTTGGTGGTCTTCTTGGTCAAGATGTGACGCTTGAAGGCTTGACCGCGCTTGACGGTACCACCGGGACGAACGCGAAAACGCTTCTTCGCGCTGCTCTTGGTCTTCATTTTGGGCATGTGAAGCTCCTGTTGAATTTGTGCTCGCAAGGCGGCGTGCAAACCTGCACGCACTTCGCTGGCCTCCGAGGCACTTGTGCATCAACCCGGCCTGGACCGGATCAACGTCTTGCAGGCAAGCCTGCAAAATTCTTTCCCTGCCGCACAAAACAAAAGTGGGCCAAGCCCACTTCTGCCTGCAAAGGCAAAACCGCAATTATGCCTTATCTGCGACCGCAGGTGCTGCAGCGGCGTTGTCGCCCTGCACTTTGGCACCAGCGGCGGGCTTCTTGCCCGCACGCGCCGGCGCAATCATCATGATCATCTGGCGGCCTTCCAGCTTGGGGAACTGCTCGACCTGAATGGTGTCTGCCAGATCGTCGCGCAGACGGTTCAGCAGATCCAGACCCAGTTGCTGGTGCGTGATTTCACGGCCGCGGAAACGCAGCGTGATCTTGCACTTGTCGCCCTCCGCCAGGAAACGGCGGATATTGCGCAGCTTGACGTTGTAATCGCCATCGTCCGTACCAGGGCGGAATTTCACTTCCTTGATTTCGATGACGGTCTGCTTGGCCTTGGCTTCGGCAGCCTTCTTCTGTTCCTGGTACTTGAACTTGCCGTAATCCATCAGACGGCAAACCGGGGGCACGGCGGTGGCCGCAATTTCCACCAGGTCGACGTCCAGCTCGCCGGCCATGCGCAGCGCTTCTTGCAGCGGCACGATGCCCAGAGGCTCGTTCTCGGGACCAGACAGACGCACTTCAGGCGCCATGATTTCTCGGTTCAGTCGATGCTTGCGCTCTTCACGGTGGCGCCGATCGCGAAATTCAGTAGCTATGGTTTTCACCCTTGGATTGAAATGGCTACAACAGCGTAGCCGGCTACGCGTTCAGTGCACGCGGGCCGGCCAGCCACAAAACTTATTTGTATCAGACCTTGGCCGCGATGTCATTGGCGAGCAAATCGATGAATGCATCAACCGACATCACACCGAGGTCTTTGTTACCCCGGGCGCGCACTGCAACCGCACCAGCGGCCTTCTCCTTGTCGCCCGCGACGAGGATGTAAGGCAGCTTCTGCATGGAATGCTCGCGTATTTTATACGTAATCTTTTCGTTGCGCAGATCAGTCGCCACCCTAAGGCTTTGATTCGGCAATGCTTTTTGCAGCTTTTGCGCAACTTCCTGAACGTAGTCGGCCTGAGCGTCGGTGATGTTGAGCACCGCGGCCTGCACCGGAGCCAGCCAGGCGGGCAGCGCGCCCGAGTGGTGCTCGATCAGAATGCCGATGAAGCGCTCCAGCGATCCCAGAATCGCGCGGTGCAGCATGATGGGGCGATGGCGCTCGCCGTCCTCGCCCACGTATTCAGCGTCCAGGCGCTCGGGCAGATTCGGGTCGACCTGAATCGTGCCGCACTGCCATTCGCGGCCCAGGGCATCCTTCAAGGTGTACTCGATCTTGGGGCCGTAGAAGGCCCCCTCGCCGGGCAGATACTCGAACTCGCAGCCCGAGGCGCGCAGACCTTCGGCCAGCGCGTTCTCGGCCTTGTCCCAGGCCTCGTCGGTGCCGATGCGCTTTTCGGGGCGGGTGGACAGGCGATACAGGATGTTGGTGAAACCGAAATCCGCGTAGACCTTCTGCAGCAGCGAAGTGAAGGCCGTCACTTCGGCCTGGATCTGGTCCTCGGTACAGAAGATGTGGCCGTCGTCCTGCGTGAAGGCACGCACGCGCATGATGCCGTGCAGCGAGCCCGTGGGTTCGTTGCGGTGGCAGTTGCCGAACTCGCCAAAACGCAGCGGCAGCTCGCGGTAGCTCTTGATGCCCTGCTTGAAGATGATGATGTGGCCCGGGCAGTTCATGGGCTTCAAGGCATATTCACGCTTCTCCGACTCGGTCGTGAACATGTTTTCGCGGTACTTGTCCCAGTGGCCGGTCTTCTCCCACAGACCCTTGTCCAGGATCTGCGGCGCCTTGACTTCCTGGTAGCCGTTGTCCTGATAGACCTTGCGCATGTACTGCTCGACCTGCTGCCAGATGGACCAGCCCTTGGGATGCCAGAACACGGTGCCGGGCGAATGCTCGTCGATATGGAACAGATCCAGCTCTCGACCCAGCTTGCGGTGGTCGCGCTTTTCGGCTTCTTCCAGGCGGAACAGATAGTCCTTGAGCTCATCCTTGGTCGCCCAGGCGGTGCCATAGATGCGCTGCAGCATCTCGTTGCGGTGGTCGCCACGCCAGTAGGCGCCGGCCACCTTCATGAGCTTGAAGTGCTTGAGCTTGCCGGTGCTGGGCACGTGGGGGCCGCGGCACAGGTCTTCGAAAGCGCCTTCACGATACAGGCTCACATCCTCGTTGCTGGGGATGGAGGCGATGATCTCGGCCTTGTAGTTCTCGCCCAGGCCCTTGAAGTACTGCACGGCCTCGTCGCGCGGCAGCACACGGCGCACCACCTGCTCGTCCTTGTTGGCCAGCTCGGTCATCTTCTTTTCGATGGCCGCCAGGTCCTCGGGCGTGAACGGGCGCTTGTACGAGAAGTCGTAGTAGAAGCCGTTCTCGATCACGGGACCGATGGTGACCTGGGCTTCGGGGAACAGCTCCTTGACAGCATAGGCCAGCAGGTGGGCGGTCGAGTGGCGGATCACCTCCAGGCCGTCGGCATCCTTGGCCGTGACGATGGACAGCGGCGAATCCTGCTCGATCACAAAGCTGGTGTCCACCACCTTGCCATCGATCTTGCCGGCCAGCGCGGCCTTGGCCAGACCCGAGCCAATCGAAGCCGCAACTTCGGCCACCGAAACCGGGCCCGGATATTCGCGCTTGGAGCCGTCGGGGAGCGTGATGTTGATCATGAAATTCCTTGTCAAACCAAATTTGTGTGGGCGAAAGCCAGCGCCAGAGCTTTGGAGTTGCCTGAAAGCAAAAAGCGCGGAACCAGTCCGCGCTTCGATGAGGGTGTAGAGGAATCCCGAGCAGGCGCGAACCGCCAGCTGCCGTCAGCAGCTGAAGTACATCTCCGATGTAGTTCGCGGTGTCATAACCGTTGATGCCTTTCTCGCCCTTGTGAATTGAAATCGGGTCTATTCTAACCCGGCAACAAAAAAACGCCCGAGACTTTCGTCCCGGGCGCATAACCCCACTTTTTACTACCTAGACAGATTCACGATTCATTGCGAATCAATGGAACTGCTCTTCCTCGGTGGAACCGGTCAGAGCCTTGACGCTGGACGAGCCGCCCTGGATCACGGTGGTCACATCGTCGAAGTAGCCCGCACCCACTTCCTGCTGGTGCGACACAAAGGTGTAGCCCTTGTCACGTGCCGCAAATTCGGGCTCCTGGATCATTTCCACGTAGTGCTTCATGCCCTCGCCGCGAGCGTACTCGTGGGCGAACTTGAAGGTGTTGTACCAGTTGCTGTGGATGCCGGCCAGGGTGATGAACTGGAACTTGTAGCCCAGTGCAGACAGATCTTCCTGGAAGGAAGCGATCTGGCTGTCGTTGAGGTTCTTCTTCCAGTTGAACGAGGGCGAGCAGTTGTAGCTCAGCAGCTTGCCTGGGCAGGCAGCATGCACGGCCTGGGCGAATTCACGCGCAAAGCCGATATCGGGCACGCCGGTTTCGCACCACACCAGGTCGGCATAGGGAGCGTAGGCCACGCCGCGGCTGATGGATTGCTCCAGACCGTTCTTGACACGGTAGAACCCTTCCTGCGTACGCTCGCCGGTCAGGAACGGGATGTCGTTCTCGTCGTGATTGCTGGTGATCAGATTGGCCGCCTCGGCATCGGTACGGGCCAGCACAATGGTGGGCACGCCCATCACGTCGGCTGCAAAACGAGCGGCAATCAGTTTCTCGACCGCTTCGCGGGTAGGGACCAACACCTTGCCGCCCATGTGGCCGCACTTCTTGACAGCAGCCAGCTGGTCTTCAAAGTGCACGCCGGCAGCGCCAGCCTGGATCATGTTCTTCATCAGCTCGAAAGCGTTGAGCACGCCGCCGAAGCCGGCTTCCGCATCGGCCACGATGGGCAGGAAGTAGTCGATGAACTCCTTGTCGCCGGGGTTGACGCCCTTGCCCCACTGGATTTCGTCGGCGCGCTTGAAGGTGTTGTTGATGCGGCGCACCATGGTGGGTACCGAGTCATAGGCGTATAGCGACTGATCGGGGTACATGGTCTCGGAAGTGTTGCCGTCGGCAGCGACCTGCCAGCCCGACAGATACACGGCTTCCAGGCCGGCCTTGGCCTGCTGCATGGCCTGGCCCGCAGAGATGGCACCGAAGGCGTTCACATAGCCCTTTTTCGAGCTGCCGTTGATCTTGTCCCACAGCACTTCGGCTCCGCGCTGGGCCAAGGTGTACTCGGGCTGCAGGCTGCCGCGCAGACGCACCACATCGGCGGCGCTGTAGCCACGCTTGACGCTCTTCCAACGAGGGTTCTGTGCCCAGTCCTTTTCGAGGGCGGCGATTTGCTGTTCACGGCTCAGTTGCTGGGTCAGGGATTGGGGCATGGTGCACTCCTTAACGGTTGAAACAAGATGGTTTGGGGTTCGCCCTTGGGATCAACTGTACGGCGACGGCAGCCTCACAAGCAGTCTTATGTCTTATAAAAGACTAAAAATTTAAACCAATAAAAACAATAACTTATTTTTTGTTTTCACAATAAGAAAATCAATTTCTCATATCGAGAAATATTGCGGCGGTGCAACATTCAAAAATTTCACCATGCAAAAACAGATTTCCACGCAATGAAAATCCCGCGGTTTGCGGCCTTGCAGTCCTCGCAAGCTCCAGATGCAGTAGTCCGGATACGGCTCGGCACCGGCTTGCAGAGGCTGCCGGGAGCCGCGATTGCAGACCCCATCGCGGCGGCTTTGACGCAAGCACAACACCTGCTATCCCTGTGACGCGCCGGCCGGCCCGGCCAGACGCTATGCTTGGCGGCGCCATCCGCCCTCCAAGACCTGCCATGACCCTAATCAGCCGCCCTATTGCCTATCTCTGTCTGGGGTTGAGCATGTCCCTGGTCGGCAGCTATGTGGCACTGTCCAAGCCGCTGGCCACCGCCTTTCCCGTCATGCTGCTGGCCTGGCTGCGCTTCGGCATTGGCGCCGTGGCCATGCTGGGCTGGCTCAAACGCCCGGCCGGCGAGGCACCGCTGTCGCGCCAGACCAGGCTGCTGCTGTTTCTGGAGTCCTTTCTGGGCAACTTTCTCTTCACGCTGTGCATGATCAGCGGCGTGTCCATGACCAGCGCCGTCACGGCCGGGGTGACCATGGCCGCCATTCCCGCAGCCATCGCCATCATGAGCTGGCTGTTTCTGCATGAAACCGTTGCCAGGCGTACGTGGATCGCGATTGTTCTCGCGGTCGCCGGCATCAGCCTCAATGCCCTCAGCGCCGAGAGCCAAGCGGCCTCGTCAGAAGCCGCCCAGCACTCGCTGCTGGGTCAGTTGCTGCTGCTGGCCGCCGTGCTGTGCGAAGCCTCGTATGCCGTCATCGGCAAGCGGCTCACCGCCAGCGTCAGCCCCAAGCGCATCACGGCACTGATCAACCTCTGGGGCTTCACGCTGTCCACGCCCGCCGGGCTGTACCTGGCCTGGAGTTTCGACTTTGCCCGGGTCTCTGCGCCGATCTGGGGGTTGCTGCTGTTTTATGCGCTGGCCGCCTGCATGTGGACGGTCTGGCTGTGGATGACGGGGCTGCGGGTCGTGGCAGCCTCACAGGCCGGCATCTTCACCGTGCTGCTGCCCGTCAGCGCAGCACTGGTGGGCTTGCTGGCCCTGGGCGAACGCATAGGCAGCATGCAGTTTCTGGCCTTTGGCATCGCCCTGGCCAGCGTGCTCATCGCCACCTGGCCTCAGCGTTGGTCAGGACCGCGCGGATAGAGCCAGACCTTCAGCCCAGCAAATTGCGACGGCCGAGCACCACGCCGTCGGCGTCGGCATACAGCCAGTCGCCGACGCGCACCGGCACGCCGGCGATCTGCACCGGCACATCCCGCAAGCCCTGACCCTGCTTGAGCGTGGGCATGGGGTTCAGCGCCAGCGCATACAGGCCCACGGATACGGCCTGGAGTTCCGCGACATCGCGCACGCAGCCATAGACCAGCACCCCGGCCCAGCCATTCCTGGCCGCAGACGCCGCCACATTGCCTCCGACCAGTGCGCGGCGCAGCGAGCCGCCACCATCGACGACCAGTACCCGGCCCCGGCCTGGCTCCGCCAGCGCCGCGCGCACCAGGCTGTTGTCGTCCAGGCATTGCACCGTCGAAACCTCGCCCGCAAACCGGTCCTGGCCGCCAAAGCTGTGGAACATGGGCGGCAGGACTCTGAAATCGCCGCTGACGTCATCGAGATGGGCGTCGCACAGGTCACAGGTGCTGAATGCGATGGCGGTTTCCGGCTGATTCACGAGGGTCTCCAGAGGTGATTGATGTGCCCGCCATCTTGCCTCGGACACTCCGCGGCCGGCGACACGAGTGAGCGGCTTGTCTCAAACAGCATCTTTTTCACAACACTCTCTGGAGCAAACCCCTAAAAAAACGTGCCAACTGGCCTCAACACAACAAATCAAGGCAAAAAAACGCTCCACTAGCTTGGAAGAGCGTTTTTTTCCCATTAGCATCAGACAGCCAGTGGATTTCAGCTGTTTTTCGCTGGTGACAAGTCCACTACCAATTAGGAAATAAGCAATATGGCAACTGCAAAGAAGGCAACCGCTGCAGCTCCCGCAGCAGCTCCCGCGAAGAAGCGCACTCCCAACGCAGCCTTCATGAAACCCCTGACCCCCAGCCCCGCACTGGCTGCCGTGGTTGGCGCGGCGCCCCTGCCTCGCACCGAAATCATCAGCAAGCTGTGGGTCTACATCAAGGCCAACAAGCTGCAAGACGCTGCCAACAAGCGCATGATCAACGCCGATGCCAAGCTCAAGGAAGTCTTCGGCAAGCCCCAAGTCTCCATGTTCGAGATGGCCGGCCTGATCGGTAAGCACGTCAAGTAAGCTCAGGCTTGCTGATCAAAAAAAGCTGGCTCAGGCCAGCTTTTTTGCATTGCCGCAGGCGCGCAGACGCTTCAACGCGTCCTGCGGCATCAATACACGTCGCGCCTGTAGCGGCCCGCGGCCAACAATTCCTCCACCATGGCCGGGCCCAGAATCGCCTGCAGCGCCAGATGCACGCCCTGGCCCATGCCGCTGCGGCTGCCGCAGACATAGATGGCCGCCCCCCGCTCCACCCAGCGCTTGACCTCGTCGGCATGGCTGCGCAGCAGATCCTGCACATAGCGCGGCCCCTGGGCCTGGCGCGACCAGGCCAGATCCAGCCGTTCCAGCTGCCCCTGCTGCCGCCAGGCCTGCAGCTTGTCGGCGCACAAAGCATCATGCTGAGGGTTGCGCTCGCCAAAAACCAGCCACTGATCGCTGCGCCCCTGCTGCACGCGCGCCTTGATGTGGCTGAGCAGGCCCGCCAGGCCCGAGCCATTGCCGATCAGCATCAGCGGCCGCTCGGCGTTGTCACCTAGCCTGAAGCTGCTGTGCGCGCGCAGCGTCAGCGGCAGCGCAGTGCCAATCTCCATGCCGCGGCACAGCCAGTCGGAAGCCAGCCCCGGCGAGCCGTCCTCGCGCGTGCTCTGGCGCACCAGCAGCTGCAGACAGCCCTCCGCCGTGACGGAGGCGATGGAATAGTCGCGCGGCCGGTCCGCAGCCGCGGGCACGCATAGCGAGACCAGGTCGCCAGACTGCCACTGCGGCAGTTCGCCTGCCTGCGGAGTCCATTCCAGCAGATACAGCGGACCGCCCTCGCTGCCGGGGTTGAGCAAGTGGCGCCGGCTCAGCACAAAAGGCTGGCCGACCGGCGTCTGCAGCCAATCGCTCTCCTGCGCCGCAGCACCCCGCAGATCCTGGCGCAGCCGCTCCACCTGGGCCTGCCATGCCTGCAGGCTCTGGGGGTTCATGTTGTCGACACAGATCAGCTCGCTGTGCGCCCCGCAGGCCTGCAGCCAGGCATGCACCGCCACGCCAAAAGCGCAAAACTGCTCATATTCATGATCGCCAAGCGCCAGCACCAGGCTTTTATGCCCTGCCAAGCCGGTTTGCTTGGGCAGCAGCTGCTGCACAAAGCCCAGCGCATGGTCGGGAGCGTCGCCCTCCCCCGTAGTGGACAGCAGCCACAGGCTGTGAACATGCTGCTGCAGCACGGCCGGGGTCAGCTTGTCCACGGGCAGCAGCCGCACCTGCAGGCCGCCGTCCACCAGCATCCTGGCGGTGGCGCGGGCCAGCGCCTCGGCCTGACCGGTCTGGCTCGCATAGACCACCAGCACCGCAGGCGCCTGGGCTCGGCCCTGTGGCTCCGCATTCTCGGCCTCCTCGGCCCTGCGCCGCCTGCGCACTTTGGCGGCCACGGCCAGGCACATGGCCGCATAGCCCCCCAGCAAAGCCGCGGCGCCCGAAAGGCGCCCGGGCGTCAAAATCCATTCCACTGTCATGTCTCGAATCGCTTGATCCAGGCAGGTGTTCTGATCACCTGCGCTTGTGCTCCCGGCTCGGCATGGGCGCTCAGCAAGGCCGCGATCCCATGCCGGCACGCAAAATCCAGACCCTGCTGCGGCCCCAGCACCGTGAGCACGGTGGCCAGCGCATCGGCATGCATGCATTCCTCATGGAACACCGTGACGCTGCTCAGCCCATGCGTCACGGGCCGTCCCGTGCGCGGGTCCAGCGTATGCGAATAGCGCCGGCCATCGACACTGAAGCGGTGCCAGCGGTCGCCCGAGGTCGCAAACGCGCCGTCGACTAGAGCCAGCACCGGCGGCTGTTCATGGGCCTGCATGCCAGAGCCCAGCTGCACCCGCCAAGGCTGGGCATCGGGCCGCCGGCCCCAGGCGCGCAGCTCGCCGCCAATCTCGAAAAGACCGGCGCTCCAGCCGGAACTCTGCAGCCGCTGCACCGCCCAGTCCACGGCAAAGCCCTTGGCAATGCCGCACAGGTCCAGCTCCAGCCCGCCGGGCTGCAGCAGCCGCCGGGTCCGGGCATCCCAGTTCAGCAGGCGATGGCCGCTGCTCCTGAGCAGCCGCTCGATCTCCGGCTCCGGCGGGATCTGTGCCTTATGCGGCTCCAGCGGATTCTGGCGCGGACCAAAGCCCCAGAGCGAGACCAGCGCCCCCATGCTCGGATCCATGGCGGCACCGGAAAGCCTGGCCCAGTGCAGGGCCGCTTCCAGAACATGGGCGAACTCCGCAGGCAACACCTGGGACTGGCCGGCTTCCGAACGATTGAAGCGGGTGATCAGGGAATCCGCCTCCCAGTTGCTCATCTGGGCGATGACCTCGTCCAGCACCTGCTGCACCAGCGCTTGCGCGGGTTCCGCGGACAGATACTCGGGGTTGGCCAGGCTCAGCGACCAGGAGGTGCCCATGGTCCGGCCGGACAGGCGGTGAATGCGGCCGTCCTGCCGCTGCTGCAGGGCCGCGGGCTTCCAGTGCCGGATGCCGAAATTCGCGGGCACGGCATGGCCGGGCGCTGCGGATAAGGGCAGTTGCCGCAGGCTGGCGCTAAAGCGTACGCGTGGAGTGCTGGTCATGACTGTAGAGGCCCAAAAGGCCACGCGCCCGGTACGGGCGCGTGGTTTGGCGGCCGGCCCCAAGGCTTAGGGCAGAACCTCCAGCGTGGCGGTGTAGCTCAGGTGACGCTCCTTGGCCTGAGCCACACTGGTCTTGGCATCCCTGGCGTCGGCATTCAGCCAGAACAGGCCCGGACGCGGGAATTTGATCTTGAGCTGACCCTTGGCATCGGTCTTGAGTTTCATGGCATCGGTGCCGTCACGATAGCGGATGCCGTCGGCCACCAGTTCGACCTCCAGGCCCGCCGCGGGCTTGCCGTCGATCAGGAAATCAAAGACCGCCTCTTCGCTGGCCACCAGGTCGTTGGGGTGGGTCACGGGCTTGAGCTCCAGACCCTTGCCGCTCAGCGCAATCGCCGATGGCTTGCCCAGGGAGACAAAGGTCTCCATGCGGCGCAGGTTTTCGGAAATGTTCACCTCCTTGGCACCGGCGGGAATCTGCTTGAGCACCTCCTCCGCGGAGCCGCGCAGGCGCTTGGGCTGGCCGCCCGCATCCTTGTAGCTGCCCATCACACCGGTCATCAGCATGGTGACGCGGTAGGTGCCGGCCTGCTCGGGCTTGAAGTCGAACACGCTGCGCAGCTCGCCCTTGGCCACATTCTTCATATCCACGGCCGAGCCGTCGGGAGCGCTCACCTTCACGCCCTCCAGCCCCAGCGGACGGTGGTTGAAGAAGAACACATCGTTGGACACGGCGGCATCCACCGTCACCCAGTCGGACTTGGACAGCACGGTGCTGGAGGGCTTGAACCAGAGGTCATGCGCCTGCGCGCCGAGGGTTGCCAGGGCCAGGGTTGCGGCGACGAGAGCACGGGTTTTGAACTTCATATCGGGTCCTAGAAAACAGAAAGGGTGACAAATCCGAAGGCGAGGCCCAGGCCAGGAACACCGAGCAAGAGCCGCCTCGCAGCGAGGGTGTTGTCCCCCCAGGGGGAAGCGGCAAAGCCGCACAGGGGGTGGTTTAAGGCTTGAGGTCCAGCTTGATGGCGCCCAGCTCGGACTTGCCGCTGGCGCTCAGGCTGGCGGCCTCCTTGGCGGGCCATTCAAACGGAATGGACACCAGTTCGCGGCCGCCGACTTCGCGCGCGGCCTCCACCATCAGCTTGTACTGGCCCGGCGCCAGCTGCGGCAGCGGGTTGCGGCCTTCGGCAAAAGACAGGGCGTGAGCACCCGCCGGCTTGGTGGGCTGGGTCACGCCGTCGATGGGAAAGCTCAGCTCCCGTCCCGTGCGGCGCCACCACTGACGCATGTCCTTGAGCCACTTCGTGCCTTCGGCGTCGCGCTTCTTGAGGTCGTACCAGACCGACAGATTGGCGGCCACGCTGCCGTCGGCCTTCTCCAGCCAGACAGCGACATAGGGCTTGTGATATTCGGCCACCTGCAGCTGGAGCACGGTCACCGTCACATTCATGCCGCCGGCGATCGCCGGCAGGCCCACCACGGCGCTCAGCGCCACCGAGGTCTTGAAAATCCTCTTCGCCATTTCTCTTCCTTCACAAAATTCCGCTCAGTGCACCAGCAGCAGCACCAGCAGGGCCGGCAGCACCAGGCCCAGACCCACCATGGGCCAGGTCATGGGCCGGCGCTGGGCATGCATCTTCAGGATCAGCAGGCCCGTGATGCAGAACACCAGGCAGCCGATGGCAAACACATCGATGAACAGGCTCCAGGCTCCGCCCGTGTTGCGCCCCTTGTGCAAATCGTTGAGGTAGGAAATCCAGCCCCGGTCCGTCTTTTCATATTCGACCAAGCCGTCCTTCAAACCCAGGCGCAGCCAGGCATCGCCGCCCGGGCGCGGCATGGCCACATAGGCTTCGTCATCGCTCCATTCCACGGCAAAGCCTCGGGTACCGACCTTGAGCTGCCGGCCCACCCAGTCCTGCACGTCAGCGGGCAGAGGTACTCCTTCTTTGCTAGCAGCCTGCGCTTGTTGTTTCTGGGCTGCCTGCAGTTTTTCAAGCAAATCGTCGGGCAGTTGCGCATCGCGCGACTCCACCCGGGGCTTGGCTTCGATCTGCCCCGCATGGTTGAGCGTGAAGCCGGTCAGAGCAAACAGCAGCATGCCGATCAGGCAGATGGCTGAGCTGATCCAGTGCCATTCATGCAATTTTTTGAGCCAGTACGCTCTTTGGGGCGCGTTGGAAGAAGCCGCAGTCATTGAGAACCTTAGGAGAGGCGCGCTCGCACCCTCTTGAAAACATCTGCGCCGCAGGGACGGCGGTCGCCGGGAGCGGCGACAAAGCAGCCGGGATTCTAGTTGCCGGCCATGTTAAATGCATATCACTTTTATTTACTTTACTTCAGCGCAACAAACCGAGACCTTGCCGCCACCGCAAGAAAGCCTCATCCAGCAATGGTTTTGCGCTCTCATTCGTGAAACAAGCCGGTGAATGTTGCCGCAGAGCAACATAAATCCATGCATGCGCTGCAATTCCGTAATTGTATCGAGAATCATTATCAATATCACCTAGAATTCGATCGCTGACTGAAGTTAACCGCGTCTTTCATTTGTAAGAAACATGTCCAACAATCCTCTGACTCCAACTGATTCCAATGGCTTGCACTGCGAACTCAAGCAGATCGTGATTGCGGCAGGCCTGTGCCTGATGAGCGCCGGCGCCTTTGCCCAAGAGACCACACTCTCCACCGTGCAGGTGGAAGCCACGGCGGACAATCCGTTGAAGGCGGAAACGACATCTCAGGGCAAGTTCACCGCTCCTCTGATCGACACTCCAAAGACGGTCAATGTCATCCCTCAAGAGGTGATTCAGCAAACCGGTAGCACGACGCTGGTCGATGCGTTGCGCCTGAGTCCTGGCATCACCTTCGGCTCCGGCGAAGGCGGCAACCCCACCGGCGATCGCCCCTTCATTCGCGGCAATGATGCGCAGGGCAGCATTTACGTCGACGGCGTGCGCGATATCGCTGCAGGTTCGCGCGAAATGTTCAACATCGAGTCCGTGGAAGTCATCAAGGGTGCGGACTCGGCTTATGGCGGTCGCGGTGGTGCAGGCGGCTCCATCAATATGACAACCAAGACTGCGAAGAAGGAAAATTTCTTCAACGCAGATCTGAGCGTGGGCAATGCTGATTACAAGCGCGGCACTGTTGATCTGAACCGTGTGATCAACGACACCACAGCCATCCGTTTGAACGCCATGGCGCACGACGCCGAGATTCCTGGACGCGATGGCCCCAAAAACAAGCGCTGGGGTATTGCGCCTACCGTCACGTTTGGCCTGGGTACCCCCGACCAGCTGACTCTGAGCTACCAGCACATCAGCAGCGACAATATTCCTGATGGCGGCATCCCTTATTACTACAACAAGGCCGTTCTGAATCAGACCAGCGACGTCACGCTGCGCCCGACCAATGGCGGCAACCGCAACAACTGGTACGGTCTCAAAGCGCGCGACAAGTACAAGGAAGACAGCGACCAAGTCAGCGCCACTTACATCCACAAGTTCAGCGACACCAACCAACTGCGCAACACGCTGCGCTGGAGCGGCTCGACGCAGGACTACATCTGGACCCAGCCCGATGACAGCCAGGGCAACACCGCCAACGGCCAAGTCTGGCGTCGCTTCAACTCTCGCTACAGCAAGACTTTCACTCTGCAAAACGCGACCGAGCTGACCGGCAAGACCGAAACCGGCAGCCTCAAGCACAGCTATGCCGTAGGCTTGGAGCTGTCCACGGAGCGCTCCAAGCTAGATAGCTACAGCATGGTGGACGCCAATGGCAAGGCCATCGCCAACACCAACCAGTGCCCCAGCGGTTCGCCCTATATGTGCACCAGCTTGGCCGCACCAAATGGCAATGATCCATGGACAGGCTCCATGGTGCGCAACAACCTGTGGACCAATTACAAGACCGATACCGCATCGGTCTATGCGTTTGACACGGTCACACTGGCCCCTCAGTGGATCTTGAACGGCGGTCTGCGATTTGATCACTACAGCACCAGCGTCATCAACACCGGCGGCACAGAATACAGCCGCAACGACAATCTGCTGAACTACCAACTGGGTCTGGTCTACAAGGTGCAACCCAATGGCAGCATCTATGCCAATGTGGGCTCCTCCTCCACACCAGCCAACAACGGTTTGGGCCAAGGCGCAGATGCAACCCTGGACCCTACCAGCGGCCGCACACCCATCAAGAACGCCGATCTGCTCAAGCCTGAGAAGACCCGTTCTATTGAACTGGGCACCAAGTGGGACCTGCTGGACAAGCGTCTGGGCGTGACCGCTGCGATCTTCCGCAATGAAACCACCAACGCGCGCATTATTGACCCCACAGGCAACACCGCATCCATGGTGGGCAAGAAGACCGTGGACGGCCTTGAGCTGGGCCTGACCGGTCGCGTGACCAAGGAAATCGATGTATTCGCGGGCTATACCTATATGGATAGCACCCAGAACAATATCGGCACAGTGACATCGGGCGCGCTCGCAGGCAAGCCTGTCGCCGGTACCGGTCTCGCCTTCCCCAACACCCCCAAGCACAGCCTGAGCCTGTGGGCCAACTACCGCCCCGACAACAAGCTCTCCATCGGCCTGGGGGCCTTTGCTCAAAGCGAAGCTGTGGGTGGCTACGGCTATACCAACGACGGTCATCTGATCACCCGCGCCATCCCTGGCTACGTGCGGTTTGACGCCATGGTCAGCTACAAGTTCACGCCGAACCTGGCTCTGCAGGTGAATATCCAGAACCTGACCAACAAGGACTATTACGCTTCGACCTACACCACCCACTACGCCACCCCCGGCTATGGTCGTGCAGTGATCGCAACGCTGCAGGCACGCTTCTAAAGAGCGTTTGCTTGTGACGGATCAAGCCCCACGCAACCATTGCGTTGGGGCTTTTTCTTTATCCTTGAGTCCTCCCTCGCTTTGAGGGAGCCAATCATTTACATCCCATGCTGCTTCGCATCCCCGCCTTGCTCACCCCCGATGAAGTCCGCCAGTGCCGCCTGGCACTGGAAGCTGCCTCCTGGCAAGATGGCAAAGCCACAGCCGGCCATATCGCAGTGCAGGTCAAAAGCAATCTGCAGCTGCCGCTGGACAGCCAGGTCGGCCAGCAGATCGGCGACCTGATCCTGGACCGGCTGGGCCGCAACCCTTTGTTCATGTCGGCAGCCCTGCCGTTGAAGGTGCTGCCGCCGCGCTTCAACCGCTACGAGGGCGGCGGCACCTATGGCAACCATATCGACAACGCCTTCTTCACCATTCCGGGCACGGCCATCAAGGTGAGAACCGATGTCTCCACCACGGTCTTCTTCAGCGAGCCCGATGAATACGAAGGCGGTGAGCTGATGGTGGAAGACACCTACGGTCAGCAAAGCGTGAAGCTGCCGGCCGGCGACGCCATCGTCTACCCGGGCACCAGCCTGCACCGCGTCAACCCCGTGACCCGTGGCACGCGCTATGGCTCCTTCTTCTGGACCCACAGCCTGATCAAGTCGGCCGAGCAGCGCCGCCTGCTGTTCGATCTGGACCAGAGCATCCAGCAGCTCACCCAGGAGCAGCCCGAACATCCGCGCCTGGCCTCGCTGTCCGGCACCTATCACAACCTGCTGCGCATGTGGGCCGAGGCATGAGCGGCGCCGCACTCAATGCCGCGGGCCGCCCCGTCGCTGCGCCGCTGCTGCGCGTACCGGCCGGCATGGGCTCGCTTGCCGACTATGGCCGCCTGGCCAGCGAGCATATGGAGGCCCTTGCCTGGGCGCACCTGGAGGGCGGCTCCGACCAGAACCTGACCCTCGCGCACAACCGCCAGGCCTTCGACGAACTGCGGCTTTGCCCGGAGCCGCTGGCCGACCTCTCCCAGGCCAGCACGCTGGTCAGCCTCTGCGGCCAGAACCTGCAATGGCCGCTGTTGCTGGCACCCGTGGCCTACCAGCGGCTGGCGCACAGCGACGGCGAACTGGCCACGGCCCGCGCAGCCATGGCCATGCGCACGGGCATGGTCGTCAGCACCCTGTCGAGCTATACGCTGGAGGAAATTGCCCAGGCCGCCAGCGCCGCCGCGCAGGAGCTGGGGCGCTGCGGCCCGCTATGGTTCCAGCTCTACCAGCAAGCCAGGCGCGAGCACAGCCTGTCGCTGATCCGGCGCGCCGAGGACGCCGGCTATCAGGCCCTGATCTGGACCGTAGACGCGCATATCAAGCGCTCCTCCTATCCGTTGCCGCCCGGCGTGGAGGCCGCCAATCTGCGCGGCATGCCTCAGCAGCGCCAGAGCGGCGACCTGATGAGCGAGCAGATCCTGTTCGGCACCGAACTGGCCCGCAGCGCCCCCACCTGGGACGATCTGACCTGGCTGCGCCAGCAGACCCGGCTGCCGCTCATCGTCAAAGGCCTGCTGTCGGCGCGCGCGGCCGCCAGGGCTGCGCAACTGGGCGCCGATGCCATCGTGGTCTCCAACCATGGCGGTCGCGTGCTCGACGGCGCGGTTTCGCCCCTGGAGGTGCTGCCGGCCATGCGCGCGGCGGTCCCCGCCCATGTGCCGCTGCTGCTGGACAGCGGCGTGCGCTACGGCACCGACATGCTCAAGGCACTGGCGCTGGGGGCCAGCGCCGTCATGCTGGGCCGCCCGCAGATGCACGCGCTGGCCGTGGCCGGCATGGCCGGGGTCGCGCATATGCTGTACCTGCTGCGCGCCGAGTTCGAGCTGGCCATGGCGCAGACGGGCTGCGCGCGGCTTGCCGACATAGGGCCCGAGGTCTTAACCATTCGCTGACTGGGTGTTCTGCGAAGGCACACATTGCAAATGCGATGGATTCGCATTTATAATCCCGCTATCACCTCAATAGCCAGCCACAACTGCCTGTAGCCATGATCGTCTGTGTATGCCGCCGGGTTTCCGACCGAGAGATAGCACGCCACGCGCATGCGGGCATGAGCTTTGATGAAATCCAGTTTGAATTGGGTGTTGCCACGCAATGCGGACGCTGCGAAAGCTGCGCCCGCGATGTGGTGGCGCAATGCTGCTCCAGCCACCCGATTGCGGCCATCCACAACGAATCACACGCCAGCGCTCCTGCGCAGACGGTTCAGCTTGCCGCCAACATCCTGGAAAGCAAAGCATGGCCCACCTCTCCATCCTCTCAGCCGTCTTCGGCAGCCTGATTCTCGTGATGGCCTGCACCTGGTGGATCCTGCGCGACTGATGTCATCGCGCCGGCTTACACTGCTTCGATAGCCAGCGCTTTTCGCTTCCGATTCCAGCCCGCGCTGCTTGCCTTTCTCGCCTCTATGTCCCAGTTTGATCGATTTGCTCCTGCCAACGGCCTAGGCCGCAATATGGCAGTGGCCGGCGCTGTGGTTGTCGTGCACGCTGCCGCCCTGTGGGCCATGCAGCATGGTCTGGCACAGCAAAACCCGCCCGAGGTGGTGGTTCCAGCCAGTGTGATTGCCGAGTTTGTGACTCCGCCGGCGCCCGAACCCAAGCCGCCGGCTCCGCCGCCCCCGGCTCCTCCGGCCCCAGCGCCCAAACCGCAGACCAAGCCCCAGCCCAAGCCCGAGGTCCAGAAGGCGCCGCCGCTGCCCAAAGCCATCAAGGACCCCACGCCCGTGCCCACGGCCCCGCGCGGCAGCACGGAAGACAGCGACAGCAAGCCGGACAAGACCCCGCCCGCACCTGCAGCACCCGTGGCTGCACCCGCTCCCCCGGCGCCACCGGCGCCGCCCGCTCCTCCCAAGATAGAGCAGCCCTCCAGCAATGCGGCCTATCTGAACAACCCCGCCCCCGCCTATCCTTCGGTGAGCAAGCGCATGGGCGAGCAAGGCAAGGTCCTGCTGCGCGTCTACATCAACGAGCAGGGCCAGCCCGAAAAGGTCGAGATCAAGCAGTCCAGCGGCTATGACCGCCTCGACGAGACTGCCATCAACACCGTGCAACGCTGGAAGTTTGTGCCCGGCAAGCGCAACGGCGTTGCCGAAGCCATGTGGCACATTGTTCCCATCAACTTTGTTCTCAAATAAATCCGCAGTTCTCAGGAGTACCCATGGAATCCCAATTCGGCATTGCCCACGTCTGGACACAGGGCGACTTCGTGACCCGTGCCGTGGCCATCATCTTGCTGGCCATGTCGGTGGCCTCTTGGCTGGTCATCCTCATCAAGGCCCTGGACATCGTGAAGTTCAAGAAGTACGCCACGAGCTCGCGGGACTTCTGGCATAGCCCGGACCTGGCCTCGGGCCTGGAAATGCTGGGCCACGACAAGGCCAATCCCTTCCGCTTCATGGTGATCGAAGGCCGCGAAGCCACGGCCCACCACCGCAAGACCAGCGCCCATCTGCACGACACCCTGGACATCAGCGACTGGGTGACGCGCTGCCTGCGCAATGGCATCAATGAATTCACGGCCCGCCTGCAATCGGGCCTGGCCATCCTGGCCTCGGTGGGCTCCACCGCCCCCTTCATCGGCCTGTTCGGCACGGTCTGGGGCATCTACCACGCGCTGGTGGCCATCGGCATGTCGGGCCAGTCCTCCATCGACAAGGTGGCCGGCCCCATCGGCGAGGCCCTGATCATGACGGCCCTG
Organism: Comamonas guangdongensis; assembly: GCF_041079535.1. Taxonomy (NCBI): domain Bacteria; kingdom Pseudomonadati; phylum Pseudomonadota; class Betaproteobacteria; order Burkholderiales; family Comamonadaceae; genus Comamonas; species Comamonas guangdongensis. The sequence continues at coordinate 40,081 of NZ_JBFYGN010000025.1, read as the reverse complement.
GGCCTGGCCGTGGCCATTCCCGCCGTGCTGGGCTACAACGCCCTGGTGCGCGGCAACAAGTCCATACTGAATGCGCTCAACAGCTTTGCCCATGACGTGCATGCCTACTTTGTGACCGGCGCCCGCGTTTCCGTGGACGGCCAGGTCTCGGGCAATGTCCTGCCGCTGAAGAAAGGCGCTTAAGCCATGTCATTCGGAACCATGGACGACGAGGGCGGCGACGAGGTGATGAACGAGATCAATATGACGCCCCTGGTGGACGTCATGCTGGTGCTGCTCATCATCTTCATCATCACCGTGCCCGTGATGAAGCATTCGGTCAACGTGGATCTGCCCCGCGCAACCAACCAGCCCGAGGACGCCAAGCCCGCCACCGTGCAGCTGGGCATCACGGCGGACGGCAAATATTCCTGGAACGGCCAGGCGGTCAGCGACGAGCAGCTCGAGACCAATCTCCAGGCCGAGGCCGCCAAGGAGCCCCAGCCCGATCTGCATATTCGCGGCGACAAGGAGGTGCGCTACGAACGCGTGGCCCAGGCCATGGCCGCCGCCCAGCGCGCGGGCGTCAAGAAGATCGGTTTCGTGACCGATCCGAGCAAATAAGCGGGCTCAGCCCCGCCTGCAACAACGGCCCATGACGGGCCGTTTTTTTATGGCTGTCAGCCATGAGAGAGCGCCCTCCCGGCCTTGGCGTGCCTGCGCTGGCCGCCTCTCTCAGGCTCCGAAACCGGACACCGGCAGTCGCACGGCACAAAAAATATCCGCCATTTCAGCCGCTGGTGCTTGCGTTTTAATTGAGAATGGTTATCATTAGCAAAAATTCAAACGCAAGGAATCATCGGCATGTCTGCACCGCTTGTCGCGAACTCACAGCCACACCGCACCATGGAGATGGCAGCACCCACAGGGCCTGCAGCAACGGCCTCCAGCCACCATCTGGACAGCGCCCTGCTGCTCAACGGCCAGAAGGCCGTGACCATCGTGCATAACGGCACGCCCTACCGCCTGCAAGCCACCCGGCTGGGCAAGCTCATTCTGACCAAGTAATCCGTTTCATCGTGGGGCGACACCGCAGGTGTCGTATTCGCCAGCCAAGCCTGCTGTCAAGCGTCAGCCCTCTCTGTCGCTCACATCTCGCCCAGCCACGCGTTTTTTCCTCATGGCTTTCACCCCAAAAAACAAACCCCTGCGCGCAAAACGCGGCAGGGGTTTGTTTTTTTGGCTCTGCCGATCGGCGGAGCCGGGGCGGGGCGATTACAGGCCCAGGGCGGCGATACCGGCCTTGGCGACCTGTGCGTCCTCATTGGCCTTCACACCGGAGACGCCCACGGCGCCCAGGCACTGGCCGTCCTTGACGATGGCCACGCCGCCTTCGAGCAGACCGTCGACAAAAGGCGCGCTCAGGAAGGCCGTGCGGCCGTTGTTGATCATGTCCTCGAAGGCCTTGGTGTCCTTGCGACCGATGGCGGCAGAGCGAGCCTTGGCGGGAGCGATGTGCGAGGAAATCGCTGCAGCGCCATCCAGACGCTGCAGCCACAGCAGGTGGCCACCGTCGTCGACGATGGAGATCGTCACGGGCCAGCCGTTCTTCAGTGCTTCGGCTTCGGCGGCTGCGGCAATGGCTTTCACGTCGGCCAGTTCGAGTTCGTGCTTGGTCTTCATAAAGGTACAAGGCTCCGTTGGATTTTCAATGTGGCAAGCATATTCTGTACTTTGTAGGCAAAAGTAGATCGCATGTGAAAAACATTCGATCCTAAAACTGCTGCATTGCAACGGGGTATTGCAAGGGCTTCTCAACACCCCCACCTAGAATGACAATGTTTACACACACAATTTCTGAAGGAGGAATGGCCACATGAACGAACAAGTCACCACACTGGGCTCTGCGGGCTACGGTGTCTCGCAGCAAGAGCGCAACCGTGTCTTGCGCAATACCTACTGGCTGCTGGCACTCAGCCTGATTCCCACCGTGCTGGGCGCTTGGCTGGGCGTGGCCACCGGTATCACGGCATCGCTGCGCGGCGCCGTGGGCCTGATCGTGTTCATGGTCGGCGCGTTCGGCTTCATGTACGCGATCGAGAAGACCAAGCACAGCGCCGCCGGCGTGCCCGTGCTGCTGGGCTTCACCTTCTTCATGGGCCTGATGCTGTCGCGCCTGATCGGCATGATTCTGGGCTTCTCCAACGGCACGCAGCTGATCATGACGGCCTTCGCCGGTACTGCTGGCGTGTTCTTCGTGATGGCCATGCTGGCCACCGTGATCAAGCGCGACCTGTCGGGCATGGGCAAGTTCCTGTTCGTGGGCGCCCTGGTGCTGATGCTGGGCTCCATCATCAACATCTTCGTGGGCTCCACCGCGGGCATGATGGCGATCTCCATGCTGGCCATCGGCATCTTCTCGGCCTACATGCTGTATGACCTCAAGCAGATCATCGACGGCGGCGAAACCAACTACATCAGCGCCACCCTGGCCCTGTACCTGGACCTGTTCAACGTGTTCCAGAGCCTGCTGGCCCTGCTGGGCATCATGGGCGGCGAACGCGACTGAGCCTTGGCTTGAGCCAAATACAAAGGAGTGCCACGGCACTCCTTTTTTATTTAGCATGCGGTCCATGAACAAGATCCTGAGCTTTGTGCTTGCTGCGGCGGCCGTCTCTTCTGCAAGCGCGGAACCCGCTGCAGACCCGCCCTTCGGCCGCTACCCGGCGCAGGCCTATCAAGGCAGTGTCCGCCTGCCCGACTTCAAGGGCCGGGACAGATCGTTCGCAATGTACAGAACCCGCATCGGCAACGGCATGAAGGATGGAGTCAACTTTGCCGGCCATCTGGCCCTCATCGAGATCGGCTGCGGCACGGGTTGCCGCCTGGTGTTCGCGGGCGATGTGTCCACGGGCAAGGTATATCGCTTCCCCGCCAGCGGAGAAGACTACGCCTCCCTGGCGCTGAGCTTTCGGCCCGACAGCAGGCTCATCAAGGCCCACTGGGAAAATTACGAGCACGATCAATGCCTGGAAGAAAGCTTCGTCTGGGAGCGCCACCGATTCACCAGCCAGGGCCGCAAAATACTGGGTAATGGCGAGTTCTGCCGGGAGTCCTGATGCGGGCTGAGAGGGGCTCGAGCAATTTTTTCGCGCCGAACCTCAACTTCTGCCCGGAACTGCCGATATAGGAGACAAGATGAAGCCAAACCACCTGCCCCGCGTGCTTGCCGCTGCCCTGCTCCCCCTGGTGCTGGCGGGCTGCAAGATTGAAGACATTCCGGGTCTGGGACCCGATCCGCGCGCCGTGGCGCGCGAGGCCGAGGCCAAGGCCGTAGGCGGCGCCTGCCGCCACGCCATGCGCGGGCTGGAGGACTGCTATACCCTGAACCCCAAGTCTCCCAAGTCCCTGGTGTTTGCGGGCTGGAAGGATATGGACGAATACATGCGCGCCAACAAGATCGAAGGCGTGCCCTCCGTGCTGGGCCAGAATGCCCCCGAAAAGCGCGGCAGCGCCGAACCCGACAACGGCCGCAACCGCAGCTAAGCCCCCCACAGCCCCAAAAACAAAAGCCGTGTGTGCGCCAGCACCACGGCTTTTGTTTTTGGGGCGCCGGCTTCGGGCCGGCACCGGGTTTGCTTAGTCCGCGCGCTCGAACACGGCCATGCTTTCCACATGGGCTGTATGCGGGAACATATTGACCACGCCGGCGGCCACGCAGCGGTAGCCGGCCTGATGCACCAGCAGGCCCGCATCGCGCGCCAGCGTGGCGGGGTTGCAGCTCACGTAGACGATGCGCTTGGGGAACTGCCAGCCTTCCTGGCCTTCGGGCAGCGGCGGCAGCAGATCCGGCTGCTCTTCGGTGGCCACGCCGACCTGCTTGGCGCCAATGCGGATCTGGTGGATGTCGGCCAGCGCCTTGGACAGAGCAAACGCACCTTCGCGCGGGGGATCGACCAGCCACTTGTCGGCATTGCCGTCGGCAATCAGCATGGCCGGCGTCATCTCGAACAGATTGCGCGCCACAAAGCCCGTGGGCGCCAGCTTGTCGCTCTCGGCGCGCGTGGCATTGTTGGCCGCATAGTTCTCGTGCGAACGCTTGACCAGGGTTTCCGAACCCTCAATGCCCAGCACCTCGCGCGCCATGGTGGCAATCGGCAACGTGAAGTTGCCCAGGCCGCAGAACCAGTCGATCACGCGCTCGCTCTTTTGCGCATCGAGCAGGCGCAGCGAGCGCGTGACCAGCACGCGGTTGATATGCGGATTGACCTGGGTGAAGTCCGTGGGCTTGAACGGCATGGTGATGCCGAAGTCCGGCAGGCCGTAGCACAGCTGCGGGCCGCCCTCTTCCATCAGATGCACGGTATCCGGGCCCTTGGGCTGCAGCCACCATTGGATGTTCTGCTGGGCCGCAAAGTCGCGCAGGCGCTGCTTGTCGGCGTCCGACAGCGGCTCCAGGTGGCGCAGCACCAGGGCCGTCACCTGATCGCCGCAGGCCACCTCGATCTGCGGGCAGGTCTCGCGCGCGTCCAGGCTGCCGATCAGCTCCCGCATGGGCATCAGCATGGCATCCACATGGGGCGGCAGTATCTTGCAGACCTCCATGTCGGCGATATAGCGGCTCTTGCGCTCGTGGAAGCCCACCAGCACCTTGTTCTTCTTGACCACATAGCGCACCGACAGGCGCGAACGAAAACGGTAGCCCCAGGCCGGACCTTCGATGGGACGCAGCAGCGTCTCGGGCTTGACCTTGGCCAGATGCCAGAGGTTGTCTTCCAGCACGCGCTGCTTGATGGCCACCTGGGCCGCCACGTGCATGTGCTGCATCTTGCAGCCGCCGCAGGCGCCCGCATGCAGACCGAAATTGGGGCAGCCGGGCGTCACGCGCTGGGAGGATTCGCGGTGGATCTCGGTCAGCGTGGCCGCTTCCCAGTTGTTCTTCTTGCGGTGGGTGTTGGCGCTGACGATTTCGCCGGGCAGCGCGCCATCAATGAACACCACCTTGCCGTCGGGCTTGCGGGCCACGCCCTGGGCGTCCATGTCCATGGACAGCACTTCCAGCCAGCCCTCGGGCAGCGCCGGGGCATCAGAGGGGACTTGGGGCAGGTTTTCGGGAATTTTGTTGTCGCGGGATTCACTCATGGTGGCCCGATTGTCTCAGGCCGCCCCATACCCGAGAGCCGACCACGGCAAAAAACCGCGCGACTCACACCCATCCGACGCCGGGATTTTCAGTCAAAACCCGGCTTGACCCTTGTTTAGTAGGCGCTTGCAGCTATGCAATCAGAAGCGCTCAGACTCGCGCAGGAGACGCTCGCGGCGGCTGCGAGCCTCTGCCGTCTGGGCGCGTTCGGCAATCAGGTTGACCTCGGTGGCGCAGTTGAACTCGTCCAGCGAGAAATACATGGTGGCGCCCGGCGAAAGCCGGGGTACCGTCATATGCAGCGGCAGCGACAGGTCCACGGGCGAGCGGTTGGAGCGGTAAATCAGCTCGTTATTCGGCGCATAGACGAAATAGCAGGCGGCCGATGCCGCCTGGGCCATGGCACAGGCCGACAGAACAAGCGTGGCTCGCAAGACGGATGCAGCGGTCATGAAGTCCCCTCCCTATCCGGGGCAAGGCGCCCCTCTTCTGCCCGTCATTCTAGGGCGCGCGTACCGCTGCCGGAAACGCGGCGCTTTTCCGGCCTCAAAGAAACCGTGAGCCAGACCCCGATTCCTCTCTGCCACCGGCCGCAACAGCCGTCTCCCCGAGCCGCATTTTCATGCAATGCAAATTACAAATTTCTGTATTGACAGAAATTTCGACCAAAGACACACTTTGAATCATGCAACTGAGTCCTATCGCCGAACGCTTTGTACGCCACTGGGGAGACATGGGCAACGCCTGGGGCGTGAACCGCACCGTGGCGCAGATCCATGCGCTGCTGTTCTTCCACGGTCGTCCGCTCAATGCCGACGAGATCTGTGAAACCCTGGGCGCCGCCCGCTCCAATGTGAGCACCAGCCTCAAGGAGCTGCTCAGCTGGCAGCTGATCCGCGTCAGCCGCAAAAGCGGCGACCGGCGCGAGTATTTCGAAACCTCGGCCGATGTCTGGGAGCTGCTGCGCACCATCGTGCGCGAGCGCAAGCAGCGCGAGTTCGACCCCACCAGCGCGCTGCTGCGCGAGCTCATTGCCCGGCCCGAGTTCGAGCAGGAAACGCCCGATGCCCAGGACCGCGTGCACGAGACGCTGCGCCTCATGGACTCGCTGGGCGTCTGGACCGACGAGATGCTGCGCCTGTCGCCGGCCACGCTGGACAAGATACTGCGGCTGGGCGCCAGCGTGCAGCGCTTTGTGCGCGGCAGCGGCAAGGAGTGAGGATGCGGTCCGAATTTCTGCTCAGGCAGAAAATTACAAAGGAGTAGCGTATGCGAGTTCTGATCTGTGGCGGTACGGGCTTTCTGGGGCGGCATATCGTCAACGCACTGGTGCAACAGGGGCATGACCCCGTGGTGCGCAGCCGCCACTCCGACCCCGCGCTGGATTTTGCCGACCTGACCCAGGCCGACGACTGGCTGGCCCATCTGCAGAGCGTGGAAGCCGTGGTCAATGCCGTGGGCGCTCTGCGCGACACTCCCAGGCAGTCGCTGCAGACCCTGCATACCGATGCCCCCATCGCCCTGTTCGATGCCTGCGCCCAGGCCGGCGTGCAGCGCGTGGTGCAGGTCTCGGCCCTGGGCGTGGCCGACAGCGCCACGCGCTACGCCAGCACCAAGCGCGCCGCCGACGAGCATCTGCTGGCGCTCAACCAGGCCGGCCGGCTCAACGGCGTGGTGGTCCGGCCCAGCATCATCTTCGGCGCGGGCGGCGCCAGCACCGAGCTGTTCATGAGCCTGGCCAAGCTGCCCGCGCTGCTGCTGCCCCAGGCCATGCAGTCCAGCCATGTCCAGCCCGTGGCGGTACGGGATCTGGCCCAGGTGCTGGCCCAGCTGGCCACCAGCGAGGCGCCCAGCGGCGTCATCAATATAGGCGGGCCCGAGGCCCTGACCCTGGGCAGTCTGATCGCCAGCCTGCGCGGCCAGATGGGACGGAGTTCCGCGCTCGCGCTGACCATGCCGCGCTGGGCTGCCGAGCTCAGCGCGCGCGTGGGCGACCGCATCAGCGCCCTGCCCTGGTGCACCGAAACCCTGACCCTGCTGCAAAGCCATAACGTGACGGATCCGCAGACACTGGCCAAGCTGCTGGGGCGTGAGGGCGTGCCACCCGGCCGGCTGTATGCCACCCTGCCCGAGAGCCAGAGCAGGACGCGCAAGTCATGAGCCAACACAGTTCCGCACGGCGCGCCATGCATGCCAGCCTGGTCATCGTCTGGCTGGGCACGGCGGCCGTGAGCGCGCTCGACCATCTCGGCCTCTCGGGGCTGGACCACGAAGGCGCGCGCCTGCTGGCCGCTGGCGGCATCGCCGATGCGCGCTGGCAGGCCCTGCTGATCTGGTCCGGCCTGCTGGCCGACCTGTTCATAGGCATCGCCCTGCTGCTGCGCCCGGGCCGCGCCAGCTATCTGGCCGCGCTGACGCTGATGACGGCCATGACGCTGGTCGGCACCGTGCTGCAGCCCGCGCTGTGGCTGCATCCGCTGGGGCCGCTGCTCAAGAACCTGCCGCTGGCCGCCATGCTGTGGTTTCTGCTGCAGCCCGAAAACATCTGTCCACGCTCCTCCAAACTCGAACCATGAATACCTATCTGCTGCTCAAGACCCTGCACATACTCTCCAGCGTGCTGCTCGTAGGCACGGGCCTGGGTTCGGCTTTCTATATGTTCTTTGCCAACCGCAGCGGCTCGGTCGCGGCCCAGGCCGTGGTCAGCCGCCTGGTGGTGCGCGCGGACTGGTGGTTCACCACGCCCTGCGTCTTCATCCAGCCTGCCACCGGCCTGACCATGGCGCATATGGCGGGCTGGCCGCTGACCACGCCCTGGCTGGCACTGTCGCTGGGCCTGTATGCGCTGGCCGGCCTTTGCTGGCTGCCCGTGGTGTGGTTGCAGGTACGCATGGCGGCCGTGGCGGCACAGGCCCAGGCCGGCGCCACACCGCTACCCCCGCTGTATCGGCAGTACCAGCTGCGCTGGGAAGCCCTGGGCTACCCGGCCTTTATCGCCATGGCCGGCACCTACTATCTGATGGTCAACAAGCCGGCTCTGTGGGGCTGATGCCATCCTGAAAGGTGTTTCCTGTTCGCAGCAAATGGGGCGCGGGGCTATTCGACCGCTCGTTCGGATCGATGCGGCCTTGCGATGCGGCTTAGCCCCAACTCCATGCACTTTGTTTGCGCGGTATTTCCAGGCTGCCAATGGCATTCAAGCCGAAGAAGTGATGAATGCCAACGGCCCGGACTAGGTTAACCGGGTCAACCCAAACAACGGCATCGATTGCCTGAATTCACCGCTGCCCTGAGCCGCACCGAAAACGCCGCGCCTCGGCCAGGAGCAGGATTCGGCTGATATATTGAAAACATCGCGTCGCTGAAGAAACTGTTATGCCCAATTTTGAGAACTTGTTTGCTTTCGGTCTTATTTCTCTTGGGATGGTGCTCACGCCAGGGCCCAATATGGTGTATCTGATCTCCCGGTCAATATGCCAGGGACGCACTGCGGGCCTTATCTCCCTGGGCGGCGTCGCTCTTGGCTTTGTGTTCTACATGATGTGCGCTGCGCTAGGCATTACGGCAATCGTCATGGCTGTCCCGTATGCCTACGACGCATTGCGCATTGGCGGGGCCCTGTATCTGATTTATCTGGCATGGCAGGCCGTCAAGCCGGGAGGCCGCTCTCCGTTCGAAATCAGGAACCTTCCGCAGGACGGCCCCAAAAAGCTATTCCTGATGGGGTTTCTGACAAATCTGCTCAACCCGAAGATTGCCGTGATGTATCTGTCGCTTCTGCCGCAGTTCATCAACCCCGAACATGGCAACGTGCTGTCCCAGTCGCTGGTACTGGGCTTCACGCAAATTACGATCAGTGTGAGCGTGAATGCCACGATTACCGTGCTTGCGGGGTCGATCGCAATGTTTCTTTCCAGCCGCCCCACCTGGATCTCGGTCCAACGATGGTTGATGGGAACGGTCCTCGCAGGCCTGGCCGTGCGCATGCTGACCGAAGCAAGAAGGTAACAAGTTCAAGTCGATGCCTCAATCGCCGCTCAACGTCGTGTTGCGCCAATCACAGCTTGGCTTCAAGCCAGGCTGCACAGCGCATTTTCAGCCGCCGCGCCCGGTATTGTTTTGATAGCTGCCCACGATGGGTGGGTAAAGCATTGACTCTATATACTCAATCATTATTAAGAAGAATTGAGGGAGTAGAAATGCGTGTGCGATGGTTTAGGGCCTGGATTGTTGCTGTCGGGCTGGCCGCTTTGGGCTACGCGCAGGCCCAGCCCAGCGAGACGGTCAATGCCGCGAAAGCCGGCGAGACGACGGCCCAGTACGAGTTGGGAAAAGCCTATCTTTACGGCTAGGGCGTGGAAAAGAATGCCGACCAGGCCCTGCACTGGCTCCGCCTGGCGGTCGACCAGAATCATGCGCCGTCCCAGTATCTGTTGGGTCTGGTGTATGCGCTCGGTGCCGAAGGCGTGGAAAAGAATCCGCAAGAAGGTCTGGCGCGCATTCGCCAGGCCGCCAATAGCGGGAATCCGGATGCGCAAAACCTGCTCGGAACCCTTTACGTGAAGGGCGAGGCGGTTGAGAAGGACGTGGCAGCAGGTGTGGCGTGGCTGGAGCGGGCTGCGCAGCAAGAGTCGCTGGCGGCGCAAAAAATCCCGGGCCTTCTCTACCGCGATGGCAAGCTGGTCCCTCGGGATCTGCAAGCCTCATTCCGCTGGAATATGGCCGCGGCCCGGCAAGCCGACATGCTTGCGCAGTTCACCGTGGCCGAGATGTATTACCTGGGCGAAGGCGTGGAGCAGAACCGCGCCGAGGCCGCAAACTGGCTGACCCCGCTGGCGGACAAAGGGGTGAAGAAGGCCCAATTGCTGCTGGGCAAGATTTACTTCGAGGGCCAGGGCATGGCCCCTGACTACAAGCGAGCCGTACTGCTGCTGCACGGCGTGGCTGTCCAAGGATCGGGCGAGGCGTTCTATGAACTCGGCCGCCTGTTCGAACAAGGCGAGGGGGAATACCGCAACGAAAAGGAAGCGATCGCCTATTACACCCAGGCGGTGAAGTACAAGCACGCGGGCGCAGCGCAGCGTCTGGAGGAGCTCTCCGCTGCGTCCCCCGGCGCGGGATCGTTTGTGCAGTCCATGGAATACATGGAGAACCTGAACTCTGCCCTGCGAGGCAATATGCTGGCGCAGTACAACATCGGCGTGTTTCAGTACCTGGGCAAAGGCTTCGAGCGCCCCAATTACGCCGAAGCCGCCAAATGGTTCGCCATGGCGGCCAACCAGGGCTATGCCAAGGCCCAGTACAACCTGGGCACCTTGTATGAGAGCGGCGAGGGTGTGAAAAAGAATCTGGCCGAAGCGGTGAAGTGGTACCGGCTGGCAGCCGAGCAGCAGGATGCGCCGGCCCAATATGCCCTGGGGACTTTGTACAGGGACGGCCTGGGTGTGAAAAAGAATGCCAAGCTCGCCCAAGACTGGCTGCAGCGTGCCGCGGACCAGGGCCATGAGCCTGCCAAAAAGGCCTTGGCACAGCGCTGAACCGATCGGCATATTCCGCCAGCCCGGCCGGCGACGGCGGTGTTATGCGCTGGCGGGCGGCAGCGATCGGCCTGAATTCCCCATCAGGCCTCGATGTATTTCAGGTGAATGATTGGGTAATGCCGACCTTGCCCGTCAAGCGAAGAGCGACCCGTGCGCTTGAAGCCCATTTTTTCGTAGAAACCTAATGCTTGAAGGTTCTGCTCATTGACATCGGTTGTCATTCCGGGATGAAGCGAAAGACCGTGACTAACCAGTGCGGCACCAAGACCTGTCCGGCGGCATATGGGGTCAACGAACAAAGCCTCCATATGTCCGTTGTCGATGAGCATGAATGCCAACGGGTAATCGTTGGCATCCACGGCGAACCAGAGCGGAGCCTTGGGCAGAAAGTCGCAAACCATCGCGTCAATGGCTCTGCGGTCTTCCGGGGTCAGAAAATGATGGGTGGCATCAACCGCGCGGCGCCAAATCTCAAGGGCACGTTCACCCTCATCGGGACGGGAATTTCGGATCGTAGTCATTGCCTGATTATGGGCACTGCAGGGCTCGGGCCCGAGTCGGCGACCAACAAGGCTGCCTCAGAGTGAGCTTCTGTTGATTGCACCACTTATCACTCCGATATCCGCTTTGTGTCGCAGTGCGACAGTCGTACATCGACCAGAAGCAGCCACCTCCAACAGATTAAGGGTGCAGTGCAGTCTTGCATTTACCATTGACCTCTACCAACAAGGGTCCCCGCCGCAGTCCATGAGCAGCTTTCTTTCCTTTGTCAGCAAGACAAGCGACGGCGCAGTTGACCGAGATGTCGTTGAAGAAGCATCAAGTTGCCTGGATAGATTTACCGAAGCATTCAATTCGCTAGATCTGGCGGGGATGGATGCGCAGCTTCATTTCCCGCACGTGATGCTCTCAGAATCGGAGACTCTGCTCTGGGATGCTCCTGATCAGCACCCTTCTGATTTTTTCCAGCGACTGCAAAGCACGGGCTGGGCATCTACACACTATGAATCGAAAGCTCCAGTCCTGGTCAGCCAGAACAAAGTCCATTTTCTAGTCACGTATACGCGGCGCTCAAATACTGGCGAAGAGCTGAGCCGTCATATCAATCTCTGGATCGTGGTCAAGAAAAACGGCATATGGGGTATATCGCTTCGCTCATACTGATCGGCACCTGATGACCGCATTGAACTTTCTGCGTTCTGTGGCCGGAACCGGGGTGCCTGCTGGAACTCCGTCGCCTGCCCTGTTGAGATGCCGCAAATTCTTCTACAACTTGGATGGCAGGCGCTGGTGGTGCAGCTTTCTCGCGAGGATCAACTAATGAAAGAATGTTTGGAGCAAATACAGAGACAATACTCAGAGCGAGCAGCAATCGTTGAGAATATGTAGCTGTTGTCGGCCATGAGGTGAAGCTCATCACACCAAGGGTCTACCCTCGAATCAAATCGAATCCATAAAAACCATATGCAAATCAATAAATCATTCATCGCTTCGCTGGGAATATTGGCATTAATTCAACCCTCGCTATCCTTCGCGGACAATGACAATGGAAAAAACATCTATTTTCAAAGATGTGCCATGTGCCACGGAGCAGATCTCAAAGGAACAGGACCATTGGCCAATAAAAGCAATCCTCCCACACCCGATCTGACAACATCCGCCTTCAAAAAACGGTTAAATGACTATCCGGGCGTTATTGTCTCATCGATAGTGCTTCGTCCAAATGGAGACCTGATTCCAAGAACCTTGCAGGAAAATGGTGTGAAACTGCCGCCGTTCTCCTGGAGAGTTAAGGATCTGCGCGAAATCAATCAATACATGAGTGCCGCGATTTCGAAGAATCGATAATTTTCGGCCTGCTGTTTTCTTATGCAGCCTCCAAAGCCCATTCTGAAAAATCGGAGAAATTTCCGATCAGCGTGGAATAGCCAAGGCATTATTTTTCTAATTCCAAGCGTGAAGGCCTATTTCCGCATGGCTGATCAGGGATCGAAGCCAGCTCCTCGACTCTTCCTTCTCAAAGCGGCAGCCTGGCCTCGTCCTTGACTTCTTCCATCACCGCATAGGTGCGGGTTTCGCGCACGCCCGGCAGCTGCCACAGCACGCGGCCCGCAAACTCGCGGTAGGCGGCCATGTCGGCCATGCGGGTCTTGAGCAGATAGTCGAAGCCGCCGGCCACCATATGGCATTCCATGATGGCCGGATAGGCCAGGACGGCGGCCTTGAATTCCTCGAACACATGGGGCGTGGTGCGGTCCAGCAGCACCTCCACGAACACGATCATGCCCACGCCCAGCTTGCGCGGGTTCAGCCTCGCCTCGTAGCCCAGGATATAGCCGTCGCGCGTGAGCCGCGTCACACGCGCTTGCACGGCCGTGGGCGACAGCGCCACCTGCTCGGCCAGGCGCAGATTGGAGATGCGGCCATCGATCTGCAGGATTGCCAGTATTTTTCGATCAATCCTGTCGATATCCACCACTGCATCGCTATTCATTGGTGAATTCCTCTTTTCATCCAGATCAATATAGTGATTCATTCATCAGCGGCCCAGCGATGATTTTCCCTATGTAGACACCGGCCCGCGGGCCGCATGCTATGCAGTTGTAGACATGGTGAAGGCCGCGCACCCGATCGCGGCCGGGCTTCCCGAATCTCCGCGCCTATATGTCGAACTTCACGCCGCTGCCAGACCCCGCCCGCCCTGCCGACGCCCTGCGCCGCGCCATCACCGCGGCCACGCGCATGGCCGAGCCCGAAGCCGTGGCCCGCTTGCTGCCCGCGGCCACCCTGCCCGCCGACCAGGCCGCGCGCGTGGCGGCCCAGGCGCAAACACTGGTCGAGCGGCTGCGCGCCCAGCCCGCCAGTCTGGGCCGCGAGGGTCTGGTCCAGGGCCTGCTGCAGGAGTTCTCGCTGTCCTCACAGGAAGGGGTGGCGCTGATGTGCCTGGCCGAGGCCCTGCTGCGCATTCCCGATGCCGCCACACGCGACGCCTTGATCCGCGACAAGCTGCGCGGCGGCGACTGGCAGGCCCATCTGGGCAACAGCCCCTCGCTCTTCGTCAACGCCGCCGCCTGGGGGCTGGTGATCACGGGCAGGCTGGTCGACACCCATAGCGAGGCCGGCCTGCTTTCGGCCCTCAAGCGCATCACGGCCAAGGGCGGCGAGCCGCTGGTACGCAAAGGCGTGGACATGGCGATGCGGCTGATGGGCGAGCAGTTCGTGATGGGCGAAACCATAGAGCAGGCGCTGGAGCGCGCGCGCGCGCTCCAGGCCCGAGGCTTTCGCTATTCCTACGACATGCTGGGCGAGGCCGCGCTCACCGCCCAGGATGCCGAGCGCTATCTGCAGTCCTATGTGGAGGCCATCCATGCCATAGGCAAGGCCGCCAAAGGCCGCGGCATCTACGAAGGCGCGGGCATTTCCATCAAGCTCAGCGCCCTGCACCCGCGCTATGCGCGGGCTCAATGGCAGCGCGTAATGGCCGAGCTGCTGCCGCGCGTGCTGCGGCTGTGCGAGCTGGCGCGCGGCTACGACATGGGCCTGAACATCGATGCCGAGGAGGCCGACCGGCTCGAGCTCTCGCTGGATCTGCTCGAGCAGCTGGCCCACGCGCCAGGCCTCAGGGGCTGGAACGGCCTGGGCTTTGTGGTCCAGGCCTACCAGAAGCGCTGCCCCTATGTGATCGACTATCTCGTCGATCTGGCCCGGCGCAGCGGCCGCCGCCTGATGGTGCGTCTGGTCAAGGGCGCCTACTGGGACAGCGAGATCAAGCGCGCCCAGGAGGGCGGCCTGGCCGACTACCCGGTCTACACGCGCAAGCAGCACAGCGATGTGGCCTATATCGCCTGCGCGCGCCGGCTGCTGGCCGCACCCGACGCGGTCTATCCGCAGTTCGCCACCCACAACGCCCAGACCGTCGCCAGCATAGAAGCGCTGGCCGGCACCGAGCCCTACAGCGCCGGCCGCTATGAATTCCAATGCCTGCACGGCATGGGCGAGCCGCTGTACCGCCAGGTGGTCGAGGCCGGGGATGCGGCCGCGCGCCGGCCTTGCCGCATCTACGCGCCCGTGGGCACGCACGAGACGCTGCTGGCCTATCTGGTGCGCCGCCTGCTCGAGAACGGCGCCAATTCATCGTTCGTGCACCGCATTGCCGACCCCGGCTGGCCCATAGCCGATTTGATAGCAGCCCCCGCAGACCAGACCTTGGCCGAGGCCCGAAACGGCGCGGAAGTCATAGGCCTGCCCCACCCGCGCATCGCGGCCCCGCGCGAGCTGCTGGGCAGGCAGCGCGCCAATTCACAGGGGCTGGACCTGAGCGACGAGCGCGCGCTCGATGCGCTCTCGCTATGCCTGGAGCAGACACTTCCGACCGCGGCGGCGCCGTCGGCCGACGCCGTCGTCAACCCGGCCCGGCTGGACCAGGTGCTGGGCCGGGTGGAGGAAACCACGCCGGCGCAGATTCTGCAGGCGCTGCAAAGTGCGGAGCAGGCCCAGCCCGGCTGGAGCGCCCTGGCCGCGGCGCAGCGTGCGGCCCTGCTGGAAGCGGCCGCCGAGGCCTATCAGGCACAGATGCTGCCGCTGATGAGCCTGCTGATGCGCGAAGCCGGCAAGACCGCGGCCAACGCCGTGGCCGAGGTGCGCGAGGCCACGGACTTCCTGCGCTACTACGCCGCACAGCTGCGCCGGCAGGCAGAAGCCGGCTGGCTTGCGCCCGGCATAGGCCCCGTGGTCTGCATCAGCCCCTGGAATTTTCCGCTGGCCATCTTCACGGGCCAGATCGCGGCCGCGCTGGCCGCGGGTAATACGGTGCTGGCCAAGCCCGCCGAGCAGACGCCGCTGATCGCCCTCGAAGCCGTGCGCCTGCTGCATGCGGCCGGCATACCCGGCGAGGTGCTGCAGCTGCTGCCCGGCCGCGGCGAGACCGTGGGTGCGGCCCTGGTCGCCGATGCGCGCGTGGCCGGCGTGCTGTTCACGGGCTCCACCGAAGTGGCACGACTGCTGTACCGTCAGACCGCGGCGCGGCTGCGCGCCGACGGCGAGCCCGTGGTACTGGTGGCCGAGACCGGCGGCCAGAACGCGATGCTGGTGGACTCCTCGGCCCTGGTCGAGCAGGCCGTGCAGGACATCGTGAACTCGGCCTTCGACAGCGCGGGCCAGCGCTGCTCGGCCCTGCGCCTGCTCTGCGTGCAGGACGATTGCGCCGACCGGTTGCTGGCCATGCTGGTCGGCGCCATGCGGGAGCTGCGCAGCGGCGATCCCGCGAAGCTGGCCACCGATGTCGGCCCCGTGATCGACGCCGAAGCCAAGGCCGGCATAGAGCAGCATATCGCCAGGCTCCGGGCCCAGGGCCTGCGCATCCATCAGGCGCCGCTGCCGCCGGAAATCGCCAGCCAGGGCCATTTCGTGCCGCCCACGCTGATCGAGCTGCAGGACCTGCACAGCCTGCAGCGCGAAGTCTTCGGCCCCGTGCTCCATGTGCTGCGCTACCCGCGGCGCGAGCTGCCGCAGCTGCTGGGCCGCATCAACGCCCTGGGCTACGGCCTGACCATGGGGCTGCACACCCGCATCGACGAGACCGTGAGACAGGTCGTCCAGGCGGCCCGGGTGGGCAATCTCTATGTGAACCGTAATATGGTGGGCGCCGTGGTGGGCGTTCAGCCCTTTGGCGGCGAGGGCCTGTCGGGCACGGGCCCCAAGGCCGGCGGGCCGCTGTACCTGCCGCGCCTGCAGCAGGCGCCGTCCTCGCCGCTGCAGTCGCTGTGCACCCTGCTGCAGCAAGCCGGGACCGCTCAGCCCCCCGCCCATGCATCGCCTGCCGCGCGAGGTCTGCAGCAGCTCCAGCGCTGGGCCGTGGAGCACGGCGAGACGGCGCTTGCCGCCAGCTGCGAGGGCTTGACCAAGGCCCTGCCCGAGCTGCAGGCCGCGAGGCTGCTGCCCGGCCCCACGGGAGAGCGCAATCTCTATGCGCTGACCGGCAAGCCACGCATGCTATGCCTGGCCCGGGACAGGCATATGCTGCTGCAGCAACTGGCCGCCGCCCTGGGCTGCGGCTCCATGGCGCTATGGGTCAACACGCCCGCCAGCGTAGCGCTGTATACCGGCCTGCCCGCGGAGCTGCGCCAGCATATGGAACTGCTGGACGCGGACCTGTCGCCCGCAGAGATCGCGGCCGCCAAGGCCATGGATGCGGCGCTGTTGGAATGCGGTGACTCAGAGTTCCTGCAATGGGCCCAGGCCCTGGCCCAGCGCCCCGGCCCCATAGTCCTGGCCACCCGCTGCCGCGCGGGCCGGCCGCTGCGGCTGGAGCGGCTCTGGCATGAGCGCGCGCTGTCGCACAACACGGCTGCGGCCGGCGGCAATGCGGCGCTGATGACTCTGGAGTGAAGCTGTGCCCCCTGAGACGCTATACGCCTTCCCCCTCTAGCCGGGCGCCCCTCCCTGTTGCGCGGAGGGGGACGATACCTTCGGTGCGGGGCGGCGGGGCCGCCCAGGCCCTTCCTCGGTGTCTCTGACTGTGAGCGTGCCGATTTGTTGCTCTTGCAATGCTCAGCACAAAAAAGAGAGCACCCGGCGCAAGCAGTACCTGCGCCGGGTGCCGATCCGATCCAGATATATGGACTTAGAGCTTGGCCAGAGAGACTTCGGTGGACTTGACCAAGGCCACGACCTCCGAGCCCACGACCAGGCCCAGATCGTTGACCGAGCGTGTGGTGATGACGGAGGTCACGATGCCCCAGGGGGTTTCCACATCCACTTCCGAGACCACGTCGCCGCGGATGATTTCCTTGACCTTGCCCTTGAACTGGTTGCGCACATTGATGGCTTGAATCGACATGGGTTTTCCTTTCGGTTTGAAAAAATTAATGGTTCAGATGGCCCAGCGCAGTCCGCTGGCAGGAGTGCCGGGCCAGCCGTGCTCGGCAGGCTGCGGCGCAGCATCCGGCTCGGGCTTTTGCAGCACGCGATCCAGAATGCGCGTCTCCAGCGCCGCAAAGCGGGGATCGCCGTGCGCGCGCGGCCGCGGCAGGTCTATGCGCTCGTCGAGCGCGATGCGCCCGTCCTCGATCAGCACCACGCGGTCGGCAAGGGCCACGGCCTCCTGCACATCGTGGGTGACCAGCAAGGCCGTGAAGCCGTGGCTGCGCCACAGGCCTTCGATGAGTCTGTGCATCTCGATGCGCGTCAGCGCATCCAGCGCGCCCAAGGGCTCGTCGAGCAGCAGCAGGCGCGGCCTGTGCACCAGTGCGCGCGCCAGGGCCACACGCTGGCGCTGGCCGCCCGACAGCCGCGACGGCCATTCGTTTTCACGGTCCGCCAGGCCGACCTGGGCCAGCACCTCGCGACCCCTGGCGCGCGCCGAGTCGGGCAGGCCCAGGATCACGTTGTCCAGCACGCGCAGCCAGGGCAGCAGGCGGGCGTCCTGGAACATGATGCGCGTGCCCTGCTTCGCCTGCTTGGCATCTAACTCATCGATCAGCAACTGGCCCGAGCTAGCGGCTTCCAGCCCCGCCACCAGGCGCAGCAGCGTGGACTTGCCGCAGCCGCTGCGGCCCACGATGGCGATGAATTCACCGGGCTGCACATCGAGCTGCACCTGCTTGAGGACTTCGCGCTCGCCGTAGCGTTTGGTCAGCTGCTGGGTCTGCAGCTGCACGCCGGGCCGTTCGCTGCGGTCTGCCTCCTCCGGCGCCGCATCTTTCGCCTCACGCCACAGCCGGCCGCTCGCCAGCAGCGCCTCGGCCTCGTCCCACGATGCCTCCCACGCCACCAGCGGCTGTCGCGCATTCATGGCACCGGCACTGACCAGCGACTGCGTCAAACGACTCCACAAATTGCTCATCACAAGCTCCTGTCTTTTTCAAAAACTGGCATACCCTCAATCCAGAGACGCCGAGCAAGAGCCGCCTTGCGGCGAAGGCGTCGTCCCCCTGAAGGGGGAAGCCGCAAAGCGGCTCAGGGGGTTACCCATAATTTGGATGCCAGCGCAGCCACCAGCGCTCCAGCGAGCGCGCAAACAGATCGGCCAGCTTGCCCAGCAGCGCGTAGAGCAGAATCCCCACCAGCACCACATCGGTCTGCAGGAACTCGCGCGCATTCATGGTCAGGTAGCCTATGCCGGCCTGGGCCGAGATGGTCTCGGCCACGATCAGAATCACCCACATCAGCCCCAGCGAAAAGCGCAGGCCCACGAGAATCGACGACAGCGCCCCGGGCAGCACGATGTCGCGATACAGCTGCCAGCGCGTGAGGCCGTAGCTCCTGCCCATTTCGATCAGGCCCGGATCCACATTGCGGATGCCGTGGAAGGTGTTGAGATAGATGGGAAAGAACACCGAGATGCTGATCAGGAACAGCTTGGCCGACTCGTCGATGCCGAACCACAGGATGACCAGCGGAATCAGCGCCAGAGCGGGAATATTGCGCACCATCTGGATCGTGGAGTCGAGCAGCGTCTCGGCCCAGCGCTGCGATCCCGTGAGCAGGCCCAGAGCCAGACCGAGGCTGCCGCCTATGGCCAGGCCCAGCAAGGCGCGGCCCGCGCTGACCTTGACATGGGTCCATAGCTCGCCCGATTCGGCCAAAGCCCAGGCCGCACGCAGCACGTCCAGAGGCGCGGGCAGCACCCGCGTGGACAGCCAGCCATGGGCCGATGCGGCCTGCCAGATCGCGATCAGCGCCACGGGCAGCAGCCAGGGCAGCAGCCGCAGGCCGACCTGCCGCGCGAACAGCTCCAGGCGCGGCGTGGCTTCGGCCGCCTGATCCGCGGGATCCAGGGCCAGGGTTTGAATTTCGTTCATGCCCACTCCTTCAGCTTTGCGAGACACGGACCGGGTCGCGTGGTGCGGCGACGCTCGGCGTGACGGCGCTCGGCGAATACAGATTGGCCACGGTCTCGCCAAACGGGCCGCCGGGGTTGCCCCCGCCCAGCTTCTGCTGCACGTTCACTGGCAGCAGCGGGAAGACCAGCTCCGCGAAGCGGTAGGCCTCCTCCAGATGCGGATAGCCCGAGAGCACAAAGGTATCTATGCCCAGTTCCGCATATTCCTGGATGCGCTCGGCCACGGTCTGCGCGCTGCCCACCAGGGCCGTGCCCGCGCCGCCGCGCACCAGGCCCACGCCGGCCCAGAGATTGGGGCTGATCTCCAGATCTGCGCGGCTGCGTCCAATCGCCGACGGGCCGCCCCTAGGCGATTGGGCCCCCTCGGGGGGCAGCGAGGACACGTCAGTGCCGAGCGTGGGGGCCTTGTTTCTCGCCCTCGCATGCAAGGCCGCCATGCGGCGCTGGCCTTCGGAGTCCATGCGCGCAAACGCGGCCTGGGCCTGGATCACGGTCTCGTCCTTGAGGCGGCTGATCAGGCGCTCGGCATCGGCCCAGGCCTCCTCGTCGGTCTCGCGCACTATCACATGCAGGCGGATGCCGAACTTGACCTGGCGGCCATGGCGCTCGGCCTTGGCGCGCACATCGGCAATCTTCTTCGCGACCTCGGCCGGTGGCTCGCCCCAGGTCAGATAGGCATCGACCTGCTCGGCCGCAAGCTCGTGGGCCGCGGGCGAGGAGCCACCGAAGTACACGGGCGGATACGGCTTTTGCAGCGGCGGGAACAGCAGCTTGGCCCCCTTGACCTGCAGATGTCGGCCTTCGAAGTCCAGCGACCGGCCCTCATGGCTGCGCGCCAGAATCTCGCGCCAGATCCTGATGAACTCGGCCGACTGCTCGTAGCGCGTGGCATGGTCGAGGAACACGCCGTCGCCTTCGAGTTCGGCCTGGTCGCCGCCCGTGACCAGATTGATCAGCAGCCGCCCGCCCGAGAGCCGGTCGAAGCTGGCCGCCATGCGTGCCGCGAGGCTGGGCTGATGCAGGCCGGGGCGCACGGCCACCAGGAACTTGAGCCGCTGGGTGACGGGCAGCAAGCTGGAGGCCACCACCCAGGGGTCCTCGCAGGAGCGGCCCGTGGGAATCAGCACCCCCTCGTAGCCCAGGCTGTCGGCCGCCTGGGCCACCTGCTTCACATAGTCGTGGCTGAGCTGGCGCGCGCCTTCGCTGGTGCCCAGATAGCGGGCATCACCATGGGTGGGAATGAACCAGAAAATCTGCATGACGGAATCTCCTCAGAGCTTGGCTGCCGGCGCCTGGCCGGGCGTGGCGGGCGTGGCGAATTGGGCATAGCCGGCGTATTCCGCGGGCGAGGGCTGCCAGACGATGTCGGCCACCCGCACCTGGCGCGGAATCACGCCGAGACGAAAAAACGCATCGGCCACACGCTGCTGATCGGCCACGATGGCCGGGCCGAGCAAGGTGGTGGGCGAGCTGGGCCGGCGGCCTATGAAGCGGCTCACCACGCTCGCATCGAGACCGCTGAAGGCCGCCAACAGCTGCACTGCCTCTTGGCGCGAGCTCTGCACCAGCTGGTCGGCGCGCGTGAGCTCCTCGAACAAGACCTTGATGAGCTGGGGATGGCGTTCCACCAGGCCGCGCGAAGCCAGATAGAAGGAGTTGTTGCCCGTCAGACCTTCGCCGCTGCTGAGCACGCGCGGGTGGATGCTCAGCTCGGTGGCCGCGTAATACGGGTCCCAGATGGCCCAGGCATCGACGCTTTTGCGCTCGAAGGCGGCGCGTGCATCGGCGGGCGCCAGATACACGGGCTGGATATCGGTCCAGGCGATGCCGGCCTTGTCGAGAGCCCGCACCAGCAGATAGTGGGCACTCGAGCCTTTTTGCAGCGCGATGCGTTTGCCCTTGAGATCGGCCAGGCTTTGCAGCGGCGAATCCGCAGGCACCAGAATGGCCGAGCTCTCGGGTTTGGGCGGCTCGGCCCCCACATAGCGCAGCTCCTTGCCAGCGGCCTGGGCAAACACGGGCGGCGAGTCGCCGGTCAGGCCGAAGTCCAGGCTGCCGGCCGACAAGGCCTCCAGCAGCTGCGGCCCGGCGGGAAACTCCAGCCAGCTGACCTTGGTCTGGGGCAGGCGCTTTTCCAGCACGCCATGCTGCTTCAAGACCACCAGATTGACGGCGGACTTCTGGTAGCCGATGCGCAGCTGGGCCGGTGCTCCGGCCACGGCAGCCGGTTGCGCCTGGGCATAGTGGGCGGCCAGCGCCCAGCTGAAGGCCGTGGTGCCCAGCAGCTGCAGCGCCTGGCGGCGGCCACGATTGAAGCGGGGGCGCGATAAAGAGGTACTCATGATGGCGATCTCCTTGTCCGAGCCGGGATCAGCGGCCGGCCACCAGGTCCACGGGCGCCGCATGCAGCAGGTTGAGCTTCTTGGGAATCAGCTTGAGATCGAAGAAGGTGTCGGCAATCTTTTGCTGCTCGGCCAGGATCTCGGCGTTCACGGCCTTGGTGCCGAAATCCGTGCGGCTCAGATAGAGCTCGGTCACGGCCGGCTCCAGCCCCAGGATCTGGGACAGTTCGGCCGCCGCGGCGCTCTTGTTCTTGGCGGCCCAGGAGTCGATGGCCGCAATCTCCTCTATCGCGATGCGCAGCACGTCGGCATTGCGGCTCGCATAGTCGCGCGAGGTGAAGTAGTAGGCGCGGTTGTGCACCACGCCCCTGGCATCGGCCAGCAGGCGCGCGTCCAGGGTTTTCTGGGCCGAGGCCAGGAACGGGTCCCAGATTACCCAGGCATCGACCGAGCCCTTCTCGAAGGCGGCGCGCGCATCGGGCGGCGCCAGAAAGACCGATTGCACGTCGCCGTACTTGAGGCCGTGCTTTTCCAGCAGCTTGACCAGAAAGTAGTGCACGTTGGAGCCCTTGTTGTAGGCGATGCGCTTGCCCTTGAGATCGGCCACGCTGCGGATCGCCGAGTCCTTGGGCACGATCACCGCCTCCAGCCCGGGTCTGGCCACGGTGGCCCCCGCGTAGACCAGGGGTGCGCCCGCGGCCTGGGCAAAAATGGGCGGCGCCTCGCCCACGTCGCCAAAATCTATGGAACCGACGTTCAGTGCCTCCAGCTGCACCGGACCGGCGTTGAACTCCACCCAGCGCACGGCCACGCCCAGCGGCGCCAGCCGTTTTTCCAGCGTGCCGCGGTTCTTGAGGATGGACAGCCAGCCTTTCTGGTGGCCCACGCGCAGCACGCGCTGGCCGGCGGTGGCGTTGCCGCCCTGCTGGGCCAGGGCCGAGCCCGAAGCCAGGGCCAGGGCGGCGCCCGCCGTGCGGCTCAGCCATTGGCGGCGGGTGGTGTTCAGCACACCGGCCGCAGCCGGTTTGGAAATAACGGAAGCTTGTGACATGGGTATGGCTCTTTCCTGGCCGCGGTTCGCGGCCGGCGATATTGAGGAATTTCGCGCGCAGTACCGCCTTCACAGTGCGCGGACTGCTATCAAAAACAGAGGCGAGCGTGTCAACGCTGCAAGAAAGGACGACCAGCAAGGGCCTAGGCGGCCCCGCCGCCCCGCAGCAAAGGTCGTCGTCCCCTGGGGGAAGCGGCAAAGCCGCTCAGGGGGAACCTATCTAGACGCTACATCGCACATCGGCAAAAGCGATGTCCTCGAACTCGCCGGCCGCGGGTTTGGCGCGGCGCAGATCGGTGGCGAGCAGCTGGGCCGCGTCCTCCACACGCTCCGCAATCTCGGCGGCGACGCCGTAGCCACCTTCGGGCAGCAGGGGAACCCCCTGGTCCGTGGCATAGATGCCCGGCAGGATATGGCGCGCGCCCAGCGACTGCAGCACGGGGCGCAGTGCATAGTCCAGCGCCAGCATGTGGTGGGGGCTGCCGCCCGTGGCCAGGGGCAGGACCAGCTTGCCCTTGAGCGCGGTCTGCGGCAGCACATCGAGAAAGACCTTGAGCAGGCCGCTGTAGGCCGCCTTGTAAACCGGGGTCGCGACCACCACCGCCTCGGCCCGGGCCACGCGGTCGGTGACGGCGCGGATGACGGGATCGTCGAAGCGCGCCTGCAGCAGGGCCGCGGGATCGAGCCGGTTCAGCTCCAGCACGGGCTCGGAGCGCAGGCCCTGAGCCTGCAGACGGGCGGCCACGGCGTCGAGCAAGGCGCTGGAGCGCGAGGGCTGCGAAGGGCTGCCGGCAATCAGCAAAATGGACATGGCTTAGCTCTCCATCGAATCGTAAGCAGATGGCGGCCGGGCCGCCACGCCGCCTTTATTTCTTGCTGTAGATCTGGTCGAAGCTGCCGCCGTCGGCAAAATGGGCCTTGTCCGCCGCTGCCCAGCCGCCAAAAGCCTGGTCGATGGTGAACAGCTCCAGCTTGGGGAACTGCTTGGAGTACTCGGCCGCGACCTTGGCGTCGGTCGGACGGTAGAAGTTCTGCGCGGCGATACGCTGGCCTTCCTCGGAGTACAGATACTTGAGATAGGCCTCGGCCACAGTACGCGTACCCTTCTTGTCCACCACCTTGTCGACCACGGCCACCGAAGGCTCGGCCAGTATGGACAGCGAAGGCGCGACGATCTGGAACTTCTCGGGGCCGAATTCCTTGAGCGCCAGATAGGCCTCGTTCTCCCAGGCCAGCAGCACATCGCCGAGGCCGCGCTGCACAAAGGTCACGGTGGAGCCGCGTGCGCCGGTATCGAGCACGGGCACGTTCTTGTAGAGCTTGGTGATGAAATCCTTGGCCTGGGCCTCGCCGCCATATTTGCGCTTGGCGAATTCCCAGGCTGCCAGATAGTTCCAGCGCGCGCCGCCCGAGGTCTTGGGGTTGGGCGTGATCACCTGGACGCCGGGCTTGACCAGATCGTCCCAGTCCTTGATGTTCTTGGGATTGCCTTTTTTCACCAGAAACACAATGGTGGAGTTGTAGGGCGCGCTGTTGTGCGGCAGGCGCTTTTGCCAGTCGGGCTTGACGCTGCCGTTCTTGACCAGGGCGTCGATGTCGCCGGCCAGGGCCAGCGTCGCCACATCGGCCTCGATGCCGTCGATGATGGAGCGCGCCTGCTTGCCCGAGCCGCCATGCGACTGCTTGATGCTCACATCCTGGCCCTGGGTCGCCTTCCAGTGCTTGGCGAACGCCTGGTTGTAGTTCACGTACAGCTCGCGCGTCGGGTCGTAGGAGACGTTGAGCAACTGCACGCCGCCCTGGGCCAGGGCCGGCAATGTGGGCAGAGCGGACAGGGTCAAGCCGGCAATCAGGCTGGCAGCCAGAGGAAACTTGATAAAGTGGCGACGATTTTTCATGTGACTGTGTTCTTGGAGTGAATGGATAACGGGCTTCACCGTTGCTGTGCATTCTTCAACCGCAGTCTTAAAACTCAAACTACTAAGATTTCAGTTTGTTATTACCTAAACATCTGAAATCAACAACAAGGACATTTTTCATGGCACGTACTGTTCACTGCATCAAGCTTGGCATCGACGCTGAAGGCCTGGACTTCCCTCCCTACCCTGGCGAGCTGGGCAAGCGCATCTATGAAAGCGTGAGCAAGCAGGCCTGGGCCGACTGGCTCAAGCACCAGACCATGCTGGTCAATGAAAACCGCCTGAACCTGGCCGATGCCCGCGCCCGTCAATATCTGGTCCGCCAGATGGAAAACCATTTCTTTGGCGGCGGCGCGGATGCGGCTGCCGGCTATGTGCCTCCCAGCGCAGAGTAAGTTCGTCTGACTCGGACACAAAGCCCCGTGGCGCTGGCCCGGGGCTTTTTTATTGCGGGCGGCTGCACCAGCGAGGGGCCGGCCTGCGGGACAGATGGCGGCGCCGGGCCCGCCCTCGGCCTCTAAAGCCGGTTGCCGCACGACCCATCAAACCAGGCCGGCACAGGTATTAACCCGAATACGGTCTCTGGAACTGGCTAGAATCGCGCCCATCCTGCGGGAGAGCGGAACCTGTCAACGGTTCCCGCCGAAGGCGCAAACTCCCATAATCGCTCAGGCAATAAGTACCGCAGGTGGGTCGGACAAGACCCGGATATCGCCAACTGGAGAGCAGCCCGCAACCACAAGTCTGCAGGGCTCACCGAAGGGGCAAGCATGTCCACCGCGAAGGTGCTCATGCGCAACTCTCAGGTAAAAGGACAGCGGGAGAGGCACACCGGACATTCTCTTTCGGATACGAATGGCCGGTCTTTCCCCGAGGGCTGTCATGCTTCCTTCCGTTTCCCTGCTGGACTCATTCCAGACCTCCAGCTTCACCGTCATGCTGGTCATCTATCTGGTGGCCATCGCCGCCGAAGCCATGTCCGGCGCGCTCGCCGCGGGCCGGCGCAATATGGACATCTTCGGCGTGGTCGTGATCGCATTCGTCACGGCCCTGGGCGGCGGCACCATCCGCGACATGGTGCTGGGCCATTACCCCATAGGCTGGACCCAGCATCCCGAATATGTGTACCTGGTCATCAGCTTCG
Organism: Comamonas guangdongensis; assembly: GCF_041079535.1. Lineage (NCBI taxonomy): Bacteria > Pseudomonadati > Pseudomonadota > Betaproteobacteria > Burkholderiales > Comamonadaceae > Comamonas > Comamonas guangdongensis. The sequence goes on along the minus strand of NZ_JBFYGN010000025.1, from coordinate 14,121 downwards.
GCCTGCTGACCACGGTGATCGCCCGCCATATGCACCGGCTCAAGCAGGTCTTTCTGTTTCTCGACGCCATGGGCCTGATCGCGTTCTCGCTGATCGGCAGCAATGTGGCGCTGGAGCTGGGCTACCCCGCCATCGTGGTCATCATGGCCGGCATGATCACCGGTATCAGCGGCGGCATTCTGCGCGACGTGCTGTGCAACCAGGTCCCCGTGGTGTTCCGGCGCGAGCTCTATGCCAGCGTCTCGCTGGCAGTCTGCCTGATGTTCCTGGGCCTGCGCCACCTGGACGTAAGCTCCAATATCAGCACCGTTGTCTGCTTTGCCGGCGGCTTGGCGTTTCGTCTGGCGGCCATACGCTTCAAATGGCGGCTGCCCGTGTTTTCCTATCAGCAGCGCTGGGAGTGAAATAATGCTCCCCCTGTGGCGCTGCGCGCCTTCCCCCTCTCTCGCTTCGCGGGAAGGGGACGACAGCCTCGCTGCGGGACGGCCCTTGCTCGCTGCCTCTGGCCTTTACGCTGCGCCAGTTTTTAAGCGTCACGCCCTGTTGATGCGTTTTCCCCTGCCATGTCCGAACCCATTACATGGATGCCTGATGGCACTCCCTATAGCACCCGATTTGGCGACCGCTATCACAGCGAGCTGGGCGGCCTTGACCAGGCGCGCCAGGTTTTTCTGGCCGGCTGCAAGCTGCCCGCGGCCTGGGCCGATGCCGGCCAGTGGCGCATTCTGGAAACCGGCTTCGGCTTCGGCCTGAATTTCCTCGTCACCTGGGCCGCCTGGAAGGCCGACCCCAGGCGCCCGCGCCTGCTGCACTTTGTCTCCGTCGAGGCCTATCCGGTCGCGGCCGAGGATCTGCGGCGCGGCCTGCCCGACGACCCGCTGCTGCACGAGCTGGGCGAGCAGCTCGCCGCCCAGTGGTGGGGACTGCTGCCCGGTGTCCACCGGCTTTCGTTTGACGAGGGCCGGGTGCTGCTCACGCTGTATATAGGCGATGCCGAGGCCATGCTGCGCAAGCAGCAGCTCACGGTGGACAGCGTGTATCTCGACGGCTTCTCCCCTTCCAGGAACCCCGGTCTCTGGAGCCCCGAGCTGCTCAAGAACGTGGCGCGCCACTGCCGCCGGGGAACGAGCCTGGCCACCTGGTCCGTGGCCGCAGAGGTGCGCGAGAGCCTGGGCAAGCTGGGCTTTGCGGTGCACAAGGTCGCGGGCATACCGCCCAAGCGCCACAATCTGCAGGCCAGCTACGACCCGCGCTGGGAGCCGCGCCACCGCGATGACGGGCTGCCAGCCCCCGTGGAGCGGCCCGGACGCTGCCTGGTACTGGGCTCGGGCCTGGCGGGCGCTGCGGCGGCGGCCAGCCTCGCGCGGCGCGGCTGGCGGGTCAGCGTGCTGGATGCGGGGACCGAGCCCGCGGCCGGGGCCTCCGGCCTGCCCGCGGGCCTGTTCTGCCCCCATGTCTCGCCCGACGACAGCCTGATCTCGCGCCTGTCGCGCAGCGGCGTGCGCACTACACTGCAAACCCTGCAGCAGCTCGAGCGGGCGCGGCAGCTGCAGCCCGGCTTGGACTGGGCACACAGCGGCGTGCTGGAACATGACCTGAGCCAGCCCGCGCATCTGCCGCCCGAGTGGCTCAGCCCGGAGTCCGCCGGCCAGCAATGGAGCCGCCCCGCCCAGCCCGATCAACTGGCCGCGGCCCGCCTGCCGGGCGACAGCCAGGCCGTCTGGCATGTGCAGGCCGGCTGGGTACGGCCCGCGCAACTGGTCAAGGCCTTGCTGCGCACGCCGGGCATCAGCTGGCAGGGCCAGGCACGGATAGCCAGGCTGCAGCAGGGCGGCGGCGCAGCCCCGTCGTGGCAGGCGCTGGATGCCGAGGGCCGGGTACTGGCCGAGGCCGATCTTGTCGTGCTCGCGCTGGGCCCGGCCAGCACCGCGCTGCTGGCGGCCAGCGGCCTGGAGGCCGGTGGCTGGGAGCTGCAGCCGATTCGCGGCCAGGTCAGCGTGGCCGGACACACGGCCCGGACCAGGGCCGCCATGCCGCCCTTCCCCGTCAACGGCCACGGCAATCTGGTGCCGGATTTTCCCGTAGCGTCCGGTGCGCGCCAATGGATCATGGGCTCCACCTTCGAGCGCGATGTCAGCGAGCTTCCGCCCTCGGCCGCCGACCAGCGGGCCGCCCACGCCAGCAATGCCGAGAAGCTGGCCGCGCTGCTGCCCGGGTGTGCCGAGGCGCTCGAGGGCTTTTTCAACGCGCCCGACCTGCCTGCGACCTGGTCGCGCCTGCGCTGCGCGGCCTATGACCGCATTCCCGTCGCCGGCCCCGTGGGCCGAGGCGCGCAGGATGCGCGCGGGCTCTGGGTGCTCACCGGCCTGGGTTCGCGCGGGCTGACGCTGTCGCTGCTATGCGCGGAACTGCTGGCCGCGCGCCTGCACGCAGAGCCTCTGCCTCTGGATGCGAAGCTGGCCCAGGCGCTGGGCTCGCAGCGGCTCTATGCCAGGGCCGCGAAGCAGTCCGGCACCAGGTCCGCGGCCTAGGCCACCGCCCAAAGAAAAAGGGCTTGCAGCCGATTCGCTGGCAAGCCCTGCCTTCATCGGGCTGGGATCACTGGCCCGAGGCCTCGGCTCCGCGCAACAGGGCTTCGGCCGGCTGCTGCGGCTGCAGCCGGGTCGCCAGCACCTTGTCCAGCGTCTTGCCGTCCATGTCCACGACTTCAAAGCGCCAGTTCTCCCACTCCACCACATCGGCCTCGCTGGGCATGCAGCCCAGCAGCAGCATGATCATGCCGCTCAGGGTGTGGTAGCGGCCGCGCTCCTCCTCGGGCACGGCATCCAGGCCCAGATGGTCCTTGAGCTCGGGCACGGGAATATGGCCGTCCAGCAGCCAGCTGCCGTCCTCGCGCTGCACGGCCCAGCTCGATTCCGGGTCGCGCGGCTGGAACTCGCCGGTAATGGCCTCGATCAGGTCCTTGAGCGTGACTATGCCCTGCACCTCGCCGTACTCGTCGATGACAAAAGCCATGTGCACATCCGAGGTGCGGAAGTTGTCCAGCAGTTCCATGCCGGTGATGGTCTCGGGCACGTAGAGCGCGGGCTGCAGCGGCTGGTCCTTGAGTTCGCGGCTGCCGCCCGACGCGCGCACGCTGCTGGCCAGCCACTGGCGCGGATTGAGCACGCCCACGATATTGTTCATATCGCCGCGTATCACGGGAAAGCGCGCGTGGTCGGCCTGCTCTATGCGCTGCAGATTGGCTTCGAAGCTGTCGTCTATGTCCAGGCACACCACATCGCCGCGCGGCACCATGAGCGAGCCGATCTGGCGATCGTCGAGGCGGAACACATTGCGCACCATGGTGTGCTCCTGGGACTCGATCACGCCGGCCGTGCGGCCTTCGACCAGGATAGCCTGGATTTCCTCCTCGGTCACCACGGCGCCGCTGTTTTCCTTGACGCCCAGCAGCTTGAGCAGGCCGCGTGTGGAGGCCGACAGCAGCCATACAAAAGGCTTGGTGGCCAGGGCCAGAAAGTTGATGGGGCGCGAAACCAGGCGCGCCAGCGCTTCGGGATGGGTCTGGCCCAGGCGCTTGGGCACGAGTTCGCCCACCACGATGGAGAAATAGGTGATCAGCACCACGACCAGGCCGGTCGACAGGTAGTCCGCATATTTCTGCGCCATGCCCAGCTGTATCAGCCAGTTCTCCAGCGGCCCGGCCAGCGCGGCCTCGCCGACGATACCGTTGAGCACGCCTATCGAGGTGATGCCGATCTGGATGGTGGACAGAAAGCGCGTCGGGTCTTCCCCCAGTTTGATAGCGGCCGCCGCGCCGCTGTCGCCCTCATCGATGAGTTTCTGCATGCGTGTCTTGCGCGCGGTGACGAGCGCGATCTCCGACATGGCGAACAGGCCGTTCAAACAGATGAGGGCGAAAAGTATGGCTATTTCCATAGGCAGGCACCTGCTTGCGCCAGGCGCCTCGGTCATTGAACAAGCCCCGATTCTAAAAAAATCCGCGCCGGCGCCCGCTCCCGAATTGCAAGCGCGCTTCTAGGAAATAGCCTTCGGGCATGGGCTGCGGCTTTACATATTCATTCAGATATATATGCAGCACGAAATAATCGTTTGTTTTTATATAAAGCCTCTCTACAGTTCATGCCAACGATCCGGCTGATGCGATCACCGGCCCCACGCTAGAACTGTAGACACATGTACCAATACACAGCCTTCGACAAAGCGTTCGTCAAGCAACGCGCCGACCAGTTCCGTGACCAGCTCGAGCGCTGGCAAAGCGGCAAGCTCTCGGAAGACGACTTCCGTCCGCTGCGCCTGCAAAATGGCTGGTATGTGCAGCGCTATGCGCCCATGCTGCGCGTGGCCGTGCCCTATGGCGAGATCAACTCGGCCCAGATCCGCGTGCTGGCCCGCGTGGCCCGCGAGTACGACGAGCCCGAAGCCGCGGTTTTCCAGCAGGCGCTCGAAGGCCAGGGCAAGCTGGGCACCACCTATCTGCCCAAGAACTGCGCCCACTTCACCACCCGCACCAATGTGCAGTTCAACTGGATTCCGCTGTCCAAGGCCGCCGATGTGATGGACCTGCTGGCCAGCGTGAACCTGCACGGCATCCAGACCAGCGGCAACTGCATACGCAACACCACCACCGATGCGCTGGCCGGCATTGCGCCCGACGAGATCATCGACCCGCGCCCCTACGCCGAGATCCTGCGCCAGTGGACCACGCTGCACCCCGAGTTCGCCTTCCTGCCGCGCAAGTTCAAGATCGCCATCACCGGCGCCAAGGAAGACCGCGCCGCCACGGGCTGGCACGATGTGGGCCTGCATCTGCTGAAGAATGCCGCTGGTGAAATCGGCTTCAAGGTCTTTGTGGGCGGGGGCATGGGCCGTACGCCCGTGATCGGCACCGTGATCCGCGAGTTCCTGCCCTGGAACCAGATCATGAACTACATCGAGGCCATCGTCCGCGTCTACAACGAGCTGGGCCGCCGCGACAACAAGTACAAGGCGCGCATCAAGATCCTGGTCAAGGCCGAAGGCCAGGCCTATATCGATGCCGTGGAAGAGGAATTCCGCCAGATCGTCGAGGTGGACGGCGCCCCCCATACCGTGCCCCAGGCCGAGTTCGAGCGCGTGGCCGCCATGTTCAGCACCCCGGTCCTGCCCTCCGTGGCCGATGCCGGCGCCGACGAGCAAGCCTTGCTCGCCCAGGCCGCCAAGGAGCCCGCCTTCGCGCGCTGGATCGCCCGCAATGTGCATAGCCATCGCATCGAAGGCCTGCGCGCCGTGACCCTGTCCTTCAAGCGCGTGGGTCAAGCACCCGGCGATGCGACCGGCGAGCAGCTCGACGCCCTGGCCCAACTGGTGGATGAATTCTCCGCCGGCGAAGCCCGCGTCACCCACGACCAGAACGTGATCCTGCCCTGGGTGCAGGCAGGCCAGCTGCATGCGCTGTGGCAAAAAGCCAAGGCCCTGGGCCTGGCCAGCACCAATGTGGCGCTGCTCACCGACATGATCGCCTGCCCCGGCGGCGACTTCTGCGCGCTGGCCAATGCGCGCAGCCTGCCGATTGCCGACGCCATCACGGCCCGCTACCAGGATCTGGACGAGCTCGACGATATCGGCGAGATCGACCTGCACATCAGCGGCTGCATCAACAGCTGCGGCCATCACCACAGCGGCCATATCGGCATCCTGGGCGTCGACAAGGACGGCAAGGAGTGGTATCAGGTCACGCTGGGCGGCTCGGACGGTTCCACGCTCTCGGGCGATGCAGTGGCGGGCAAGGTGATTGGCCCGTCCTTCAGCGCGGCCGAGGTGCCCGATGTGATCGAAGCCGTGCTGGCCACCTACCGCGACCTGCGCCAGCCCGGCGAAGCCTTCATCGACGCCGTGCGCCGCATCGGCCTCGACCCCTTCAAGGAAGCCGGCAAGAGCGCGCGCCACCCCGTGGCCGACGAAGAAACCGAAGAGGCCCTGGCCTGAACCACAAGAATAAGGAAAGCATCATGCAAATTCTGGCAAGCAAGGATTACCAGGGCCCGGCCGAAAACGATGCGAGCGTGCTGGTGCTCGCCAACGACGTGAACGCGCTGGAAGTGAGCCTGGACGGCATCCGGCAGGTGGACTTGTTTTTCCCCAATTTCACCGACGGCCGGGCCTTCACCCAGGCCTATCTGCTGCGCCGCCGCCGTGGTTTCGCGGGCGATATCCGCGCCACGGGCGATGTGCTGATCGATCAGCTGGTGCAGATGGAGCGCACGGGCTTCAGCTCCGCCGTGCTGCGCGAAGGCGTGGACTCTGCCGATGCCCAGCGCCAGTTCGAGCGCTTCGGCGGCTACTACCAGGCCGATGCCGTGCATACCCAGCCCCATTTCGCCGAGGTGCAAGCATGAGCCAGCTCGCCCCCGTAAGCACCCACGACCTGGATCTGGCGCAAATCAATGCCGAACTGGGCCGCGACGCCCAGGCGCTGGTGAACTGGGCCGTGGGCCTGGCCCAGCCCACCATAGTCACCACCAACTTCCGCCCCTTCGAGGCCGTGATTCTGCACATGGTCACGCGCGCCAGGCCCGACGTGCCCGTGGTCTGGATGGACAACGGCTACAACACCGAAGCCACCTACCAGTTTGCCGATGCGGTGACCAAGCAGCTGGGGCTGAATCTGAAGATCTACCTGCCACTGCGCTCGCGCGCCCACCGCGAGGCCGTGGAAGGCGCCACGCCAGCGCTGGACGATCCGCGCCATGCGGCCTTTACCGAAGAGGTGAAGCTCGAACCCTTTGCCCGCGCCCTGCGCGAAACCGCACCCAAGGTCTGGTTCACCGCCCTGCGCGCCACCGACACCGCCGTGCGTGCGCAGATGGACCCCGTGAGCATCAACCCCGACGGTCTGATCAAGGTCGCGCCGCTGCTGCACTGGTCGTCCAAGGAACTGTACGAATACTGCGAAAAGCACGGCCTGCCCAACAACTTTGACTATGTGGACCCGACCAAGGGCGAAGACAACCGCGAATGCGGCCTTCACTTGACGCACTAACGTGCGCTCCCCCTGAGCCGCTTTGCGGCTTCCCCCTCACTCGCTGCGCGGGAGGGGGACGGCACCGGTGCTGCGGGACGGCCCTTGCACGGTGCCCCTGGTGTGGGCTTGGCCAGTTTTTACGCCATTGCTTAAAAAAGATAGCTGCCTGCGCAATTTCCATCAGCGCAACAGCATAATTTGATTGGATAAACAATGAACGCCCGTGTGGATACTTCCGTGTTGAGCCAACTCAGCAACCGTCACCTGGATGCGCTGGAAGAGGAAACCATCTTTATCCTGCGCGAGGTGGCTGCGGCCTTCGAGCGCCCGGCCCTGCTGTTCTCGGGTGGCAAGGATTCGCTGGTCATGCTGCGCTGCGCCGAAAAAGCCTTTGGCGCGGGCCGCATCCCCTATCCGCTGCTGATGATAGACACCGGCCACAACTTCCCCGAGGTGACCGATTTCCGCGACCAGCGCGCCAAGGAACTGGGCGCCGAGCTCATCGTGCGCAGCGTGGAGGACTCCATGGCCCGCGGCACGGTGCGCCTGGCCCATCCCGGCGAATCGCGCAATGTGCACCAGTCGGTGACCCTGCTGGAAGCCATCGAGGAATTCCGCTTCGACGCGCTGATCGGCGGCGCCCGCCGCGACGAGGAAAAGGCCCGCGCCAAGGAGCGCATCTTCTCTCACCGAGACAGCTTCGGCCAATGGCAGCCCAAGGCCCAACGCCCCGAGCTGTGGACGCTGTTCAACACCCGCATCGCCCCGGGCGAGCACTTCCGCGTGTTCCCCATCAGCAACTGGACCGAGCTGGATGTGTGGCAGTACATCGCCCGCGAGAACATCGCCCTGCCCTCGATCTACTACACGCACAAGCGCGATGTGGTGGAGCGCAAGGGCCTGCTGGTGCCCGTGACCCACCTGACCCCGCCGCGCGACGGCGAACAGATCGTGGTGCGCGACGTGCGCTTCCGCACCGTGGGCGACATCACCTGCACCTGCCCCGTGGAAAGCACGGCCGCATCGGCCGAGGACATCGTGATCGAAACCCTGGCCGCCGAGGTCAGCGAGCGTGGCGCCACCCGCATGGACGACAAGACCAGCGAAGCCTCCATGGAAAAGCGCAAAAAGGATGGGTATTTCTGACACCCCCTGAGCGGCTTTGCCGCTTCCCCCTCTCTCGCTTCGCTGCGCTTGCGGGAGGGGGACGACGCCATCGCCTCGAGGCGGCTCTTGCTTGGCGTCTTTGAGTTGGGACATGCCTGTTTGAGGAAAAAATGCGATGACTGAAACTATTAATTCCGTAGCTGCTAGCGCAAACTCATCAAGCGCTGCAGGCCAATTTGATGCACATAACAGCAATGCGCTGCGCTTCATTACCTGCGGCTCGGTGGACGACGGCAAGAGCACGCTGATCGGCCGCCTGCTGGTGGATACCAAGGCCGTGCTGCAGGATCATCTGGCCGGCGTCACCAAGAGCGGCGAAACCGATCTGGCCCTGCTGACCGACGGCCTCAGCGCCGAGCGCGAGCAAGGCATCACCATCGACGTGGCCTACCGCTATTTCGCCACCGAGTCGCGCAAGTTCATCATCGGCGACGCGCCCGGCCATGAGCAGTACACGCGCAATATGGTGACGGCGGCATCGAGCGCCGACGCGGCCGTGGTCCTGGTCGATGCGACCAAGCTGGACTGGCGCAACCCCGAGCTGCAGCTGCTGCCCCAGACGCGCCGCCACAGCCTGCTGGTGCACCTGCTGCGCGTGCATTCGCTGGTCTTCGCCGTCAACAAGCTCGATGCCGTCGAAGATCCGGCCCTGGCCTTTGCCCATATCCAGGCGGCACTGCAGAAGTTCGCGGCGTCCGCGGGCATTCAGGCCACGGCCACCGTGCCCGTGTCCGCGCTCAAGGGCTACAACGTGGTCAATACCGAGGCCGGCTGGGCCGGCTATCACGGCCCCAGCCTGCTGCAGCTGCTGGAACGCCTGCCCAACACGCCCAACGACCAGGCCCTGCCCCTGGCCTTCCCCGTGCAATGGGTGGAGAAATTCTCCTCCTCGGCCGACATATCCCAGGGCCGCCGCGTCTTCTGGGGCCGCGTGGCCGCAGGCCTGGCACAGGTCGGCGCCCAGGTGCAGATTCTGCCCAGCGGCCAACTGGCCACGGTGGCCCAGGTCATCGACCATGCGCGCGTGCCCCAAAGCGTGCCTGCAGGCCTGTCTGCAGGCATCACGCTGGACCGTGAAGTAGACGTTTCGCGCGGCGACTGGATCGTGGCCGCGCCCCTGGCGGCCCAGGCCGCCGAGGACGATTTCGACACGCCCGCAACGCAAAGCCCCTGGCCCGCGAGCCGCGAGATCGTGGCCACCGTGGCCTGGATGGACAACGAGCCCCTGGTGCCCGGCCGCGTGTACTGGGCGCTGCACGGCCACCGCTGGGTCAAGGCCAAGGCGCGCCGCGTGCAGCACCGCCTCAACATCAACACCCTGGAGCGTGAAGAGGCCCAGCAGCTCGAGGCCAATGCCATCGGCCAGGTGGAGCTGGTGCTGCAGGAAGCCATTCCGGCCGCGCCGTTCGCCAAGGCCCGCCAGCTGGGATCGCTGATCCTGGTGGACACGGCAAGCCATGCCACGGCCGGTGCGGCCCTGGTGAACTGAACCTGCCGCGACCCCGGCCGCAGGGTGGTTCTGGAGCGCAAACCAGATCGCCATGCGGCCTTATCCATGCCAGGGACTGGCGCTGCGCGGGAAAAATCCTAAAATCACGGGGTTTCACCAATCCCCACATAAATAGAATCCTTCATGACTCACGTCGTCACCGAAAACTGCATCAAGTGCAAATACACCGATTGCGTGGATGTTTGCCCCGTAGACTGCTTCCGCGAAGGCCCCAACTTCCTGGTCATCGATCCCGACGAGTGCATCGACTGCGCCGTCTGCATCCCCGAGTGCCCCGCCAACGCCATCTTTGCCGAGGAAGATGTGCCCGCCGATCAGCTGGCCTTCATCAAGATCAATGTGGACCTGTCCCAGCTCAAGAGCTGGAAGAGCATCACCAAGCGCAAGACTGCCCTGCCCGATGCCGACGAATGGAATGGCAAGCCGAACAAAGTGGATTTGCTCGAACGCTGAGCCGTTCGAGGCGCGGACTGCGCTACGCTTGGCCGCATGAGCCTGTCTAACGCACCGTCCAACGCATCCTCACTCTCCCAACCCGCCGTGGAAACCGACGCCCTCATCATAGGCGCGGGTCCGGCGGGTTTGTTTCAGGCCTTCCAGCTGGGCCTGCAAGGCATTGCTGCCCAGCTGGTCGACGCCTTGCCCCATGCGGGCGGCCAGTGCTATCAGCTCTATGGGCACAAGCCCATCTACGACATTCCCGGCATTCCCGTCTGCAGCGGACTCGAGCTGGTGCGGCGGCTGGAACAGCAGATCGCCCCCATGCAGGTGCCGCGCCATCTGGGCCAGCAGGTGCAGAGCGTGGAGCCCATGGCCGACGGGCGCTGGCAGATAGGCACCACGGCCGGAACCTGGTTTCAGGCGCGCACGGTGTTCATCGCGGCGGGCGTGGGGGCTTTTGTGCCCAAGGCCCTCAAAGTGCCCGGAGCCGAGCTGCTGGACCCCGAACAGCTCCTCTATCACCCGCAGCACCTGGATGGGGCTGCCGGGCGCGAAGTGCTGGTCTATGGCGGCGACGAGGAGGCCGTCACTGCGGCCATTGGCTGCGCCGTCGAAGGCGGCATGCGCGCGCGCAAGACCTATCTCATGCACCGGCGCGATGCCTTCAGCGCCGAGCCCGGGCAGCTAGCGCAGCTGCAGCAGCTGCGCGAGTCCGGAGCCGTGGAGGTGATCACCGGCCAGATCACCGAGGTGCGGCAGCAAGACGGCCGACTGCAGGCCGTGCAATGGATGGACGGCGAGGGCAACGAGCATCCGCTGCCTCTGGAGCTGCTGCTGGTCTATCTGGGTATTTCGCCGCGCCTGGGCCCGTTGACGGACTGGGGCCTGGCGCTGGAGCGCAAGCAGCTACTGGTGGACCCGGCCACGCTGGCCACCAGCGCGCCTGGCATTTATGCGATCGGCGACATCGTCAGCTATCCCGGCAAGAAGCGGCTGATCCTCTGTGCCTTCCATGAGGCAACCATGGCCGCGTTTGCGGCCGCGGAATATCTGCAAGGCAGCAAGCCGCTGCTGGAGTACACCACCACCAGCGCGCGGCTGCACGCCATCCTCGGTGTCGAACACCCGGCAGCCGGATAGCCAGCCCATAGAAAAAAGCCGCCACCCCGCGCAAGCGGGATAGCGGCATCAATCACGACGGGGCCAGGCCCCACCGCGCGCACCTTGCGTCGGCCGTCAATGCCCGTGTGCGGGCTTGGCCGGGATGACGGGCACTTCCTTGCCGTCCTTGTCGTAGAGCTTGCCGCCCTCGAAACGGTCGCCATCGGCCAGCACCTCCAGCACATGCTGGCTCAGAGCCCGGCCGTAACCGGCCTCGAAGACCGAGGGCTGGTCGGAATTGCCCTGCTTGAAATGGTTGTAGACCAGGTTCAGCAGCACCGCAACCAGGGCCGTGGCGCTGATGCCCGAGTGGAAGATCGTGGCGAACCAGGCCGGAAACTGATCGTAGAACTTGGGCGCCACCACCGGCAGCAGGCCCGCGCCCACCGAGGTGGCGACGATGATCAGATTCATGTTGTTGTTGTAGTCCACCTTGGCCAGGGTACGGATGCCGCTGGCCGCCACCGTGCCGAACAGCACCAGCCCCGCCCCGCCCAGCACGGAAGGCGGCACGCAGGCCACGATGCGCCCCATCACGGGCAGCACGCCGAACACGATGAGGATCAGGCCGCTGAAAGCCACCACGAAGCGGCTCTTGATGCCCGTCACCGCCACCAGGCCCACGTTCTGGGCGAACGCGCTCTGGGTAAAGCCGCCGAAGATCGGGGCCACGATGCTGGACAGCATGTCGGCACGCAGGCCGTCGCCCAGGCGGCGGCCGTCGACGGGACTGCCCACGATTTCCCCCACGGCCAGCACGTCGGCCGAGGTCTCCACCAGAATCACCAGAATCACGATGAACATGGAGATCGTGGCCGCCATATTGAATACGGGCCAGCCAAAGTGCAAGGGAGCGGGCACGGCCACGATGGGGCCGCTGAGCACCTGCGAGAAATCGGCCTTGCCCATGAAAACCGCCGTCACCGTGCCCACCACGATCGCCATCAGGATCGACAGGCGCGACAGCGTGGCATTGCCCAGCTTGCTGAACAGCAGCACCAGGAACAGCGCGAGCCCGGCCAGGCAGATGTTGCCCATGCTGCCGTAATCAGCCGCCTTGGCGTTGCCGCCCATGGCCCAGTGCGCAGCCACGGGCATCAGCGACATGCCGATCACCGTGATCACGCAGCCATTGACCAGCGGCGGAAAAAACTTGGTGATGCGCGAGAAAACCGGCGCGATGATCAGCCCCAGCACCGAGGCATACATGACCGCTCCCAGCACCCCTTCGATACCGCCGCCCGTATGCAGGATGCTGACCATGGTGGCCACGCCGGCAAACGAAACCCCTTGCACCAGGGGCAGGCGGCAACCGAAAAAGGGAATGCCCAGGGTCTGCAGCAGAGTGGCCACGCCGCCCATGAACAGGCAGGCGGTCACCAGCAGGCCGGTATCGGCGGCCGACATGCCGGCGGCCTCGGCCACGATCAGCGGCACGGCCACAATGCCTCCATACATGGTCAGCACATGCTGCAGGCCATACATCAGATTGGCTGCGGTGCCGAGATTTTCATCCTCCGGACGCTGAGCCTCCAGATTCACGGATGATCCGGAATATTCCTTCATCGCTGTCTCCTAATTCTTCCAACTCACCAAGGCTCTATTGGCCTCTTGGCTCATTCACTTACCATTCCTGCAAGGCATGCGGCGCGGCAGCACTGGAGCAAGACTGCTTGACGAGGCATGGCTTCGTCGTTTCAGCGCTCTCCAAGGGACAAGCACAGCCGTGACCGCCCCGCATCTTCTGCAGGAGCCCGGCCGGGCCGTGCTCCTCTGCCATTGCACACCACGCCCATCAGGACATGATGTTGAGAATGTACGTTGTCGGCACACAAAAATTGTCTACCGTTTTGTATACAAAGTACTGACAAGAACCTTTCCAAAAGCGGCCGGGGGATGGCCATCCCCTGATGCGCCGCAAGTGTTGATCGCTAAAGTTGAAACTATGACCGGAGAACAGGAGTGCCTGCGCCGAAATGGCCGTCACTCGTCTTCGGCGACGGCAATGCCGGGAAACAGCAGCTCCGTGAAGCCGAACTGCGTGAAGTCGCGCATGCGCATGGGATACAGCTTGCCCCAGAGATGGTCGCACTCATGCTGCACGACGCGTGCATGAAAGCCTTCGACCGTACGGTCAATGGGACCGCCATAGATATCGAAGCCCGTGTAGCGCACCTGATTCCAGCGCGGCACCATGCCGCGCATGCCCGGCAGCGACAGGCAGCCCTCCCAATCCAGCTGTTCCTCATCCCCGACAGGAGTGATCACCGGATTGAGCAGCACGGTGCGCGGCACGACCGGCGCCTCCGGGTAACGGGGATTGAACTCGCCCGAACCGAACACCACCATCTGCAGATCCACTCCGATCTGCGGCGCCGCCAGGCCCGCGCCGTTGGCCGCGTGCATGGTGTCCAGCAGATCCGTGAGCAGCAGGTGTAGTGCGTCGGTATCAAACTCTGCGACGGGTTGGGCAATACGCAGCAAACGCGGATCACCCATCTTCAAGATGGTGCGAACAGTCATGGCATCGATGGGAGCCCTCAGGCCGGCCGGCCCGAACAACACTCCTCTATATGGATAAGGAAAACTCGCAGCCTCCAAAGCCTGCGAACACTCAAAAGCATAGCGCGCTGCCGGCAGCAGGCGCCAGATCCAGGCTTTCGGGCCTGTCACCTACAAATTTTCATGAAATTCCCACGAACTTCTCACGAGCATCTTTTTACGTCCTATAATCTAGGACTTCTTCCTCAATAGCTCAGTCGGTAGAGCGCCGGACTGTTAATCCGTAGGTCCCTGGTTCGAGCCCAGGTTGAGGAGC
>NZ_JBFYGN010000024.1:0-73408 GCF_041079535.1 Comamonas guangdongensis | reverse complement strand
TTATCTCGGGCATCGAGAACGACGATGCTGCCTTGCGCATCGGCTTCTGTGAAAAACCGCGACCACTCGGTCATTTCCTGAAACTGCGGACCGGCCACGGTCACTTGAGCCAACCCTGCGGCCAGGGCGAATAACACCAGACTTCGTCGATTCATGCGACTAGTTTAAAGGTCAAAGAAACTCATTTTGGGGCGGCTGGAATAGCGGCAGTGTCGGCTTGAAGCAAGGACGAAGGTCTCTTGTGGCTCGACCGCTGCCGATGGTCAACTCAAGCTGAAGCCCTTAACCATGTGTGAGCAACGGGTGGACGATCAGCCCGATGACGGCTGCCACGACCACGATGATGGGCTCGGGGAGCTTCTTGAAGCGCCACAGGATGGCCGCGCTCGCAATCGCCAGCGCTGCGGCGATCCAGTCGGCGATGGAGCGCTGGCCGATGACAATCACCGCGCCGGCGATGGAGCCGATTGCCGCGGCGGTGACACCGTCGACAAACGCGATCACATCCGGGCGCTTGCCGTATTTTTTGAAGTATGGCGCGGGGATCACCGTGAACAGGTAGCAAGGCACAAAAGTGGCTAGCGCCGCCACCACGGCACCCCAGAAGCCCGTGACCAGGTAGCCGATGAAGCCCGTGGTGATCACCACCGGACCCGGCGTGATCATGGCCACGGCCACCGCATCCACGAACTGCTGATCGCTCAGCCAGCCGTACTCCTTGACGACACCGCCATAGAGGAAGGGAACGATTGCCAGGCCGCTGCCGAAGACAAAGCTGCCCGCGTAGGCGAAGTACAGGCCGATCTGCTTGAGCTTGGTCCAGTCGATGGTGCTGAATGCGAACATGCCGAGCAGCGGTGCGACAAGGCTGTTGATGCCACTTTTGCGTGTCAGCCAGGCAGGAGGAGCCCGCCAGAACCACACCAGCACGCCGGCCCCGAGAAACAGCCAGACCTCTTCCGACTTGGTGATCACGGTGATGGCCGCGCTGACCAGGAAGATGACCCACAACAGCTTATCCTTGCCGATGCTCTTGGTCGTCAGTTTGTAGGCGCTCATGGCGATGATGCCGATCACGGCAGCGCCAACGCCGTAGAACACCGACTGCATCCAGCCGATCCCGCCATAAGTTACATAGGCCGCGCCAAGGGCCACGACCATGCAGAAGGACGGCAGCACAAAGGCGATCCCGACCAGGGACGCGCCCAGAAATCGATAGTGGACATAACCCAGATAGATGGCCAACTGAGCGGCTAGAGGCCCGGGCATCAGTTGGGCCAGCGCCAAGCCTTCCTTGTAGTCCGCGTCCGTGATCCACTGGCGCTTCTCCACCAGATCGCGGTACATGTATCCCGCCAGGGCCACGGGACCGCCAAAACCCCAGGTGCCCAGAGCCAGCATGTAGCGCACCAGCTGCCAGAGTGTGTAGCCAGAGGGGCTTGCCGCACTGGTGTCGGCCACTGCCGTGGTGTGGAGCTGGTTCATATTCGCCTCTGAAGTACTTGGGTGCTACGGCTTGCCTGGGCTGGAGAAATGCGCATAAAGAGAGTCCATAACTCCGCCTATGTCTGCGAGCAGCGAGTCGTCGCCCGAGCAGCGCTTGCGGGCGCCGGCCAGCACGGCCTCGAACCCCGCAGCCTCGGCCGTGGATGTGCCGCCCACATCGAGCGCATGCACCATGGCGCCCAGCCGGGAGAGACCTCGGTCGCCGTCGAGCCCAAAGCTCGCCTGCAACACTTCGAACGTCACCCGGTCACCGACATGCGAGAAGGCCGCACCATCGAAATCGAAGCCCAGCGCATCGTGAGGACAGTCGGCCGGGGCGCCCAGCCATTGGAAGCGTGCATGCGGATCAATGAAGCGCTGGATCAGCCAAGCGCTGGCCACACGATCAACCCAAAGATTGCGGCGCGTCGCCCAGAGACGCCCCTGGTACTGCATGCGATCGCGCCGAGCAATGCGTCCTGCAACAGCCCGCGGCTCGCCGGGTGACTGCATGGCATCGATAGCATTGCTGAAGTCTCGCCACAGGGCTTCGGCGCGTATCGAGGCCTCGCCGGGGAAGAAGTCAATCTTGCGGATGGCGTCATAGGCACGCGCTTGCCGACGCTGTAGGCGATTGAGCTCAGCCGAGCCGAGACCAGGTGGTGCCTTGCGAGCCTCGGCCAGGTCCGAAAGCCATTGCGTATAGTCGTCCGAACGGTCAAACAGAGCCTGGTAGACGGCTTGCTCAGCCATGTCCTGGGCTTGGACATGGAGCAGCCAGGCCTGGCCCCCTTCTTGCATAGCCTCGTCCGCCAGGGCTTGCAGCTGAACGGCCTGCTCCGCCTTCAAGGGCAGCAGATAGGCGCCGTCACGCAGGGCGGCACAGCCCAGCGCCTTGACGGCGCGCCAGATCCGCATGCGCGGCGTAGCGCTGGAGGCCGGAAGGCTGAGGATCAGAGCCAGCCAGGAGTCCGAAGTGAGAGTCATGGCGGAAGCATAGGATTCCGTCATGAATGCTGCAATGCTGTAGCGATCTCTACAATTTGGTGTCGCTCGGGCCCCTTGGGGTCTTTGGCATAAATCGCCAATGGCGGCGGGATGTCAACCTACCTGCTCACGGCATAAAGTTCGGAATCCGTTTAGCGCAGATACGGCTTGAGCCAGACCCATGCTGCAGCTCCTACCGACAGCCACAGGGCCACGATCATCACTGCCCCGAGCCGGCTCTTAGGCTTGAGGCCTGCTGTTTGCATCCACAAATCGGCTTGCTCACGGCACTGCGCCAGCACCTCAGATGGCAGCAACCTGACCGTCAGCCAGATCAGGACGGGCAGCAGAATCACATCATCCGCATAACCCAGCACCGGGATGAAGTCGGGGATCAGGTCGATGGGACTCAGCGCATAGGCCACTACGAATAGTCCCAGGACTTTCGCGTACCACGGAGTCTTGGAATGCTGGCCTGCAAACCAAAGCGTGATGCCATCACGCTTGATCCGCTTGGCCCAAGCCTTCAGAGATTGGCCAAAGCTCATACCGCTGGGCGGGGGCAGTCACAGCAGGGAAAGTCTGCGCTGCAGACCTCAACCCGCGACAATCAGCTGCGCGCGCGGCGCATAGCCGTGATTCAGCGGACCGTGGCCATGGCCGGTATAGACATCGGCGCCAGCCGCGATCGCGCCCAGGATATAGCTGCGTGCCTCGGTCACGGCCTGCTCCAGCGCCAGGCCCTGGGCCAGGAAGGAGGCAATCGCCGAGGACAGCGTGCAGCCCGTGCCGTGGCCGTTATGGGTGGCGATGCGCCGGGACTGCAGGCGCAGATAGTCGCCGGCAGCCTGGCCCTGACGGCCCAGCACGTCCATCACCAGGTCGCCGGACAGATGCCCGCCCTTGAGCAGCACGGCGGGCGCTCCCAGCTCCAGCAGATCGGCCACGGCCGCATCCAGGGCCGCGATCCCGTCAATGTCCCGGCCCAGCAGCAGCGCGGCCTCGTCCAGATTGGGGGTGATCACCGTGGCCAGCGGAAACAGCTCCCTGACCAGCACCTGCGCGGTCTCGGGCGCAATCAAGCGGTCGCCGCTGGTGGCCACCATCACCGGGTCCAGCACCACATTCCGGATGCTATGGCGGCGGATGGCATCGGCCACCACCTGCACCACTTCGGGCGTGGCCAGCATGCCTATCTTCACGGCATCCACGCCTATGTCCTCGACCACCACATCGATCTGGCCGCGCACGGTAGCGAGCGGAACACCGTGTATTCCCGTCACGCCCAGCGTGTTCTGCACGGTGATGGCCGTGATCGCCGTCATGCCGTAGCAGCCCAGGGCGCTGCAGGTCTTGAGGTCGGCCTGGATGCCCGCGCCGCCGCCGCTGTCGGAGCCGGCGATGGAAAGCACGCGCGCATAGCGCTTTTGCGCTGCAGCGGAGGGAGAGGTGGAGGCAGTCACTGTCATGGATAAAAATTATCGCCCATGCGCATGGTCAATACGCGGTGTTTGCGGTTGTGCTGTAATGCCGCTGACGGACGAAACAGGGGTGCCCCGCAGGCCAGCGGCCTGTGCGGACTGAGAAACACCCTGGGGCTGCGCGGTCTTCAGCGCATCCGGAGGCCTGTGTCGACAGGTGCCGGATCCAGCCCCCTGCACCCGATCCAGGTCATTCTGGCGTGGGGAGTTTCACCAGCCGCGTGGCATGCCGCGTTTTGTCCTGCACATGGTCGTTCGGTCCATGTGCGCGGATGGAAACGATTTGCACATGTCATTGCTACAAGCCTCTTCAAAGCTTGCCATTCTGGGTGGCGGCCTCATGGGCCGGCTGCTGTGCCTGGCTCTGGCCCGGCGCGGTCACTCTATCGACCTCTATGACGCCCACGGTCCCCAGGGCGATGGCGCGGCCGCGCGCGTGGCCGCGGCCATGCTGGCCCCGCTGGCCGAATCGGCGATCACCGAGCCCGGCGTGGTGCGCATGGGCCAGCATGGACTCAAGCGCTGGCCCGAGCTGATAGGCGAGCTGCAGCAACATGTGTTTCTGCAGCAGAACGGCACGCTGATCCTCTGGCACCGCCAGGACCAGGCCGATGCCGCGCGCTTTTTCGGCTTGCTGGAAAAAAACCGCCGCATCAACCCCAGCCTGCCGGCCATGGAGGAAAAGACCGGCGCCGCGCTGCACGACTGCGAGCCTGCGCTGCAGGGCCGCTTCAACCAGGGTGTCTATCTGCCCGGCGAGGGCCAGCTCGACAACCGCCAGCTGCTGGCCGCGCTGGTGGACAGCCTGCAGCGGCTGGGCGTGAATCTGCACTGGGAGAGCCCGCGCGAACTCGGCGACTTCCGGCCCGGCGAGGCCGGCCAGCCCGATTTCGTGTTCGACTGCCGCGGCCTGGGCGCACGCACGCAGTGGAAGGAGCTGCGCGGCATCCGCGGCGAGGTGGTGCGCATCCATGCGCCCGAGGTCACGCTGGCCCGCCCCACGCGGCTCATCCATCCGCGCTACCCCATCTATATCGCGCCCAAGGAAGAGCATCTGTTCGTGATCGGCGCCACCGAGATCGAGTCCGACGATATGTCGCCGGCCAGCGTGCGCTCGACCCTGGAGCTGCTGAGCGCCGCCTATACCGTGCACCCGGGCTTTGCCGAGGGCCGGATTGTGGAGATTGCTACCCAATGCCGCCCCACCCTGCCCGATAATCTGCCCGCCGTGCGCCTGCTGACACCGCGCGTCATGGAGATCAACGGCCTGTACCGCCACGGCTTCATGATCTCGCCGGCCATGCTGGATGTGGTGCTGGAACTGGTGGATCACAATGATTCGGCGCTGGCGCGCGAATTCGACGTGGCCGTGCACCGGGCCTGAACTTTGGCGCACAGCTGTTGCACCCGCCGCACGCGCAAGCTTCGCAGCGCCCGGGTTTAACTTTGCGCCAGCCAATTTGATTCTGAGACCATGAAGATCCTCCTCAACCAGCAAGCCACCGAGCTGCAAGCCCCTGCCAGCGTGGCCGATGCGCTGGCGCAAATGCAGGCCAAGCCGCCGTTTGCCGTGGCGGTGAACACGGTTTTTGTGCCCAGAAGCCAGTATGCAGCCCATGAGCTGAACGAAGGCGACAAGATGGAAGTCATCTCGCCCGTCACCGGCGGCTAAGAACAAGCAAGAACAAGACATGAACACACAAACTTCCGACGACGCCCTGGTGCTCTACGGCCAGCGTTTTGACAGCCGATTGCTGCTGGGCACTTCGCGCTATCCCTCGCCCGCGGTTCTCGAAGCCGCCGTCGAGCGCTCCAAGCCCGCCATGGTCACGGCCTCGCTGCGCCGCCAGGGCAGCAATGCGGCCGAGACCGGCGCCAGCTTCTGGGAGCTGCTGCGCAAGCTCAATGTGCCCGTGCTGCCCAATACCGCGGGCTGCATGACGATCCAGGAGGCCGTGACCACTGCCCAGATGGCGCGCGAGGTGTTCGACACGCCCTGGATCAAGCTGGAGCTGATCGGCGACGACTACACACTGCAGCCCGATACGCTGAATCTGGTCGAGGCCGCCTCCATTCTCATCAAGGACGGCTTCCAGGTCCTGCCCTACACCACCTACGACCTGGTGCTGTGCCAGAAGCTGGTGGACGTGGGCTGCCAGGCCGTCATGCCCTGGGCCGCGCCCATAGGCACGGGCCGCGGCCCCGTGAATCCCTACGCCATGCAGATGCTGCGCGAGCGCCTGAAGGTGCCGCTGATCGTGGACGCCGGCCTGGGCCGCCCGTCCCATGCCTGCGCCGTGATGGAGTGGGGCTATGACGCGGTGCTGCTCAACACCGCCGTGGCCCTGTCCGAGGACCCCGTGCTCATGGCCGGTGCCTTTGCCGATGCCGTCAACGCCGGCCATGCGGCCTGGCGCGCGGGGGCCATGGCCGAGCAGACCGCCGCCCAGCCCAGCACCCCGGTGCTGGGCACACCCTTCTGGCATCAGGAATAAGCCATGGACACCGCCGAAATCAGCGCCCTGGCACAGGCCATCATCCACCAGCACGGCGCCACATTCGGCGCGCAGCTGCACCACGACGCCAACTCGGTGGAGCTGACGCCCCAACCCTTGCCGCCAGCTCTGCGCAGCGAGCCCGCCTATCTGGCCGCGCTCGAGGCCTGCAGTGCGCTGGGCTTTATCGCCGTGGACGCCGAGACCCTGGCCCAGGCCTGGCAGCGCCAGACCGAGCGCACAAACCGCTTCGACGCCACCCACTGGCCCGACGATCCGCGCGATTTCGGCCTCAGCAACTCCGACCCGGCACTGGCTTTTGCGCATTGCCCGCGCGAGCTGGGCCTGTATGGCGTGCTGCCCACGGCCGAATGGGTGGGCCGCATGGCGCGCGCGGGCGTGCCCACGGTGCAGCTGCGCTTCAAGTCCGAGGACCAGGCCGCCGTGGCCCGCGAAATCAAGGCTGCGGTCGAGGCCGTGAAGGGCACGGGCGCGCGCCTGTTCATCAACGACCATTGGCGGGCCGCGCTGGATGCGGGCGCCTACGGCATCCATGTGGGCCAGGAAGACCTGGACACGATTGCCGCCAAGGACCTGGAAACCATACGCACCTCGGGCACGCGCCTGGGCGTCTCCACCCATGGCTATGCCGAGATGGTGCGTGCCCATGCGGTCCAGCCCAGCTATATCGCCCTGGGCGCGGTCTTCCCCACCACGCTCAAGAAAATGGCCACGGCTCCGCAGGGCCTGGCGCGCCTGGCCGCCTATGTGCGGCTGATGAAGCAGTACCCACTGGTGGCGATTGGCGGTATTTCCGAGGACCTGTTCCCCGCCGTACGCGCCACGGGCGTGGGTTCGGTGGCCGTGGTCCGGGCCCTGGTCAATGCCCGCGATCCGGAGGCCGCAGCCCGGCAGCTGCTGCAGCGCATGCAGGCCGCCGCTTAAGCCTCGCGCTCTCGATCCAATAGCTGCCGGCGCTTCATGGACAAGCGCCGGCAGCTGTTTTTCGTCGGGAAATTCCGGCGGCAAGCCACCACGGGGCGTCCGGCACATAATCTCTGCCATTCGCTTGATGCTGAAAGGTGGATCGAATGAGCGCCACGTTTTCCAAGGTCGGCCTGATAGGCTGCGGAGCCATGGGCCAGGGCATTGCCCAGCTGTCGGCACAGGCCGGCGCTCAGGTGCTGCTGCTGGACGCCCGTGCGGGTGCGGCCCAGCACGCGGTGGAGAGGATCAAAGCCGTCTGGTCTTCGCTGGCGGCCAAGGGCCGGCTCGATGCCGAACAGCTGGCCGCCTATGGCGCGCGCCTGCAGGCCGTGCAGTCCTCGGCCGATCTCGCGGGCTGCGATCTGGTCGTGGAAGCCATCGTCGAGAAGCTGGACCTCAAGCAGACGCTGCTGCACGAGCTGGAGCCGCTGCTGGCCGCAAACGCCGTGATTGCCAGCAATACCTCGTCCCTGTCCATCACGGCCATGGCCACGGCGCTCAAGAACCAGAAGCGTTTCGCGGGCTGGCATTTCTTCAACCCCGCACCGCTGATGAAGGTGGTGGAGGTCGTCAAGGGCCTGGCCACCGACGCCGCGACCTGCGAGCGGCTGGCCCAGTTCACGCGCGAGTTCGGCCACACGCCCGTAAGCGCCCAGGACACGCCGGGCTTTCTCGTGAACCATCTGGGCCGCGCCTATTCCACCGAGGCTCTGCGCATCGTGCAGGAAAACGTGGCCGATTTTGCGACCGTGGACCGCATTCTGCGCGACCAGATCGGCTTCAAGCTGGGCCCGTTCGAGCTCATGGACCTGACGGGCATGGACATCACCCATGCCGTGACCGAATCCATCTATCACCAGTATTACGAAGAGCCGCGTTACCGGCCCAATGCGATTGCGGCCCAGCGCGTGGCCGCGGGCTTGCTGGGCCGCAAGAGCGGCACGGGCTATTACCGCTATGACGACGGCAGGCCCCAGTTGCCGGCCGAGCCGCCCGTGCCCGAGGTGGCCGAGCTGCCGCCGGTCTGGGTCTCGCCGCGTGCGGCGCGCCGCCAGGAGCTGCTGCATCTGCTCAAGGGCCTGGGAGCGCCGCTGGAGAGCGGCCAGACGCCTTCGGCCAATGCCCTGATCCTGGTCGCCCCGCTGGGCCTGGACGTCACCACGGTCGCCCTGATGGAGCAACTGGACCCTCTGCGCACCCTCGGCATAGACCTGCTGGTGGATGACGCCGCCACGCGCCGCCGCGTGCTGGCCACCAATCCGGCCACGCGCAGCGATATGCGCGACGCCGCGCGCGCGCTGTTTGCACGGGACGGCAAGGCCGTGAGCCTGATCCGCGACAGCGGCGGCTTTGTGACCCAGCGCGTGGTCTCCGGCATCGTCAACATCGGCGCCGACATCTGCCAGCAAGGCATAGGCAGCCCCGCCGACCTGGAAAAAGCCGTGACCCTGGGCCTGGGCTACCCCATGGGACCGCTGGCCATGGGCGACCGCTTCGGCCCCGCCAGCATTCTGGAGGTGCTGCTCAATCTGCAGGCCGTCTATGGCGATCCGCGCTACCGCCCCAGCCCCTGGCTGCGCCGCCGCGGCGCGCTGGGCCTGAGCCTGATGCACGAAGAGCGCTAAGCGCCGGTCCGCCCGCCCCTTCGTGAATGCCCGCGGTCCGCGGGCATTTGCGTTTTCATGGCCGCGGCATGCCGCGCAGCCCGTTTGGCACAGGGCAAGGACACCCAGGTGACAACCCTGATGGCAACAACTGCGACGCTGCCGGTCCCACACGCGACAATGGGCCGGTTACCAGTCACGCATAAGACAGAACATGGACGAGCCAATTCTTAGTATGGAAGAACGTGAGGCGATCAACTCCGGTCGCTGGTTCTCATCTCTTTCGCCCTCTCTGAGGCACGACATTCTTCGATGCGCTTACGTCAAACGATTCAAAGATGGCATGCTCATCTGCGCTCGCGGCGAACCGCCCGAGGAGTGGATCGCCTGTGCGCGCGGCGCGGTGCGGGTGAGCTCCACCTCCATCACGGGCAAGCAGATCACGCTGACCTATGTGGAGCCGGGCATCTGGTTTGGCGACGTGGCGATTCTGGACGGCGACAAACGCACCCACGACGCCTACGCCCATGGGGAGACCACGCTGCTGTGCGTCTCCAAGGCCGACTTCAAGCGCATTCTGTCCTTGCATGTGGAGTTTTCCGAGGCCATCCTGCGCCTCAACGCGCGCCGCGTGCGCCAGCTCTACGGCCTGGTGGAAGACCTCAACACCTTGCCGCTGCGCGCGCGCCTGGCCAAGCAGCTGATGCATCTGACGCGCAGCTACGGCGTGATGAGCCTCTCGGACAGCTCCGAGATCCGCATCGGCCTGCATCTGGCCCAGGAAGAGCTGGCCCAGCTGCTGGGCGCCTCGCGCCAGCGCGTGAACCAGGAGCTCAAATCCATGGAGCGCGAGGAAGTCATACGCATAGAGCCCGGCGGCCTGGTGGTGCGCGACCGTGCGGCGCTGCTGCGCATCGCCGATACAGATCACTAAATAGTTCCCCCCTGAGCGGCTTCGCCGCGAGGCAGCTCTTGCTCGCTGCCCCTGGGTTGGGCCGCGCCAGTTTTGAAGAGCGGGCAGCTTTGGCCGTCCTGCCTCGGTTTTCTTCGCCGCGCTCTGCGGCAACACCCTCTCCTTTTCACGCATTCGCTCGCTGCATATCTATGCGGCGTGGCGGGCTGCGCCTTGCCCATCACAAATCGAACAAAGGACTGAGCCTCCATGAGCACTTTTGACCATTTCGTCGGCACACGCCCGGTTTCCGATCAGCATGCGTTTGACACCCAGGCCCTGACGGCCTGGATGGGCCGCCATGTCCAGGGCTTTGCCGGGCCGCTGCAGGTGGAGATGTTCAAGGGCGGCCAGTCCAATCCCACCTACAAGCTGATCACGCCCGACAAAAGCTATGTGATGCGCGCCAAGCCCGGCCCCGTGGCCAAGCTCCTGCCTTCGGCCCATGCGATAGAGCGCGAATACCGCGTGATGAAGGGCCTGGCCGGCACCGACGTGCCCGTGCCCCATATGTACGCGCTGTGCGAGGACGAATCGGTCATAGGCCGCGCCTTCTACATCATGGAGTTCATGCAGGGCCGCGTGCTCTGGGACCAGTCCCTGCCCGGCATGACGCCCGCCGAGCGCGGCCAGATCTATGACGAGATGAACCGCGTGATCGCGGCCTTGCACAGCGTGAAGTTCGCCGAGCGCGGCCTGGCCGACTACGGCAGGAGCGGCAATTACTTCGAGCGCCAGATCGGCCGCTGGAGCAAGCAGTACCAGGCCTCCATCACCCAACCCATCCCCGAGATGGACAAGCTCATGCAGTGGCTGCCGGCCCATATGCCGGCCAGCGCCAAGGACGAAAGTCGGGTCTCCATCGTGCATGGCGACTACCGCCTGGACAACCTGATGTTCCACCCCACCGAGCCACGCGTGATCGCCGTGCTGGACTGGGAGCTGTCCACCCTGGGCCATCCGCTGGCCGACTTCAGCTACCACTGCATGAGCTGGCATATCCCGGCCTCGCTGGGCCGCGGCATCGCGGGCCTGGACATTGCAGCGCTGGGCATTCCCGGCGAAGCCGATTACATCCAGCGCTACTGCCAGCGCACCGGCATTGAGGATGTCGATGCGCTCAAGCGCGACTGGAACTTCTACCTGGCCTACAACATGTTCCGCATCGCGGCCATCCTGCAAGGCATTGCCAAGCGGGTTGAGACCGGCACGGCCTCCAGCGCCCAGGCCAAGGCCTCGGGCGACACGGCCCGGCCCATGGCCGAGCTGGCCTGGTCCTTCGCCCAGCGCAGCTGATCTTTCACCAAGCACATTTTTCCACCGCCCAGCACAAGAAAAGGGAGCCATCATGGACTTCGATTACTCGCCCAAGACCAAGGACCTGCAGCAACGCCTGCTCAGGTTCATGGATGACTACATCTACCCCGCAGAAAAAGACTATGCGGCCGAGCTGGCCGCCAACACGGCCGCCGGCAAGCGCTGGACGCCGCTGCAGACCATTGAGAAGCTCAAGCCCAAGGCGCAGAGCGCGGGCCTGTGGAACCTGTTCCTGCCCGTGGACAGCGCCGAGGCCTCGGGCTACCACGGCGCGGGCCTGACGAATCAGGAATACGCGCCGCTGGCCGAGATCATGGGCCGCGTGCCATGGGCCTCCGAGGTCTTCAACTGCTCGGCGCCCGACACCGGCAATATGGAGACCATTGCGCGCTACGGCAGCGATGAGCTCAAGAGCCGCTGGCTGAGGCCCCTGCTCGAAGGCAAGATCCGCTCGGCCTTTGCGATGACCGAGCCCGAGGTCGCCTCCTCGGATGCCACCAATATCTGCACCCGTATCGAGCGAGTCAGCGGAAGTGGTGGCGACGAATACGTGATCAACGGCCACAAGTGGTGGATTTCGGGCGCCGGCGATCCGCGCTGCGCGGTCTACATCACCATGGGCAAGACCGACCCCGAGGCGCCCAAGCATTCGCAGCAAAGCATGATCATCGTGCCCGCCGATGCGCCCGGCGTGCGTGTGGTGCGCCCGCTCAACGTCATGGGCTATGACGATGCGCCGCACGGCCATATGGAGATGTATTTCGAGAATGTGCGCGTGCCCGCGGGCAATATCCTGCTGGGCGAAGGCCGCGGCTTCGAGATCGCCCAGGGCCGCCTGGGCCCGGGCCGCATCCACCACTGCATGCGTCTGATCGGCCTGGCCGAGCGCGCGCTGGAGCTGATGTGCCAGCGCGCCTCCAGCCGCGTGGCCTTCGGCAAGAGCGTGGCCCAGCAAACCGTGACCCAGGAGCGCATTGCCGAGGCGCGCTGCAAGATCGACATGGCGCGCCTGCTGACCCTCAAGGCCGCCTGGCTAATGGACGTGGCCGGCAACAAGGTGGCCAAGACCGAGATCGCCATGATCAAGGTCGTCGCTCCCAGCATGGCCTGCCAGGTCATAGACTGGGCCATGCAGGCGCATGGCGGCGGCGGCATGTGCGACGACTTCCCCCTGGCCTACGCCTATGCGGGAGCGCGCACGCTGCGCTTTGCCGACGGTCCCGACGAGGTGCACCGCAACGCCATCGCCAAGTGGGAGCTGGGCAAGCACGGCAGCTACGGCAAGCACGCCGAGGTGCCGATCACGCGCGGCAGCTGATAGTCCCGCATTTCTGGTCTGAGCCAACCCCAACACCCCGACTGCGCAAGCTTCGGGGTGTTTTGTTTTTCACTATCGATTTGCAAGCAGCTGACGCTTGTTGATACCCAATCTCAAACCCGTTTGATTCAAATCATAGATAGGGTCAGCGCCAGCAGCTTCTCTATTCATAGCACCCAAAAAACTGTCTCTGGCCCTGCTTGCTATAGTGCCCCCATGAAGCTTGCCCACCGACTGCTCGTCGTCCTGGCTGCCTGGTGTCTGTTGATGCCCTCGGTGCTGCTGGCACAGAGCCCGCAGAATGAGCCGCTGCGCGTGGGCTCCAAACGCTTTACCGAAAGCTATATCCTGGCCGAAATCGTGGCCCAGACCGCACGACAGGCGGGTGCGCGCACTGAATTGCGCCAGGGCCTGGGCAATACTGCCATCGTCCATGGCGCGCTGCGCTCGGGCCAGATCGATGTCTACGCCGAGTACACGGGCACCATTGCGCAGGAAATCGTCAAGGACGCATCGAAGAACACACTGACCGATCTGAATCGCGCCCTCGCCTCCCAGGGCCTTGCCGTGGGCGTGCCCCTGGGCTTCAACAACGGCTATGCGCTGGCCATGCGGCGCGATGTGGCACAGCGCCTGGGCATCACGCGACTCAGCGATCTGGCCCAGCACCCTGAACTGCGCTACGGCCTGTCCAACGAATTCATGGGCCGCGCCGATGGCTGGGCCGGCCTGGCCCAGCGCTATGACCTCAAGGCTCGGCCGCAGGGCCTGGACCATGGCCTGGCCTATGAAGCCATACGCCAGCAGCATATCGATGTAATGGACATCTACACCACCGACGCCAAGATCGATTACCTTGGCCTGCTGGTGCTGCAGGACGACAAGGACTATTTCCCGCATTACGACGCCGTACTGCTCTACCGCAGCGACCTGCCCCAACGCCAGCCCGCCGCCTGGGCCGTGCTGCAATCGCTGCAAAGCCGTATCGACGAATCGGCCATGATTCGCATGAATGCCCAGGCCGAGCTGCAAGGCATGGACTTTGCCCAGATTGCGCAGCGATTTTTGCAATCGGACACCAAAGCCGACGCTGCAGCCCCGTCCTCGAACGAGATTGCAAAAAGCCACAGTTTTGGCGCCCTGCTCTGGCGACGACTGGCGGCCGATGATCTGGGACGCCTGGTCGGACAGCATCTGCTGCTGGTGCTGCTGTCGGTAGGCGCTGCAGCACTGATTGCGATTCCTGCAGGAATTTTGCTGTTCCCGCATGCACGATTGCGGGCGCTGGCACTGGGCATTGCAGGCGTGATGCAGACCATCCCCTCGCTGGCATTGCTGGCCGTGCTGATTGCCGCCATGGGTGTGATTGGCCGCGCTCCTGCACTGGTGGCGCTGACGGCGTATTCCATCTTGCCGATTCTGAGCAATACCTGCGCCGGGCTGGCCGAGGTCTCACCAGGGCTGCGCAATGCAGGGCTGGCCCTGGGCATGACCAAGCCACAGCTGATGCGCTGGGTGGAACTGCCCATTGCCATGCCCACCATCACCGCCGGTTTGCGCACGGCCTGTGCGATTGCCATCGGCACGGCCACGATTGCTGCCTTTATCGGCGCGGGCGGCCTGGGCGAGCGCATTGTCACGGGCCTGGCCCTCAACGACAGCGCGCTCATGCTGGCCGGTGCCCTGCCCGCTGCGGGTCTGGCCCTGATCAGCGAGCTGAGTTTTGAA
Source organism: Comamonas guangdongensis (assembly GCF_041079535.1). Classification (NCBI taxonomy): domain Bacteria; kingdom Pseudomonadati; phylum Pseudomonadota; class Betaproteobacteria; order Burkholderiales; family Comamonadaceae; genus Comamonas; species Comamonas guangdongensis. Next base: position 59,054 of record NZ_JBFYGN010000024.1, on the reverse strand, counting down.
CTGTGGGAGCGAACACTGCGCCACAGACAGCTGCGGCGCAGTGCTTAAGAGAGACTCTTAAAAGGTTTCCCAGTCACCGTCGCCGGCCGACACCGGTGCAGATACTGGCGCAGGCTCGGCGATGGACTTGGGCTTGGCAGCTGGCGCCTGAACGGCTGGCTTGTTCGCCATCGTTGCCAGAGGCTTGGTTGCAAGCCCTGCCTTGGTCGCGGCTTGAGGCATGGCCGCTCTCGCCGGCGCCAGCGCAGGCGAGCTCATGCCCACGGCACTGACCTGGCCCAGCTTGAAGAAGCTCACGGTCTCGGCCAAGGCCGCGGCCTGACCGCGCAGCGCATCGGTGGCGGCCGCTGCCTCTTCCACCAGGGCCGCGTTCTGCTGGGTCATCTGGTCCATCTGGGTCACGGCCTGGGTGACCTGTTCTATGCCCGAGGTCTGCTGGTGGCTGGCCACCGAGATCTCACCCATGATGTCGGTGACGCGGCGCACGCTCATCACGATCTCGTCCATGGTCTGGCCGGCCTCATCGACCTGGTGACTGCCCTCCTGCACCTTGCTCACGGAGTCGTCGATCAGCTGCTTGATCTGCTTGGCCGCCTCGGCCGAGCGCTGGGCCAGGGTGCGCACCTCTGACGCCACCACGGCAAAGCCGCGGCCCTGGTCGCCGGCGCGCGCGGCTTCCACGGCCGCATTCAGCGCAAGGATATTGGTCTGGAAGGCAATGGAGTCGATCACGCCGATGATGTCCACGATCTTGCGCGAGGACTCGTTGATGGCCGACATGGTCTGCACCACCTGGGCCACCGTAGCGCCGCCGCGCACCGCCACCTGGGATGCGGCCGAGGCCAGCTGATTGGCCTGCTGGGCATTGCCCGCGTTCTGCTGCACGGTGGAGGTGAGCTCCTCCATGGAGGCGGCCGTCTGCTCCAGGGCGCTGGCCTGCTCTTCGGTGCGCGAAGACAGGTCCTGGTTGCCGCTGGCGATCTGGCTGCTGGCCGTGGCGATGGAGTCCGTGCCCTGGCGCACCTGGCCCACGATGCGCTGCAGGCTGGTGTTCATGGCCTTCAAGGCCTGCAGCAGCTGGCCCACTTCGTCGGAGCTGTGCACTTCGATCTTGCCGCTCAGGTCGCCCTCGGCCACCGACTGCGCCAGTTGCACGGCCGACTGCAGCGGACGCGAAATAGAGCGCGCGATCAGCACCGCCAGCAGCACGCCGACCAGGATGGAGCCCAGCAGCAGCGCGCTGATCCACCAGCGCGAAGCGCCATAGAGATCGTCGCCGGCCTGGTTGGTGTCCTCGATGGACTTGGCATTGATTTCCGTCAGGCCGTCCAGGCTGTTGTTGATGGCACGGCTGATCTTGAGCGCATCGCCGCGCAGTATCTCGGCGGCCTCGTCATTGAGCAGACGGTGCGAGAGGTCCACCACCTTGGCCGTCTGTTCGGCATACAGCTGCAGGTTCTTGCCTATGTCGGCAAGCAGCTCGCGCTCCTTGTCGGTCTGTACGTACTGCGCGTACTGCTGCTGATTCTTGAGCAGCTCGTCCCAGAGCTTGGGCATGCTCTTGTCGTAGACCGCCATCTCCTCCATGGAGTTCGTCATCACATGCTGCATGGTTTGCGAGCGGTAGCGCTGCAGCTGATAGCGCATGTCCAGCAGCGAGCGCGCCGCGGGCATCCAGTGATGCGCGAGATCCGTGGCCGTGGCGTTGACGCGGTCGATCTGGACCAGCCCGTACAGGCCAGAAACAGCGCTGATGAGCAAAATCAGCACGAACGACGCCAGCAGCTTGTTGGCCAGCTTGAGGTTGCGAAGGAAAGTCATGGGAGTGGGCGCCGCAATAGCCTGCGAGTCGGAGATAAGCAACAGGGGAAAGCCGCCTCCGAGCCGATGCCGCACTACCCCAGGCTACAAGCAAGTTACCGCTGACTTAGGATAAAAACGCCACTGACTCTGGGGCTAGTGGATTCTATGCAGCGTTTGTTACCAAAAATTAACAACTCTCATGAATAAAACTGATGAGGTCATTAGCGGGATAGTTAGTGCCACAAGCAGCTCGCGCGGCGGGCACCAAAGACCCTGACAAAGGCCATTGCATCTGCGGCAGCGCTTGGCATGAGAAAATCAGAGGTTATTTCTCAGCAAGAACACAACGGATCCAACATGGAAGCAGAACGCGTCAACTCTATCGGCAACACCCTCCAAGATCTGTCCGAGCGCACGGCAGATCTCCGGAGGTATCTTTGACTACGATGCCAAATACGAACGCCTGCGCACGGTAAACGCCTCGCTGGAAGACCCGGCCGTCTGGAACGACCCCAGGAAGGCGCAGGAACTGGGCAAGGAAAAGAAATCGCTTGACTCCGTCGTGCTGACGCTGCAAAAGCTCACCAGCGAGCTGGCCGACAACGCCGAGCTCTTCGAGATGAGCAAGGAAGAAGGCGATGACGCGGGCCTCGAGACCATAGAGGCCGAGGCCGCCAAGCTCAAGCCGCTGATTGAGGAGCTGGAGTTCCGCCGCATGTTCGGCGGCGAAGCCGATCCGCTCAACTGCTTCATCGACATCCAGGCCGGCGCCGGTGGCACCGAAGCCTGCGACTGGGCCAGCATGCTGCTGCGCCAGTACCTGAAGTACGCCGAACGCAAGGGCTTCAAGGCCACTGTCGAAGAAGAGACCCCGGGCGACGTGGCCGGCATCAAGAGCGCCACCATCAAGGTGGAAGGCGAGTACGCCTACGGCCTGCTGCGCACCGAAACCGGCGTGCACCGCCTGGTGCGCAAGTCGCCCTTCGACTCCTCGGGCGGCCGCCACACCAGCTTCTCCTCGCTGTTCGTCTACCCCGAGATCGACGACTCCATCGAGATCAACATCAACCCGTCCGACGTACGCACCGACACCTACCGTGCCTCGGGCGCGGGCGGCCAGCACATCAACAAGACCGATTCGGCCGTGCGCCTGACCCACATTCCAACGGGTATCGTGGTGCAATGCCAGGACGGCCGCAGCCAGCACAGCAACCGGGACGTGGCATGGCAGCGTCTGCGCTCGCGCCTGTATGACTTCGAGATGCGCAAGCGCATGGAAGAGCAGCAGAAGCTCGAAGACACCAAGACCGATGTGGGCTGGGGCCACCAGATCCGCTCCTATGTGCTGGACAACAGCCGCATCAAGGACTTGCGTACCAACGTGGAAGTCTCGGCCACCCAGAAGGTGCTGGACGGCGATCTGGACGTGTTCATCGAAGCCTCGCTCAAGCAAGGCCTCTGATCCTTTCGAAAGGAATCGATATGCTGCAACTGCGTGACGGGCAAGCTCCTGCCACCGCCATCCATCGTGCCGATTACCAGGCTCCGGCTTGGTGGATCGATACCGTGGACCTGACTTTTGACCTGGACCCCGCCAAGACCCGCGTGCTCAACAAGATGCGCGTGCGCCGCAACCCCGAGGTGCCGGCCCAGCCGCTGCGCCTGGACGGCGACGAGCTCAACCTGGCGCGCGTGCTGGTCAACGGCGCGGGCACCTCGTTCAAGATGGACGGCGACCAGCTGGTGCTGGAGAACCTGCCCGAAGGCCATGAGCCCGTGGAGCTGGAGATCTTCACCACCTGCGCGCCCGCCAAGAACACCAAGCTCATGGGCCTATATGTGAGCGAGGACACGTTCTTCACGCAGTGCGAGGCCGAGGGCTTCCGCCGTATCACCTACTTCCTGGACCGCCCCGACGTCATGGCCATGTACACCGTGACCCTGCGCGCCAGCAAGACCCAGTATCCGGTGCTGCTGTCCAACGGCAACCTGGTGGAATCGGGCGAGCTCGAAGACGGCCGTCACTTCGCCAAGTGGGTCGACCCGCACAAAAAACCCAGCTATCTGTTCGCCCTGGTGGCCGGCAAGCTGGTCGCACGCGAGCAGAAGATCAAGAGCCGCGCGGGCAAAAACCACCTGCTGCAGGTGTTCGTGCGCCCCGGCGACCTGGAGAAGACCGAGCACGCGATGAACTCGCTGATGCACTCCATCGCCTGGGACGAGGCGCGCTTCGGCCTGAGCCTGGACCTGGACCGCTTCATGATTGTCGCCACCAGCGACTTCAACATGGGCGCCATGGAAAACAAGGGCCTGAACATCTTCAACACCAAGTATGTTCTGGCCAGCCAGGCCACGGCCACCGACACCGACTACGCCAATATCGAGTCCGTGGTCGGCCACGAGTACTTCCACAACTGGACCGGCGACCGCGTCACCTGCCGCGACTGGTTCCAGCTCTCGCTCAAGGAAGGCCTGACCGTCTTCCGCGATCAGGAGTTCTCGATGGACATGGCGGGCACGGCTTCGGCACGCGCCGTCAAGCGCATTGACGACGTGCGCGTGCTGCGTACCGTGCAGTTCCCCGAGGACGCAGGCCCCATGGCCCACCCCGTGCGCCCCGACAGCTATATCGAGATCAACAACTTCTATACGGTCACGATCTACGAAAAAGGCGCAGAGGTCGTGCGCATGCAGCACAACTTGGTCGGCCGCGAAGGCTTTGCCAAGGGCATGAAGCTGTACTTCGAGCGTCATGACGGCCAGGCCGTGACCTGCGACGATTTCTCGCAGGCCATTGCCGATGCCAATCCCGGCTCGCCCCTGGCCCAGCATCTGCAGCAGTTCCGCCGCTGGTACAGCCAGGCCGGCACGCCGCATCTCAAGGCCACGGGCCGGTACGATGCGGCCGCCCAGACCTACACGCTGACGCTGGCGCAAAGCTGCGCGCCCACCGCGGGCCAGAGCGAGAAGCTACCCTTCGTGATTCCCGTGCAGATGGGCCTGCTCACGGCCGGCGGCCAGGAAATCGCCCTGCAGCTGCAGGGCGAAGATGCCGGCCAAGTAGCCAACAGCCGCATGCTGGTGGTGACCGAGGCCGAGCAGAGCTTTGTCTTCACCAATGTGCCCGAGGCGCCCGTGCCCTCGCTGCTGCGGGCTTTTAGCGCTCCCGTGGTGCTGGAGCATGATTTCAGCGACGCCGACCTGCTCACGCTGCTGGCCCACGACAGCGACCCGTTCAACCAATGGGAAGCCAGCCAGCGCCTGGGCCTGCGCATTGCGCTCAACGCTATTAATGCAGGAGCATCCGACGCCGACCTGCTGCCTGCCAGCTTTGTGCAAGCCATGCGCAGCGTGCTGCGCGACGACAGGCTGGACCCGTCCTTCAAGGACTTGGTGCTCACGCTGCCGTCCGAGAGCTATATCGCCGAACAGCTGGCCGAGGTCGATCCGCAGCGCGTGCATGCCGTGCGCGAAGCCATGCAGCTGCAGCTGGCCATCGCGCTGCAGGCCGACTGGGAAGCCACCTGGGAAGCCCACCGCGACACCGGCGCCTACCAGCCCGACCATGTGAGCGCCGGCCGCCGCGCACTGGCCGGCCGCGCCCTGTCCATGCTGTGCCTGAATGCCGTCAATACCGGCGACACGGTCTGGCCCGGCAAGGCCTATCAGCGCTGCAAGGACGCCGGCAATATGACGGACCGCACGGCCGCGCTCTCGGCGCTGATCTACAGCGCCAGCCCGCTGACAGAGCAGGCGCTCAAGCGCTTCCACGCCATGTTCCAGCACGATGCGCTGGTGCTGGACAAGTGGTTCGCCCTGCAAGGCGGCGCCGGCGATCGCAGCGGCAATGTGCTGCCCGCGGTAAAGGCGCTGATGAAGCACCCGGACTTCCAGATCAAGAACCCCAACCGCGCGCGCAGCCTGATCTTCAGCTACTGCAGCAACCCCGGTGCCTTCCACCGCACCGATGCGGCCGGCTATGTGTTCTGGAGCGAGCGCGTGATCGAGATCGACGGCTTCAACCCCCAGGTCGCGGCCCGCCTGGCCCGGGTACTGGACCGCTGGAAGAAGCTGGCCGAGCCCTACCGCACGGCCGCCCGCGAAGCGATTGCGCGCGTGGCCGCCAAGCCCGATCTGTCCAACGATGTGCGCGAAGTCGTGACGCGCGCGCTGGCCGACTGAGCGGCCTGAGCCCCGAACCGAATTTCAAGGAGTTGACACTATGAAGAAAAACATCAGCCTGACCCGCTATCTGGTCGAGCAGCAACGCGTGGACGGCCTGATCCCCGGCCAGCTGCGCCTGCTGCTGGAAGTGGTGGCCCGCGCCTGCAAGCGCATCAGCTTTGCAGTGAACAAGGGCGAACTCGGCGACGTGATGGGCACGGCCGGCAGCGAGAACGTGCAGGGCGAAGTGCAGAAGAAGCTGGACATCATCGCCAACGAGACCCTGATCGAAGCCAATGAATGGGGCGGCCACCTAGCGGCCATGGCTTCCGAGGAAATGGAAGGCATCTATGTGGTGCCCAACCGCTACCCCCAGGGCGAATACCTGCTGATGTTCGACCCCCTAGACGGCTCGTCCAACATCGACATCAACATGTCCATCGGCACCATCTTCAGCGTGCTCAAGAAGCCCGAAGGCCACCCCGGCGTGCACGACAGCGACTTCATGCAGCCCGGCACCCAGCAGGTGGCGGCCGGCTACTGCATCTACGGCCCTCAGACCACGCTGGTGCTGACCGTGGGCGACGGCGTGTCCATGTTCACGCTGGACCGCGAGCAAGGCTCTTTCGTGCTCATCGAGGAGAACGTCAAGATCCCCGAGGACACCAAGGAGTTCGCGATCAATATGTCCAATATGCGCCACTGGGATGCTCCCGTGAAGCGCTATGTGGACGAATGCCTGGCCGGCGTGGAAGGCCCACGCGGCAAGAACTTCAATATGCGCTGGGTCGCGGCCATGGTCGCCGATGTGCACCGCATCCTGTGCCGCGGCGGCATCTTCATGTACCCCTGGGACAAGCGCGAACCCCAGAAGGCCGGCAAGCTGCGCCTGATGTACGAAGCCAACCCCATGTCCTGGCTGATCGAGCAAGCCGGCGGCATGGCCACCAACGGCCGCCAGCGCATCATGGAAATCCAGCCCACGCAGCTGCACGAGCGTGTCAGCGTGATCCTGGGCTCCAAGAACGAAGTGGAACGCGTGACCGGCTACCATCTTGAAGCCGATAAAAACGCGCTATAATCTCTTCTTGTCGCCGGTGTAGCTCAGTCGGTAGAGCAGCTCATTCGTAATGAGAAGGTCGCGTGTTCGATTCATGTCTCCGGCACCAAGCAAATAAAAAAAGCCCGCTATCTAAAAAATAGCGGGCTTTTTCACACCCCATACTCGATGGCCAGATAGACCGCCCAGGCCACCAGCAGTATGACCAGCTGCAGAACCCAAAACTGGGACATAACCGAGGACATCGCCGCTCTCCTTCAAGTGCGTTGATGCACTCATAGTCTCACTGTGAGGCCTGCCAGCAAACGGAGACAGCTCGCCCAGCGCGGGCATTTTTGCATCTTCACCTTGGACCGCTTCACTGAGCTGCCAGACTCCGCGCCTCGACATGCTGTCGAACCAAGGCCTGATAGAGGTCAGGATCCAAACGGTAGCTAACCGTCATGAAAATTTGCTCAAGCTACCGTTTTGCCAGCTTAAGCGTATTGATACGCAGTTTTCTCAAGCCAACAATTCACCCATCGCAACAACAAACCGCGAAACACCCAAGGCCCAGCGACTCGATACCGAAGCCGACAGAAAGCAAAGGCGGGGTTAGCTCCTAGAGGAGCGCAGAAGGAGTTGCAGACGCGATGGGGCCAAGTGATCGGGCCAGCACCTCGGGTCTTTAGCAAGCAGCTGGTGTGATTCAGAGAGGATCAGGTGATCTCAAAGATGTCGCTATCTGACGAGGCGGCGCTCTCGTGATAGATATCGTAGAGATATTGAGGCAGTTCGTCATATGTGACTTCGGACGGAATAGCCAAGTCCACAGGGCCGCGCTTGCCATCTGCCCCTACGGAATAGCAGCGCCATTCAGCATTGATGCGCTCGATGGCCAGGATGTCGCCAAACACATTGAACCGGTATTTTTCCATGCTTGCTCCACTACTGAGCATTGCATCCTAGCCGCCACCTGTGCCTCCCTCAATCACATCAGCCCAGAAGGGTGAACAGTCCTCCTGTGATCTGTCGGCAGAAGCAAAAGACAGGTGGCGCGAGAACCAACACTCGCGATCCAGGCCCAGCTGGGCTAGATCAGAAAAGCACCATTCGCCCGCCCGAGTGGAAATCAGGAGGCTGGTAGCGGTTCAACCGACATATATGCCAGCCGCCACGCACGCCTGAAAGCGACCTGTTTGGACTGCATCTATGCAACATACAAACGCCACTCCGCATCCCCGAGCCATTTCAGTTCAGGAGCAACCATGGCCTGCCTAGGCATGAGCTCTGGCAAAGGCTCCAATGCACACAGCGCCAGGCACAGATACTCTCCCGTTCCCGTATACGCCTGCCACAGGCGTCCATAGGCGGTGAGTGCCACTTTCTCATCACACGCGGCACGAGGTTCGGTGCGCGAGGTGCCATAGTGCCATGTCAATTGGCGAATTTTCTCAAAATCCACTCCTGTGCCCAGGCACTTGAAGTAGGCCTCTTTCAAACACCACAGCTGCAAGAAGCACTGCTGTTGAACATCAGCAGGTTGCGCCAACAGCCACTCTTGCTCGGCTGGTGCACAAACCAAGGCAGCAAGTGCCGGTACATCACGCTTGCGTGAGCATGCTTGTATCTCAAGATCGACCCCAACTGGTATCGGTGCCTTGGCACATGCGAGCCATGTCCCACTGTGGGATAGCGACAGTCTTGGCAGCAAGGCCGCGCGAGCCTCCTCCGCCACACTACATCGTTCAACCCAGGGCGCTCGCTCGGCCGCACTCCCCAAGCTCCACTCTGAAACTGTCGCCTTTTCTTGTGCCAGTAGCAGGCGCAATGCATAACGGCAGCTCACAAACAAAGACTGGCGGGCGGGTGTATGCAGTCCCGCCAGTCTCCGCCGCTCCGAATCGCTCAACCATCTCGGAAAGGATTCTTGCGCTTGCGCGGCAATAGTCTCCTGCGTGGTCAACAACAGACCCCAGGGAACCGTCACACTCACTCGGCTACGCGGGCATAGGTTCCTTTGAGTGCCACGCCCGCCATGATGTTGCCGGCATGGCATTCAAAGTTCACCGAATCCTTGTGCGGATTTTTCTTGTAGAAGCTGTGCAGGTTGATCACAGCGTTGGCACCTCTTTGCTTGGCTGAGGCTTCAAACGCAATCAAGGCCGACAGCGCAACCCAGTTGCAAGCCGTGGCGTCATCCTTGCCGACACCATTGGTTTTTTTGTTCGAGACATCATCCCCCAGCATGGCACTGGCCTTGGGCGTTGCCGCACCAGACAGATAAAATTTCACGCTGCCGTCAAGTTTTCCTTGGCTCATGCCCATCTGCACCACATCGGCCAACGGCAACATCACCACGTCATCGCGCGCCTGTGCCAGGCTGGCAGCGGCCAGCGCCAGCACGCACATTGCTGTTTTTTTCATAATTTCTCCTTCTCTTATGTCAGACGGCAAATAGTCAAACAACGAAAAACGCAGTTTGTGCCGCTTATGCGGTACCGATTTGCTTTATCAGGTTGCGAATCCAACGGTTGTAGTTCGGGTGAATCCTACGCACGCCATTGGCATCTTCATAGTCGAGATTCACGCTGTTCAGATAAGCGATTTGATAGCCAGCATCGTCGTATTGCACAGCGATCGTGACCTGGTGCTTGCCTTGCTTGTTGTAGTGCAGCTCCAGACGGCCTGGTTCTTCCTTTGCTACCGCCCAGCCCAGCGGCTGGCTGGCCGCCACGATGCGATCACGCAGTTGCTGCTGTGTGGATGCCGCCCCCGTGGCCCACATGATCTGCGACGGCTCATAGATTTCTGTATTGCGCGCCATGGCACTGCCCATAACCAAGGCCATGGTGATTCCCAGGGCGACTTTGCGTACTGCTTGCATACTTCCTCTCTTGGTTGTTAATCGTTCCAGCGTCGGAAAATCAATGAGGTATTGATTCCGCCAAACGCAAAGTTATTGCTCATGATCACATCGGTCTGCAGCGCACGCGGGCCGTCCATGATGTAATCCAGTGCGGCACAGCGAGGATCGGGTTGGCTCAGGTTGGCATTGGCTGCAAACCAGCCCTCACGCATCATCTCAATGGACATCCAGGCTTCCAGCGCTCCACAAGCGCCCAATGTATGGCCCATATAACCTTTGAGCGTGCTGATGGGCACCTGCTGGCCAAACAACTGGTGTGTAGCCTGCGACTCTGCGATATCGCCCTGGTCCGTGGCCGTGCCATGGGCGTTGATATAGCCCACGGCCTCGGGCGCCAGGCCGGCATCGTCCAGCGCCATGCGCATGGCCTGGGCCATGGTTGCAGGGTTGGGGTGGGTCACATGTGTGCCATCGGAATTGCTAGCAAAGCCGATCAACTCGGCGTAGATGCGCGCCCCACGGGCACGGGCATGCCCCAACTCTTCCAGCACAAAGGTGCAAGCACCCTCGCCCAGCACCAGACCGTCGCGCTGCGCATCAAAGGGGCGCGGCGTAAGTTCGGGTGTCTCGTTTTTCACGCTGGTAGCAAACAAGGTATCGAACACCGCGGCCTGCGTGGCATCCAGCTCCTCGGCGCCACCAGCCAGCATGGCCAGTTGCTTGCCGCTCTGTATGGCCTCGAAGGCATAGCCCAGCCCCTGACTGCCCGAAGTGCAGGCGCTGGAGGTGGTGATGATGCGCCCCGTGGTGCCGAAAAACACGCCGATGTTCACCGCCGCCGTGTGCGACATCATCTTGATATAGGTGTTCGCGTTGATGCCCTCGGTGCTTTTCTCGGCCATCATGCGGCCGAAGTCGCCGATGGCGGCCGGTGTGCCAGCGGACGAACCGAAGGAAACCCCCATCTGCCCGCTTTTCACGAAGGGATCGCCCAGCAGGCCGGCATCTTCCAACGCCAGCTCGCTGGCACGGGTGGCCATCAGCGCCACCCGGCCCATGCTGCGCATGGTCTTGCGGTTGTAATGCGCCGGCAGCTCAAAGGGTGGCACCGTGCTGCCCAGCTGGGTGCTCAGGCCTTCATAGTCCTTCCACTCCTCCATCACACGGATGGCCGTGTGCCCCTCGCGCAATCGCTCACGCACCGTTGCCCAATCATGGCCTAGTGGACTCAGCGCCCCCATGCCCGTAACTACCACACGCCGCTTGTTGGCTGCACTCATCCGAGCATGCCTCCGTTGACAGAGATGACCTGGCGCGTGATATAGGAGGCTTCTTTCCCCATCAAAAACGCCACCACGCCTGCGACTTCATCCACCGTTCCCATGCGGCGCATGGGAATCAGCGCCAGCGCATGCTCCAGCACCTCTTCGCTGACCATTTCGGTATCGATCAGCCCCGGCGCCACGCAGTTGACGGTGATGTCCCGCTTGGCCAATTCGATGGCCAGCGATTTGGTGGCTGCCACCACACCGGCCTTGGCCGCGCTGTAATTGGTCTGCCCTCGGTTGCCCATCAGCGCCGACACCGAGGCCAGCGTGACAATGCGCCCCGGCTGACGCCGGCGCACCATGGGCATGACGATGGGATGCAGCACGTTGTAGAAGGCATCCAGATTGGTGTGCACCACGGCATCCCATTCCTCGCCCGTCATCGCGGGAAAGGCGTTGTCCCGGGCAATACCAGCATTGCACACCACGCCGTAATAAGCGCCGTGCTCGGCCATATCGGCCTCCAACGCCTGGGCGCAGGCAGCGCGGTCCGCCACATCGAACTGCAGTACGCGAGCCTCGCGGCCCAACGCGCGTATGGCCTCTGCCGTTTGCTGGGCTGGTGCACCAGCGCTGCGGCCATGCACCACGATGTCAAAACCATCGCGCGCCAGGCGCAGGGCAATGGCGCGGCCAATGCCCCGGCTGGAGCCAGTCACCAGCACAGTGGCTGTTTGGGGGGCCCTATTCATATCGCTCACTCACTCCCTGTTTCTCTAGCGCGTGAATATATGCGCTTCCATCCACCGGCTCGTACACCGAAATACGCGCTTGTGCCAACATGCAGCGCTGGCCATCCGGGGCGTCCTGCACGATCTCGCAAGCAAACATGCCCAGGCCGTTGTCGCCCACCAGTTCGCTGCGCACCGCAACACGTACCACAGAGCCCGGCGCAAAGTGACTGCAATGAGCCTGGTATTTGCGCGTGCCCAGCAAAAAACCCAGCTTGACGGGCTGCTGGGCCTGCACGGCCTGCCAGCCGGCCCAGGCCGCCACGGTCTGGGCCATGTATTCCAGCCCCACCCAGGCGGGCATGCCCGCGTCCTGCAGAAACAGGCCGTCGCGCGGCACTGTCACCTGGGCTTGCGCGCTTTCTCTATCGGCCTGCAGCAGCCGATCCAGCAGCAGCATTACGCCGCGGTGGGGTACATAGTTCTCAATCGGTAAAAACACAGTCATATCCATCCCGCCTCAAGCCGAAGCCAACAACAGCGCACAGTTGCTGCCGCCAAAAGCGAAGGAGTTGCTCAACACGGCACGCAGTGGCCGCCCGAGCGCCATGCCAGGTTGCACCAGGCGCAACGCAGGCAACAGCGGGTCGGCCACCCCATCCGACCAATGCACAGGCAACAGACCTCGGGGGTTGTCCTGCAGCAGCCGCCAAGCCATGGCGGCTTCCAGCGCTCCGGCCGCGGCCAATGTGTGGCCGGTCAAAGGCTTGGTAGAACTCACCGCTGTTTCGCGGCCCAACACCTGAGCTACCGCCAGGCTTTCCATAGCGTCGTTATGCTGAGTGGCCGTGCCGTGCAGATTGACATAATCCACCTGCTGGGGTTGCATTCCGGCACGCTGCAGCGCCTGCTGCATGGCCATGGCCGCGCCCTGCCCCATGGGGTCCGGGGCAGACATATGGTGTGCATCCTGCGTTTCCCCCCAGCCTGCCAGACGCACGGCAGCTGCCTCGCGTGCCAGCACAAAAAAGGCCGCGCCCTCGCCCAGGTTGATGCCCCGGCGCTGGGCAGACAGCGGATTGCAACGGGCATCGGACACCGCTTCCAGCGCGCTGAATCCCGCCACCGTGAAGGTGCACAGTGCATCCACGCCCCCTGCCACCACGGCATCCACCAGCCCGGCACGCAGCCAACGCGCGGCCGAAGCCAGCGCCTTTGCGCCAGACGAGCAGGCCGTGGAAATCGTGTGTGCCGGCCCTTGCAAGCCCAGCTGCTGGGCAAGGAAAGCCGCCACATTGCCCATTTCCTGCACGGCGTAATCAAAGCCCTGGGGAAAGTTTCGCGAGCCGCGCCACTGTGCCGCCGCCCGCTCGCCTTCTTGCACGCCGGCCGTGCTGGTGCCCACCACCACGGCCACGCGGTGCGCGCCCCAGCGGGCCGCCGCCTGGTCTATATCGATTCGCAGTTTCTGCACCGTATGCCAGGCCAGGGCGTTGTTGCGCGAGCGCTGCGGCAGCGGGGCAAAGTCCAGCGTCGGCAAGACAATATGGGCGGGCAAACAGCCCAGCGGCAACGGACGGCCCGGGGAATAACGCTCGGTGATCTGCAGGCTCTCTGGCAGTTGTTGCGCCCACAGGCCCGCGCGCAGGCTGGCGGCATCGTCGCCCAGCGCGCTGCAGGCGGCCATAGCCGGTACAAACACGGCGCCGTTCATGGAGCCTCCTGCGCAGCCGTGCAAGGCCACATGCCACCTAGCGAGGCCACATGCAGCTGCCAATCCACGGAGGCATAGCGAATATCAAACGCCTGCGTGCCTGCAGCCTGTATCGCCACCCGCTCCTGTCCCTGAAAGGCCAGACGCCGTTGCTGTGCCTGCTCCTGCAATGTCCAGTCCGCAGGCAAGGCCTGTGCCACCGCAGACGCCGGCCACAGCGCCAACTGCATATCGCTTAGCACCTGTGCCGGTGGCAGCTGTGTCGGCCACCAGGCCGACAGCTGCGTCTGCAGTTGCCGACCGTCCCAGACCAGCGTGCCCATGTGCTGCCCTAGATGGAACAATGCCAGGCGCACGCTGTGCACATCCACCTCCAGCAGGGCATCCAGGGCCTGGGTAGGCTGGCCCGGTGCATGCACCATCAGCTGCTGTTGCACGGCCACGCTGCAACCCAACGCTTGCGGTGCCAGCGCCAATGTCAGCCGTAACGGCGCCGGGTTATGGACCACCTGGGGCACGGCTGGGCCATTGGCACAGCCCACCACAAAAATGGTCACCAGGGCACACGCAGCTTGCCAAGCCATGGACGCTCGCATCATGCAGCTTCTGCCTGGAGCTGTGCCGGCTGGCACAGCTCACGCAGCACACGCAGGCGACGCTGGGGCTCGGCCACATAGGGATTGTTCGCATCCCAGGCATAGCCCGCCAAGATGGACGCAATCATGCGGCGAATCTCCGGCGCGTGCGACTCATGGAAGATCACGTCCTGGAAGCCGCCGTCATACCAGCCCTGCACAAAAGCGCGGAAGGTGTTGACGCCGGCCTGTAGCGGTACGGCGTAATCGGCCTGCCAGTCCACGGCCTCGCCCTGCCACATGCGGGCAATGCATGCGGCCGCCAGGCTGGCGGACTTGAAGGCAATGGTCACACCGCTGGAGAACACAGGGTCCAGGAACTCGCCGGCATTGCCCAGCAGGGCATAGCCACTGCCCCACAGCGAAGTCACATTGGCCGAATAGCCGGTGATGGAGCGGCCCGGCGTGTCCCACTGGGCATGGCGCAGCACCTGCGACAGGCTGGGAGCTTCGGCAATGATGGCCTGCAGGCGTTCCACTTCCGTTCCCTGGTAGCGCGCCAGAAACTCCGGTGTGGCCACCACGCCCTGCGAGCAACGGCCGTTGGAGAACGGAATCGTCCAGAACCACACGTCTTGGTATTCGGGATGCACCGAGATCAGGATCTTGCTACGGTCCATGTCTTGAGCCACGATGCGGTCTTCGATATGGGTGAACAGCGCGCCACGTACCGGGAAGTCCGAGGGGCGCTCAAGGTCCAGCATGCGCGGCAGAATGCGGGCAAAGCCACTGGCATCCAGCAGAAAACGGGCTTGCACCACATATTCCTCGCCCTCAGGCGAGCGCACGGTGACCCGGGGCTGGGCTCCCGACACATCCACCGCCACCACGGTATGACGGTAGCGGATTTCCGTGCCAGCCTTCTCGGCCGCATCGGCCAGCACCTTGTCGAAATTGGCGCGCTGCACCTGGTAAGTGGTACCCCAGCCGGGCGAGAACTTGTCGCGAAAATCAAAGGCCGTACGCAGTGCACCCTTGGCAAAGGCCGCGCCGTTTTTGTATTGGAAGCCGGCTTCCACCACATCCTGCAGCATGCCGGCCTGCTCTATGTACTCCATGCTTTGCGGCAGCAGGCTTTCACCGATTGAAAACCGTGGAAAGATTTCTTTTTCCACAATCAGTACCTGGCGCCCCTGTTTGCGCAGCAGGCCTGCTGCCACCGATCCCGAAGGGCCAGCGCCCATGATCAAAATTTCGGTCTTTTCTATGCGTTGCATTTCCTCACTCCTTTGTGGCTGGGGTTGTACCCGAAGGCCTGCCCTCACCCTTCTCGGCTTTGTTGTTCTTGATCAAGCAATCGCCGCGTCCCAGCCCGGAACAGCGGTGCCAGCACCAGCACCAGGGGCAGGCCCAACATCAGCGTCACACCAAACGCCCGCAGCGCCGGTGTGCTGGACAGGCCCAGCAGGCCAAAAGACAACCAGGTGCTGCCCGCACCGATCACCACGGCCAGCCAAGCATGCGGATCATCCTCGTGCTCCTGCAGAAAAATCCCATAGTCAATGCCCACCCCCAGCAGCAGCATCAGCGCCAGCACATTGAACAGCTGCCAGGGTTGGCCCCATACGGCCATCACCACCACCACGGCCAGGCTGGCCAGCACCGTGGGCAACCAAGCACGCCAGGCCTTGCGGCCAAAGTGCAGCCACAGCGCACCCAGCACCAGGCCATGGCCCAGTAGCAGCAACTCCGTCATGGAGACGCGGTAGCCCTGCAGCAGGCCCGAGATTTCAGCAGGCTTGTCCACCCAGCTCACCCCTTCCAGACCTTGTGCAGCGGTTTCCAGCCGCGGCAGCGCGGCCAGGCCTTGCACGCCGCGCAGCATCAGCATGCTGCGCACGGCCCCATCGCGCTCACCCAGCCACAGCTGCCTGGCCGCGGCAGCAATGGGCTGGTTCAGCCAGTCCTGAACGGTGAGTGCTGGGCCGGCCACCGCCTGAGGCGCCGCAAAGGCTTCGCCCAATTGCTGGCTGATGCCTTGCAGCACATCGGTCTGTACCCCGCGCACCAGCGCTGCGTCCTGGGCCTGCTGCTGTGCCGAAGGCACCCAGTCCGAAACAGCGGCATAGCCTGCCAGCTGATGCTGTTGCACCAGAGCATCCAGTCGCTGCTTGAGAGCCTCTTCCCGCTGGAGCACCTGTTCTGCATCGTGCCCCTGAATCAGGTAGAACTGCGCCGGGCTGGGCAAGCCAAGCATTTCGCTGACCCGCCGCTGCTGTGCCACCAAAGTTGGATCGCCGTTTTGCAGCTGGCGCACATCGTCCTGGATGCGCACTCCACCGCCCAACCACAGACCGGTCAGCATCAGCGCGCACAGCACAACCGAGCCTCGGGCCGCATGCCGCCAGCGCGGCCAGGCATTGAGCGTCTGCCCTATGCGCCAGGCCAGCCGGCTTTGCGGCACCTCGTTGCGATCCAGCCAGGGGAACCAGCACACCACCGTGACCATGGCGGCCGCCAAGCCCACCACGGAAAACAAGGCCATCTGCCGCAGGCCGGGAAAGGCCGCGGCACCCAGCGCCATATAGGCGATCACGCTGGTGCCCAGGGCCAGCCACAGCGCGGGCTGCAGCGCCCGCATCAAGGCATGTGGTGTGCGCTGCGGCTCGCCCTGGCGAGCCGCGAAATAGTGAATGCCATAGTCCTCGGCCACGCCCACTAGGCTGGCACCAAACACCAGGGTCAGCAAATGCACCTTGTCAAAAAACAAGGCCGTCACCGACAGTGCTACGGCTGTGCCCACCAGCAGCGACAACGCCACCAACGCCACCGGCCGCAGGGAACGAAAGGCCAGCCAGGCCAGCAGCAGCACTCCCGCCAGCGAACCCCAGCCTATGGTGTTGATCTCGCCATGGGCTTGCGTGGCAGCGGCTTCGGCATGCAAAGGCACGCCAGCCACCAGTAGCTGGGCATCGGGCCATTGCTGGCGCACCTGTGCCAGGGCTTCTTGCAGCGCTTCCTGCAACACCGGCTCGCCCGACAGCCTGAAGGCCGAGCCGGTCAGGCCGTACTGCAGCAACACCCATTGCTGCCCCTCGGCCGCCACCCACAGCTCGCCATCGCGCGGGCGAGCCTGACTTTGCGCGGCACGGGCCGCCCACCACTGAGTCCAAAGACCCAAGGGATCGCTGACCCAGTCCGTCAGGCGGGCCTGCATACCAGGCTGGTACAGGTCCTGCAAGGCCTGCTGCACCAGGACCTCGCGTGGCTGCTGCAGGTGTGCACGCTGCTGCGGAGTGAGCAAGCCTTGGCGCCAGGGCTGGTAGAAATCCAGCGCCGACTGCATGGCCGTCTGCCGCGCCAGCGGCTCCTCACGCAAAAGCGCTTGCTGTGCGACCAGGCTGGCGCGAAAGCGCTGCGCTGCCTGTCGGCTGTCGGACCACTGCGCCGTGCCCAAGAGCACCACCACCTGGCGCGACAGCTGTTCGGACAGTTGCTGCGTGGCCTGCGCCACATCCGGCGCCTGCTCGTTCAGCGGCAGCAGAGCCAGTACATCGGTGTCTATGCGGCTGTCTTGCCAAAAACGCCACTGGTGACCAGCCACAGCCAATGCCAGCAGCAGCCAGAGCAGCGCGGCCGCACGCCACAGCCGGCCAGGGCCTAGCGCAGTAGCAGAATGCGAGGAACTCATCTAGGCGACTTACTCAAAAAGCGAAGTATCTTGCGTGCGCAGTGCTTGCTCCGCAGCCGGATTCTCAATGAAGATCTGACTGCGATCACCGCGTGCTTCCTGCAACTGCACTTCCTGCACAAACTGCTGACCGCTCAGGTCCACTGCCTGTAGCCACTGAGCCAGCAGGGCGTCACGCGGCACCAGATGCAGCTTCCAACTGGAACCTCGTACCTGGCCGCTGACCTCGAAATACTGATCCAGCTGCACCAGGTCAGCAGCCATCACGGCAAACAGCATGGCGTTGATGGTGCGCAGCACGGGCTCGTCCTGGGCCTTCATCTGCATGGCCACGCTGCCATCAGCCCCGCGCGACATCAGGCTGTCGGGCTTGACGATCAAGGTAGAGGCAAAGGGTTGGCGTATCTGCCAGGCAATGCCTTTGCCGCGCGCCACCACAAAATCGCCAGAGGATTGCAGCGGCTGCTTGAAACCTTGCACCGTCTTGCGCTGGGTAAACTGGCCGCGCACCACTGGCGCATCCTGCACCCGCTGACGCACCTGGGCCAGCAAGACCTGGGCGGTATCGGCCTTGGGCGCTTCGGTTTTTGCAGCCGCTTGTACTGCACTGATGGGCACTACAAGGCCGAAAGCCATATACGCCGCCACGGCGGAACCGCGCAGCCATGAACCTAGACCTTGGCATAGAGACTGGCATATCACGGCTGCACTCCCAGTCGCTCCCACAGCACCGGCGGGCAGACAAAGCACATTTCACGCTTGGCCATGTCCACGGCCACCTGGATGGTGTGGGCCGTGTTCACCTTCTGCCCCGTGGCCGCGTCGCGGATTTCGTAGTCGATACGCAAGCGGTTTTCCCATTCGGTGATGGTGGCCCTGATGCGCAGCTTCTGGCCGAACACGGCCGGGCGCACGTATTTGAGGCGCATGTCCACCACCGGCCAGCCATAGCCGGAATCGCGCATGCGCGGGTAGTCGTAGTCAAACCGGGCCAGCAGCTCGCTACGGGCCAGCTCCAGGTAGCGCACATAGTTGCCGTGGTAGACGATCTCCATCACATCGATGTCGTAAAACGCCGGTGTGACCTCGATCTCGCAGCTCAGCCGCTCACGCGAAGCGATTTCTGGTTCAGTGGGCATACATGCTCCAGGCACGGTCGCGGATATCGGCCAGCAGCCGTTGCAGGTCCTGGTCCAGCGCACGATCTTCCTCCACCAGCGGCACGCGGGCGGCCAAGTCGGCCACCCAGGCACGCATAGCGTCGCCCACCGGCACATCGGCCTGCACACGCTGGCGCAGCACCACGGCTTGGCGCGCAGCAATCAGCATGGCGGCCACCACCTGCTCTGTCAGCTCCAGCACGCGCAGCGCATCGCGAGCCGCGATCGTGCCCATGCTGACCTTGTCCTGGTTATGGCATTCGGTGGAACGAGAGAACACAGAAGCCGGCATGGTGAGCTTGAGCGCCTCGGCCGTCCAGGCCGAGGCGCTGATCTGCACCGCCTTCAACCCATGGTTGATGGCACGGCGCTCGCCCTGGGCCGCCGACAGATTGGACGGCAGGCCCTGGTTGTAGCGCGTGTCCACCAACTGGGCCAGCTGGCGATCCAACAGATCGGCCACATTGGCCACGGCGTTCTTCAACCCGTCCATGGCGAAAGCGATATGGCCACCGTAGAAATGGCCGCCATGCAGCACACGCTCCTGCTCAGGATCGATCAGCGGGTTGTCGTTGGCAGAGTTCAGCTCGCCTTCCACCAGCTGACGCATAAAGGGCAGCGCATCTTCCAGCACACCGATGACATGCGGGGCACAGCGCAGCGAATAACGGTCTTGCAGGCGATGCGAGTTGCGCAGCGGTGCTTCGGCCACCAGGTCGGAGCGGATGCGTGCTGCCACGCGCTGCTGGCCAGGGTGGGGTTTGGCCGCAAACAGGGTTTCATCAAAGTGGTGGGCGTTGCCCGCAATCCCCACCACATTGGCCGCGGTGATGCGGCAGGCCAGTTGCCCCACATACTGGGCTCGCAGCCAGGCCAGGCAGGCCAGCGCCGTCATCACGGCCGTGCCGTTCATCAGCGCCAGGCCTTCCTTGGGGCGCAGCTTCAATGGCGTAGTGCCGGTCAGGCGCAGGGCCTCGGCTGCGGGCATACGTTCATTTTTGTAGAGCACCTCACGCTCGCCGCACAAAACGGCCGCCACATACGACAGCGGTGTCAGATCACCGCTGGCGCCCACCGAGCCTTCGGCCGGGATCAGCGGCAGGATGTCATGTTGCAGCAGGTGTTCCAGTTGCTGCAGCAGCGCCCAGCTCACGCCGGACAGGCCTTGCGCCAACGACGCCAAGCGGCAGGCCAGCACGGCACGTGTTTCCACCGGTGTCAGATAGCGTCCTGCGCCGCAGCCGTGGTAGGCATACAGGTGGTGGGGCAGCTCGGGCACCAGCGCGGGCGGAATTTCCACCGTGCACGAATCGCCATAGCCCGTGGTTACGCCGTACACCACGCCGTCCTCGGCCAACAGGCGGTCCAGAAAATCAGCACCTTTCTGGATTCGAGCACGAAACTCCGGCTGCGACGACAGCGCAGCTTGCGCCTGTTGGTAGGCAATGGCAGTGATCTGCTCGATCTGCAAGGGGGTGCCATCAAAAAAGATGAGCACAGGGCGAACATTCTGGGTCATATGGGGCACTCAAGACAAACCGGTCAAGGAGCGGATGGGGAAGCCGTGGCGGCCAACGCACCCTGCTCCCAGAACGGGAAAAAGTTGAACCAGTCATAGGGCGCTTTGCACAACAAACATTCCAGCTGCATCGCATACTGCTGGGCGTAGTGGACTAGGGCCTCGTTGCGCCGCGCACGCGGCAGTTCGACCTGGGTGGCAATGAGTACAAACTTCACGGCATAGCCCAGACCTTCGTGCACGCAGCCCATGAAGTACAGCGGGCATTTGAGCAGCGCGGCCAGTACATAAGGTCCACAGGGGAAAAGAGCTTTATGGCCCAGGAACTGGGCTTGCGTGGTCTTGCTGTCATGCACGGGCACACGGTCACCGGCGATGGCGATGAATTCGCCTCGCGCCACTCGCTCGGCAAGTAGCATGGCCGTTGCCGCGCTGAAGTCGGACACTTGCAGCAGACAAACGCCGCTGTTGGGTGCAAGGCGCTGCAGCAGTCTGTTGAATTGCTCGGCATGCCGGGTATGCACCAAGATATTCAGTCGCAAATTGGGGCGTTGCTTGGCAAGCTCCTGACACAGCTCTATACAGCCGATGTGCGCGGTGACAATGACGGCCCCCTGCCCGCGCTCCAGCAGCTCCACTAAAGGCTGGTGACCTTCAAGACGCACACGTTCCGCACCGTAGCTGCCCGTCAGTGCCAGCAACTTGTCCAAAATCACCTGTGCAAACATGCGGAAGTGCTTCTGACTCTGCCGCCAACCCGGCATGCGTGGCCACAGCCCATGGGCCCGTTGCAGACGCTGCAAATACTGCAGCGAGGCATGGCGCGCCAAGGGACGCGACAACCAGTAATACATCACCACCGGATACAGGCATAGCAGGAACGGCCAGCGCCCCAATATGCGGTACAAGTGGTACAGCAGCCACACGCCAGCCACAAAGGTGCTTTCGCCGATCTGCGCCCAATGGGTGCTTGCGTTCCTGCTAGACGATGGCGTCCCCCGCCCGTTGCGAGAGCGTGCTGCACTCATGCCGCGCGCCTTCCGATCAGCTTGCGCACCAACAACCACGGGCTGCGTAGCAGCATGCCGCCGAACAGGCGGGCATGCATGCCCGAGATCAGCAGGTTGTCGCGCCAGACCTGGAAATGCGACAGTCCATCTTGGGGATAGGTCACCGCCGTGGACTGGGTCACAAAGCGCAGGCCACGCCAGTGCATGCGCACCAGCACCTCGATATCGAACTCCATGCGCCTGCCGATGGTGGCGCTGTCCAGCACGGCCACGGTAGCTGGCAAGGGGTAGACGCGGTAGCCGCACATGGCGTCGCGTATGTCCAGCGACAAGGTATTGATCCACACCCACACATGGGTGAGATAGCGCCCATACAAGCGGCCCTTGGGCACGCTGGCGTCATACACCGGCGCACCGCACACCATAGCCTGAGGGTGCTGGCGGGCCTGGTCCACAAAAGCCGGAATATCGGCCACGGCATGCTGGCCGTCGGCATCGATCTGCAGTGCATGGCTATAGCCCTGGGCCAGCGCCTGGCGCAGGCCGGCCATCACGGCCCCCCCCTTGCCCAGATTCTGGGCCAGGCGCAGCAGTTGCACCTGGGGCTCATGAAGGGCTGTCAGCGCCTCCAGCACGGCGGCGCAGCGCGGCTCGGAGCCGTCGTCGACCAGCAGACAAGGCAGGCCTGACTGCAGCACGCCGTCCACCATAGGGCCCACGGTGTCCGGGTGGTTGTAGACGGGAATCACGGCAATGGGGAGAAAGTCCTGCATCAGGCCCTCCACTGAAGCAAGCGGCCGCTGGCATGGGTACCACGCACCGAACTGAGGCTGAACTGCAAACAACCGCTGTCAGCCTGCCAGCACAGCTGCAGCTCCACGGTATCGCCCGGCACAATAGGCTGCTGAAACTTGAGCAGCTGGGCATCGGCAAAACCAAAGGCCAAACCAAAGGCCTGCTGACCTAAGCTGGCTGCCCAGTGCAGCTGGGCCACGCCGGGTACCAGGGCCGCGCCGGGGAAATGCCCCTCCAGCACACGCAGCTGTGGTTGCACCTGTAACTGGGCCTTGGCCTGATTTTCCGAACGCTCCAACCAATGCGGCACAGGCACCACCGGGTTGAACAAGGTCTGCAGGCTTTGCTGCGTGGTCTTGCCCTGGCTATTCATGGGCATACGCGCCACATAGCGCCAACTGCGCGGCAAGGCCACCCGCTCCACCACATCTTCCAGCAATTGACGTAAGGCCAGACCCATGACGCGGCGGCCATGCTGCTGCAGGGCCTGCCAGCCGGCTTCGGTCAGTTCCACCGCCATGCCCACGCGGGCCATGGCAGCGCTGCCTTCCGCCCCCTGCTCCAATACCACGGCCTTGGCCAGCTGCACCCAGGCATGGGTTTGCAAGACTTGCTCCATGCCTGTCAGCGACACGCGTTTTTCCGCAATCTTCACCACCCGGTCGGCCCGGCCCTGCAAAACAAAGCTGCGCCCATCGGCGCTGGGCTGGGCACGGTCGGCGGTTTCCCACCAGGCCTGCGGATCAGGCAGGTGGGCCGAACGCACGGCCAGCCTCCCCCCATCTGCCATGCGCAGCGCCACGCCAGGCAGGCTTTGCCAGACATCGCCCTGCTCGGCACGGCGCCGCCAGGCAATGCCGCCGGTTTCCGAGCTGCCAAACACCTCGATGGGCGAATGGCCCAGTAGTTGTCGGCCATGCTCCGAAGCTTGGGCCGCCAGCGGCCCGCCCGAGGAAAACACGCCGCGCAAACATGCGCGGACCGGCGCCCAATCCAACTGGGTCGGCAAGCGCCCCAGCATGGCCGGGCTGGACACCAGCATGCTGGGCCAGGCCGACTGCAGCTGCTGTAGCAACTCTTCCGGATAGCACGCAAACTGCGTGCCCAGCAAACGCCCTGCCGACAGCGGCCACAGAATGCGGAACAGCAAGCCGTAAATATGGTGGTGGGATACAGTGGCCAGCACCTGCATGTCCGGTGCGTTCAGGTCCGCACCAAAAACGGCTTGCAACGCATGGACTTCGGCATCCAGCTGCGTGAGCTTTTTTTCAATTCGCTCCGGCATGCCCGTAGAGCCCGAGGTAAACAGTACCAACCTCGCCTGCGCCATATCCAGTGGCTGCAGCGCCACGGCATCCACAGCGACTGCGTCAAGGCAAGCGTCTATGGCACCGGGCAATTGCCCCGCACAAGCCTCCACCTGCGGCAACAGATGCGCCAGGGTCTGGGCCTGGGTGTCGCTGACCAGCACCGGGGTCTTACCCGCATGCCATGCACCCCACAGGGCGGCAGCAAAATCCAGCGTGCCCTCCATGTGCAAGGCCACATCGCGGCCCGGCAACGGCTGCAAAGCAGCACACCAGGCCTTTACCGCGTGTACCCATTGTTCATGCGTGAACATGCCGGCTGCAGACCGGGCCACGGCATGCGTGGGCGTCCGGGCCTGCGGCAAGGCCACCTGGGCCAACGTCAACGCTTGATTTGCCAGGCCTTGATTCACTGGGCTTTCATCCTCTGTTCTGTTTCTATGTTTGCACGATGGCGGGCTTGCACCCGTCGGCGCACCAGCCACTCCCCCGCCATCAGCAGCCCCATGGCCACATAGGCCAGCAAACCGTTGTACAGCGCCCAAGTGGCATCACTGCTGTAGAGCGCCGTATAGGCCGCTACCGCGCCATTGAGCACAAAAAATCCGCACCATAGCGCCGTGACACGGGCGGTATAGGCCACGGCCGCTGCCGGCAAATCCGACTGTTGCAGCCTTGCCAGGCGTTCGACCACGGAAGGTGGACGCCGCAGGCTCCAGCCGAACACGACCAGCAGCACGGTATTCACCAACACCGGATAGAGCTTGACAGCTCGGGCATCGCCCTGCCACCAGGACGCCAGCGCCAGCACGGCCGCACCTGCGGCCACCAGCCCCCAAAAGCCCTGACGGCTGCTCCATGCCCGCGCCAGGGCCAGCAGCACCAGTGCAGTGGCCAGCCAGTGGGCCGACAGACGGCCTAGCGCGGCATACACACCCAAGGGGTAAAGCAGCGTCAACACCAGCAAGGCCCAGGCAGCGCCTTTGCGCATGATGAGGAGCTCCTTTAGTGAACGGCGAGGTCTTCGCTGACCAGTCGCTGCAAGGCATCCACCACATCCTGTATGGTGCGTACCGACTTGAATGCCTCGGCATTCAGACGCTTGCCCACCAGGGGCTTGAGCTGCACGATCAGGTCCACGGCATCGATGCTGTCGATGTCCAGATCTTCATATAGACGGGCTTCGGGTGTGATGCGTGCAGCGTCGATATCAAAAGTGTCCTGAAGGATCTGGACAATGCGTTCGTAAATGGCGGCTTGGTTCATGAGGGCTCCAGGATCAAGACTCTGTGCGTGCAGTGGCTACAAAGGCGGCCAAGGCCTGAACGCTGCGGAAATGCTGGCGAGTCTGTTCAGAGTCGGCCGACATGCTCACGCCATAGCGCTTTTGCAGCGCAAGGCCCAGCTCCAGCGCATCAATGGAGTCCAGGCCCAGGCCGTCGACAAACAGCGGCGCGGCGACATCTATATCCTGCGTAGTGATGTCTTCCAGCGCCAGGCTGGAGATGATGAGTTCCTTGATTTCTTGCTCAAGCTGAAGCACTAGAAGTTTCCCCAAAAAATTGTTCCGACAGATGTTCCATGACCTGGCGCGCGGCCAGCGCTTCGCTGGTCGCGGCCTGGCAGAAAGGTTCGATGGCAATGTCATCCCGCACTTCGATGCGAAAGTGGGGTTTACGCACAGGCACCTGCCACCAAGGCATGCCCTTGGTCAGCAGGGGCGCGCTGCAATGGATATGGACCGGCGTGATGGCCACGCGGCCTTTCACCGCCACATGGGCCGCGCCACGCTGCAAGCGCACAGGGCCGCTCAAGGGCGTGCGCGTGCCTTCGGGAAAGACGATCAGGTTGTGGCCTGCCCGCAGCGAGCGCAGACAGTCGTGCAGCAGATCGGCACCGCCGCTGTTGGTGATAAAGCCCGCCGCCGCGATAGGACCACGTGTAAAAGGATTGCGGGCCAGCGCCGCCTTGACAATGCAGTCCGCCGAACGCACAAAAGCCATCAAAAACACTACATCAATCAAGGTGGGGTGGTTAGCCAGAATCAATAGACCGCGGCGCTGCAGTCGCTCCAGACCACGCACATCGTAGGAAAGCACGCCCAGGCCTTGCATCAGCGCCACAAAGCCGCGAAAGCTATAGTGAATCGCATGCTGCACCAGCCATTGACGCCGCTGCAGATGGCGCACAACCAGCCACAGCAGCGGGTATACCCCGCAGCGCACCACCAGGCCGCCCAGGCCAAAAACGGCAAAGCACAGCCCGGTGGCCAGCACACGCCAGCCACGATTCAGCCGTTCAATCATGGCAGCGCTCCCACAGCCATTGGCCTGTTCCGGCCTGCGCCCGAGCGTCTCGTGCCTGCGGGCTGTACAGCCTCGCCTGCTGGTCGTGCAATAAAAATTGCAGCACCTCCAGCCCATGGGGCAAGTGCGGCACAGACTTGGGAACGCAAGTTTCGCAGGTAGCCGCAGGCAGGGCCTGCAGCGTGAAACCGGGCTCCCCCGGCTCGGCCAGCGCCAGCAAGACGGCCCAGGCAAAAGGCAGGGCAGGCTCGTCGTGAAAGCATTCGTAGGGCGCAGGCAGCGGTGAGTCATAGCACACCACCATGACCTCGGCAGCGCCATCATGCAGCAGGCCCAAGGCCTCCATCACGCCAGCTTCGGGGGCTGCATGCATGGATGCAACGCATACTGCATTGGCGCGCATGCCACGCAAAATAGAGTGCTGCGCTCCTATACCGTTATGCACCGACAAGCCAAATGCCGTGGGAGACAACGGCTCCCCTGCCACCAAGTCCCGCAGCAAGGCTAGGGATTTTTCGGCATCGCCATAGCGCGAAGCCCAGACTATGGGCAGGTCCGCCTGCGCCGCCTCAGCCAGTACAGCATCGACCACGGAGACTGCCCACCTAGCCTGCGTTCCCAACCGGCGCCGCGCCATGGCGGGAATATGCGACAAATCCAGCGTCACCTCACCACACGGCCTCACAGGCTGCCTAGCCCATTGCTGCCAGCTCGCTGATGTTTGCAGTCCAGGCGCCAACGCCGACCATGCCTTCAGAGCCCAAACAAGGCGCACCCAATTCCCTCAATGATTGTTTTTATCGAAAATATCACCGCATAGCGAATGCGCCATGCGACCACCACCCTCAAAGAGGCGTCATTATACATATTGATACAACATTCCGGTCACGCCATGAGGTACTGCGCGACAGATACTGCTCACCCTTGAAAAAATTCCTGTTTTCAAGCCCCTTTATCGCACCATGCTTTTCCGCGTCACCTGTTTCCCCTATTTGAGGGAAACGGCTTCAACAGAATTTCCGTCAAACCCTGTGTCCCTGTCCCCAGACCCGTCAAACTGCCTGCAGCGGCCAAGACATCAAGGCGAATCACTAATACCCCCTCCAGCCCAAGACTAAGCAAGCACTGCCAGGTACCACGCCAGCAGCGTCTTTCTCAATAACATGCATCCGAAATTGCATGAGTAGAGGTAAGTTAGGCCGCCTGCTCCAACTCACCCTCTATGCAAGAACCCAAGAACAATCCCAACGCTCTGAAATTTATCGTCCGGATATCGCGCATCTCTCAAATATTCTCCACAAGATATTTGAAATATTCTCAATATGATTTTCAAAAACTTTAGTCAAAAACTATGATTTGAAGCATTTTTTGCCAATCAGCGCTTTTGAAAGCCATTAGAGCAGCTAACAACATCAACCCACAAAGCGTGCGCAAATGCTTGCAGTCGCCGGTTTCAACAACGCTTCGTGAATATCCAACCACCTTTCAAGACGGATACGCAGCTTGCCAAAGCCCGCAAACCATCCGCGCGCGCTCTCCACTAGCCGGCGATGCCTGCCTAGCTTTTCGCTGCTCTCGATACCTCGTCTTGCAAGCTTGCCGGCGATACCGCGTTGCCTCAGAGCGTGTTCAAAGTCTCCTGAGCAAGAGCACTAAGAATGCCAAGTGGACGAACTGCAAGCTGGTGTTGAGCCCCCGCTCGCAGTTCTTCCACAGCCTCCTATTCTTGTCCAGCCACGCAAAGCTGCGCTCGACGATCCAGCGCTTGGGCATGACCTTGAAGGTGTGCAGCTCGCTTCTCTTGGCGATCTGCACCGTCACGTGAGTGCCCAGAATCTCCTGCACGCCTTGCACGAACGGCCGGCCGATGTAGCCTGCATCGCACAGCAGGCTTTGTACTCGGCTCAAAGAAGGCTTGCAGCGCTTGAGGGCCTGCAGCACGCCCTTGCGGTCCGTCACCTCTGCCGTGGTCACCGCGACCGCATGCGGTAACCCCTGGGTGTCCACCGCTATGTGGCGCTTGATGCCCGAGACCTTCTTGCCAGCGTCATAACCCTTCAGGCCCGCCGTGTCCGTGTTCTTCACGCTCTGCGCGTCCACGATCAAGAACGCGCTGCATGCGTTGCGCCCCAGTTTCTCGCGGGCCGCGCCAACCCGATTTTTTTAACGCCTGCTCCAGCAGGCTGCCACCCTCGCGTGGCTCGCTCCAGATGGCAAAGTACGAATGCACGGTGCGCCACTTGGGAAAGTCACTGGGCAGTGCCCGCCACTGACAGCCTGTGCGCAGCAGATACAGAATTGCGCAGAACACCTCGTACAGTTCCACCTTGCGCGGGGCCGTCTTTCTGCGCGCGCTCTCCAACAGGGGCCGGATCACTTCAAACTGCTCGCGCTTGATGTCGCTGGGGTAGCCTTTTCTCACCCTGCGAGCTTCTCACATCAAGCAGACGAGACTTTGAACAGGTTCTCAGATAGAAACGGCCGCGTTTGCAGCCGCAACCTTTCCGGTTGCTTGCGCACCACCCCGGCAAGCCAGCAATGGCTGGAACCAGTCGCGCCTGTTTGCGCTGCTGACAAGGATCACCCAGCGGAATGCCTCTGGCATCTACGACAAGGCGACACTTGATGCCAAGCTTGCCTCCCTCTGTGGGGTAGGGGGCCCGTTTCCTGCCCTCCCGGGGGCTCGGCACCAGGGCGACGTCGTTTGCCCCGGGGAGCCCCCTCAGTACCGAGGCTCGCCCAGCGACAGCATGAGCCGGTTGGCCCAGTTGAAAAAGGCGGCCGCATGCAGCAGATCGGCCGCGGCCTGGGCGTCCAGGCCCTGCCTGCGCAGCTGCGCGATGTGGCCGGCAGCAAGCCCGTGCGGCGTATTTGTCAGCGCCACGGCCGCATCGACGATGGCATTCCAGCGCGGGTCCAGATCGGCCTGAACGCCCTCATCCAGCAGCCGCTGCACATCCTCCCGACGCTGCGCGAAATGGCTGGCAAAGCGCGCATGCACCGAAGCGCAGTAGATGCAGCCGTTGTGGCGCGAGGTGGCCGCCGCCGCCAGCTCGCGCTCGGCGCGTGGCAGACCGGCCTCGGGGTTGTAGAAGATGTCCTTGTCGGTGCGCGTGCGCGCGCCCAGCGTGTCCGGATCGCGCGCCAGCAGCCGGAAGTACGGCGACTTGGCGCGTGCAGCATCCACCAGGCCGGCGAGGTGGCGCGGTGTCAGTTCCGCTTCGTCCAGCGGCGCGAGCCAGGGTCGCCAGTCCAGCTCGACCTGGGTGAAGACCACGGGTTCGGAGCCAGGCACCACGGTCTCCTGCACCGGTACGACCGCCTTCACGGATGTGCTGCGCTGTGGCGCGGGGGCATCGCTGTCCCAGCCGGCCTCCAGCGCCTGCAGGCCGGCCACTACGCGCAACTGGAAGCTCAGAAAAGCCACCAGTTGCGAGAGCACGACGATATCGTCCGCCGCCCAGCCCGCGGCCTCCAGCGCGCGCAGCCGCCCGGGCTGCACGTCGCGCGGATGAAAGACCAGAAAATGCGCGTGCCGCAAGGCGGCCTGCAGACGGGTACCCAGCACGGCCTGCTGCGCCTCGGGCAGTTCGAACTCCAGGCCCGCACGGTTCTCGGCGGCCAGCGGCCCCGCAGGATAGTGGCCGTAGGGGCCCTGGGTTTGGCCGGCGGCTACCGCCTGTTCCAGGGCCAGGGCCCATTGCGGCGCCAGCGCCTGCAGTGCGCGCCGATGGAAGTCCGCCACGCGCGGCTGCTGGTGCAGCCAGGCCACAAAGGCCGCCAGCGCGTGGCGCTCGGCCGGCGTCACCCGAGCTGCCACCGGGGCCAGCGGCGTGAACAAGGCCTCGTAGCTTTTCTGGGCCTGGGCGCGGGTCTCGGGCCGCGTACGGCGCAGGCCGTCCAGCCAGCTGCCTGCGGCAATGCCGGCCAGTTGGTCGATCACATCGGCGGGCTCGCCGTGCGCAGATGCGGCAGGCGTTTGGGGTTCTTGCAGCAATTCGGTCATATGGGGTTCTCTCTTCAGGCAGCCTGCAGCGCGGGTTCGATGGCTGCAGATGCGGTGGCCGCCGGGCCGGCCCAGCCCAGGGCCGGAGCCACCGCGGAGGCGGTCAACTCCAGCGAGCGCAGGATGGCCTGGTGCGGCGGGTCTATGGAGTGCACCTGAAATACCAGGTCCGTGGTGCGCGCCAGCGCCGTATCGGCCCGCAGCGAGGCGATCACGTCGTCGGGCGTGCCCAGGTGCACGTCGTAGGCGGCAATCAGTTGCTCCAGCGGCGCCTGCGGGTCGACACGCGGAAACGGGCCGGCGACAGCCTGGGCATGGCGCTGGGCCAGACGGCGCAGCCCGATCTCGGCCCAGTGCAGCGCGTCCTCGCGGTGATCGGTCACGAACAGCGTGCGCGACCCCAGGATGCGCGGCGCGCCGCCTGGCGGCAGCGCGGCCAGGTAGGCGTCGATGATGGGGTTCTGGATCTCCGGCAGGGATAGCCCCGGCGCCTGGTCCGGTCGCGGCTGAGTGCGCGAGAGCATCAGCCCCTCGCCCGCCACTCCGGCACGTTGCGCCCCTTCCACGGAGAACGTGGCCTGCCACAGGCGCTGCAGCAGCTGCGGCGCCTGTGGATAGACGCGCACGCCGCCCGGCAGCACATCGCCGCGCCAGGCAGCGCGCAGCCGCTGCAGATTGCGCCCGAAGACGGCGCCGCGCTCGCTGCCGTCCACGCCGAAGGCCGCAAAGGATTCGGCCGTGCCGCCGGTGCCCAGGCCCACTTCCAGCCGCCCGCCGGACAGCAGGTCGAGCACGGCAGCGTCCTCGGCCACACGGATGGCGTTTTCCATGCTCAGCGTCACCACGCCCGTACCCAGGCGTATGCGCTGCGTGCGCTGGGCCACATGGGCCAGGAACACCAGAGGCGACGGCAGGCCGCCCTCGTTCTCGTGAAAATGGTGCTGCGCCACCCAGACGGAATCGAAGCCCAGGGCTTCGGCATGGATGATCTGCTCGGTCACAAGGCGATAGCGTTCGCCGGCGGGCGTGTCATCCAGCAAGCGGCTGAAGAAGCCCAGGCGTTTTTTCTGAGGAGTGGCGGGGTTGGACAAAATCAAGACTCCTTGTGCCGGGAATGGCGGCAATCAGTTCACGGGTGTAGTTGCTCTTGGGCTGGGTGAAGACCTGCTCCACCGTGCCCGCCTCCACCACCTGTCCGTGCTGCAGCACGGACACGGTGTGGGCGATCTGGCGCACCACCGACAGGTCGTGCGTCACGAATACATAGGTCAGCCGCAGTTGCTGCTGCAGCTCTTCCAGCAGGCGCAGGATCTGGGCCTGCACCGTCACGTCCAGTGCCGAAACGGCCTCGTCCAGCACCAGCACCTCGGGCTGCAGCACCAGGGCGCGGGCTATGGCCACACGCTGGCGCTGGCCGCCGGACAGGGCCTGCGGGCGGCGTTGCTGCAGCTCGGGCGCCAGGCCCACGCGGGCCAGGGTGTCTTCCACCAGCCGACGGCGCTCGGCCGCTGGCAAAGCATCGAAGTTGCGCAGCGGCTCCTCGACGATCGCGAATACCGTCTGGCGCGGATCGAGCGAGGCAAACGGGTTCTGATAGACCAGCTGCACCTTGCGCCGGAACTGGCGCAGCGCCTCGCGGCGCAGCGCGGTCACGTCCTCGCCCGCGATGCGGATCTGGCCGCCCGTGGGTCGCAGCAAGCCGACCAGCGCACGGATGGTGGTGGTCTTGCCCGACCCCGACTCGCCGACGATGGCATGCGTGCTGCCACGCCGCACCTCGAAGCCCACGCCATCCACCGCCTTGAACGGTGCACGCTGGCCGGGCACGGCGAACTCCTGGCGCAGCCCCTGGACCTGCACGGCCCAGTCGGGCTCTGCTGCATCCGCCGGCAATAGCCGCGCCGCAGCCACCGACAGCGCCGGTGCATCGGCCAGCAGCTGGCGCGCATAGGCGCTCTGCGGCTGGCGCAGCACCTCCAGCGTGTCCCCGGCTTCCTGCACCTGCCCCTGACGCAGCACCACGATGCGATGCGCCCGGTCGGCAGCCACCCCCAGGTCGTGCGTGACCAGCAACACGGCGGTGCCGGTCTCGCGCCGCAGCGTGTCGATCAGATCCAGGATACGGCGCTGCACCGTCACATCCAGCGCGCTGGTGGGCTCGTCGGCAATGATCAGCGCCGGCCGCAGCGCCACGGCCATGGCGATCAGCACGCGCTGCTTCATGCCGCCCGACAGCTCGTGCGGATACTGGCGCACGCGCAGCTCGGGCCGCGTCAGCCCCACCTTGCGCAGCAGCTCCACCACCTGCAGCTCTATGGCAGCGCGGTCCCTCCAGCCATGCAGCTGCAGCACCTCGGCCACCTGGGCGCCGATGGTGCGCACCGGATTCAGCGATGCCGTGGGGTCCTGCGGCACCAGGCTCACCACGCGGCCGCGCAGGCCGCGCCACTGCGCCTCGCCGGCATGGGTCACATCCTCGCCCAGCAGGCGTACACGGCCGGCCACCACCTGGCCGTTGGCCGGCAGCAGGCCGATGGCGGCCTGCGAAGTGGTCGATTTGCCGGAGCCAGACTCCCCCACCAAAGCCACCACCTCACCGGGGCGCACCGTCAGCGAGACACCGTGCACCACGCGGCGCAGCTGGCCGGCTTCGCGATAGGCAATCTGCAGATCGTCGATCTCCAGCACCGCAGCATCCGCTGGCACTGTGGAAGCGGAAGGAGCCGGCCCCGTCCAGGCCGCCTGCAGCAGGCGCTGCCGAAATCTCTGCCAGGCACTCATGATGGATCTCCCGACAACGCAACGCTGATGCGGTTGACCGCCAGCACCACGGCCACCACCGCCAGACCGGGCACCGTGGTCAGCCACCAGGCGGTGGACAGGTAGTTGCGGCCCTCGGCGATCAGCAGTCCCCATTCCGGCGTAGGCGGCGGTGCGCCATAGCCGAGAAAGCCCAGCGTGGCGATGGCCAGAATGGCCGTGCCGAACTGCAGCGCCGCCAGCGCCACCACCGAGGTCAGCGAGTTGGGCAGTACATGGCGCCACAGCACGGCACCGAAGCGCCCACCGCTGCCGAAGGCTGCCTCCACATATTCCGTGCGGCGCACGCGCACGACTTCGGAGCGCACCAGCCGGGCAAAGCTGGCCACCGAAGCCACGCCCACGGCAATCGCCGCGTTCACCGTACCGAAACCCAGCACGATGATGATGGTCAGCGACAGCAGCAGCGAAGGCACGGCCAGCAGCACGTCCACCAGGCGCATCAGCGCATCGTCGAGGCGGCCGCCTGCAGCACCCGCGAGCAAGCCCAGTGCGGTGCCCCCGAGCAGGCCCACGCCCACGGCGACCAGGGCCCCGGACAGCGAATGCACCGAGCCATGGACCACGCGGGCCCAGACATCGCGGCCCAGCGCGTCGGTGCCCAGCCAATGGCCTGATGCGGGCGCGCGCAGCTGCTGGCCGGCCAGGCCCACCAGCGGATCGTGGCCGCTGAACCAGCCCGGTACCACGGCCCACAGCAGCACCAAGGCCACCACGCTCCAGGCCAGCCACAGGCCCGCAGGCACCAGGGCCGCACGCCGCAGCAGGGGCTGCAGCGTCCGGCGTGATTTGGGTATGGCCGCCGCCGGAGCTGCAGCTTGCGTTCCGGCGCGCGGCGACGGCGTGGCCGGCGGCATCTGCAACGCCAGTCCTTTCTTGTGTGTCAATGCATTCATGGCTTCAGCTTCCCGCCCCATGGGCAAGCCGTGGATCCAGCCAGGGGTAGAGCAGATCCACGATCAGATTGATGGTCACAAAGGCCGTGGCGGACACCATCACCACCGCTTGCAGCACGGCCGTGTCCTGGTTGCCCACAGCCTGCTGGGTCAGGCTGCCCAGGCCGTTGAGGCCGAAGACCGCTTCGGTCACCACGGCGCCGGCCAGCAGCTCGCCGAACAGCATTCCGCCCATGGTCAGCACGGGCAAAAGCGCGTTGCGTGCCGCGTGCCGCAGCAGCACCTGCAGCTGCGATGCGCCCTTGGCCCGTGCCACGGCCACATAGGGCTGGGCCAGTGCGGCATCCAGGTTGCGCATCAGAATCTGCGCCAGGGGCGCGGAGATGGGGACCGCCAGCGTCAGCGTCGGCAGGATCAGGCCCTGCCATGGGCCGGGATTGATGACCGGCACCCAGCCCAGGCGGAAAGACACCCACTGGATCAGCATGATGCCCAGCCAGAACACCGGGATCGAGGCGAAGAGCGAGGGCAGCGACTGCAGCAGCATGCGCAGCATCCGCACCCTGGCCACGCTGGCCGCCAGCGCCAACCCCAGGGCCAGCAGCAGCGCCGCAACCAGCCCCAGCGCGGCCAGGCGCAGCGTGGGCGGCAGATTCGTGGCCAGGCCCTGGCTGACCGGGACGCCGGCCTGCAGCGAGTAGCCGAAATGCCCCGTCAGGAACTGCCCCAGCGTATGCAGATACTGGCGCCAGACCGGCTGATCGGCACCGTAGGCCGCCTGGATCTCGGCGATCTGCTCCGGCCCCAGGCCCAGGTCGGGGTTGAGGAACTTGATCAGCACCGCATCGCCTGGCATCAGCTGCAGCAGCACGAAGGACACCGAGAAAGCCGCCCACAGCACCACCAGAGCCTGGCCGCTGCGCCGCAACAGGTAGGCAGTCATCGCTTGGCCAGCCAGGTAGCGTAGAAGCTGGGCCGGCCCACGGCCTCGAAGTCCACATCGCGGACCCAGGTGGCGCCCGCGAAGGCTTGCGGCTCCTCGAAGATAGGAATCACATAGGCCTGGGCGATCAGGTAGCGCTGCACCTCCGCCGTGAGCTGCAATCGCTTGGCGCCATCGGTCTCGGCCGCAATCGCATCCAGCAGGCTATTGAGCTTGGCATCGACAAAGCCGTTGACCTTCTGGCTGACCCCGCCTTTTTGCAGCAGCACGTTGCGATTGGTGGGGTAGTAATTGCTCTTGATCACGTCCGGATCGGCACGTCCCACCATGTTCGGCGCCACCGGCGTCTTGGCGGGATCCAGGCCGTCCAGCGTCCTGCTGCCAGCATCTCCGGCCAGCACATTGAGCTTGACGCCCAGCCGGCTCCACTGCTGGGCCACCAGCTGCAGCGTCTCCTTGTTCTGCGGCTGCGGCAGCGACTCATAGGCCGTCAGCACCAGCTCCTGCCCGCCCTTCTGGCGTAGCCCGCTGGCGCCCACGGTCCAGCCGGCCTCGTCCAGCAGGCGCCGGGATTGCTCGGGGTCGAACTTGAGCTCGGACGCCAGGTCCACATAGCCGGCGGCCGATCTGGCGACCACCGATGTCGCCTGCGGGTAATTGGCCGAGAACAAAGTCTGCACCACCTCGGCCGTGTTCGTGCCGTGCAGCAGGGCCTGGCGCACGCGCAGATCGGCCACCAGCGGGTTGTCGGGACGGAAAGCGATGCTGTTGTTCACGCCGCGCGTGGAAGGCGCATAGATCTGGAAGCTGTGCTCCTGCACGCGCTTTTCGTCATAGGCCTGGACCTGGCGAATCAGGCCGGCCTGGCCCGACAACAGGGCGCCTATGCGCACGCTGTCCTCGGGCGTGACCACAAAGCGGATGCTGTCCAGCCGCGCGCGGCCCTGGTGCGCATGTTTGGCCGGGCCCCAGTTGTAGTCGGCACGGGCCTTAAGCAGCAGCTCCTTGCCCAGGGTCTCGCTGGCCACCACAAACGGGCCGGAACCGATGATGCGCGTGGCGTCGCCCAGCTCTTCGAAAGGCCGGTCCAGCGTGGCCAGCGACACCAGTCCCGAGCCGATCACCGAAGTGGCCTGCAGAAAGCCCGGCGACGGCTTGCTGAAGTAGAACTTCACGGTCAGCGGGTCCAGGACCTCGCTGCGCTGGTAGTTGTTGATGGCCTCCGAAACCGGCAGTTTCAAGGCCTTGTTGCCCAGGCCGTAGGTGTCGAAATTCTTGGCCACGGCGGCGGCATCCAGCGGCGTGCCGTCGGAGAAACTGACCCCGGGACGCAGCTTGAAGGTGAACTCCGTGGCGTTGCCGTTGATGCTCCAGGACTCGGCAATCCAGGGCTGGATTTCCAGCGTCTTCGGGTCCTGGTAAGTCAGCTTGTCCGTGATCTGGTTGAGCACGCCACCGTTGGGGTAGAAGCCGCCGGCTGGCGGATACAGATTGCTATGCGCCTGCTGCTCCAGATACACCAGTTCCCCGCCCTGCGCCACAGCTGCCTGCTGCGCACCTGGCTTGCCCGCGCCTTGCGGCGAGCAGCCCGCCAGCCAGACTCCCGCAGCCATCGCTGCCAGCCACAACCAATGGTTATTTCTTCTGTATTGCTTTTGCACTAGATCATCCACCCTTCATGCCATCGAGGCGCTGTAACGCAAGAACCGGAAAAGCTCTCCGGATGGCATGCATGCTAGGAAGCACTCTCGTTTTCCCGAACTGCTGTTTTCGCACTTGGATATGCAACCAGCAGATATGCGCATCCGGCGCAAACCGCATAAGCAAAACCGCATTCGGCATTTGCGCGCCGCAGGCCGCGGCGCCAGCATGGCGCTTTCACACACAGGAGAAAGCCCATGTCATTGCCTCTGGACCACATCGTGATTGCCGTGCACGACCTGCAGAAAGCCATAACCGATTACCGCAGCCTGGGATTCACGGTGACGCCCGGCGGAGACCACCCGGGGCGGGCCACCCACAATGCGCTGGTGGTGTTCCAGGACGGCTCCTATTTCGAGCTGATTGCCTGGAAAGCTCCCGAAGAGGTTCACCCCTGGTGGCCCAAGCTCGACCGCTTCGGCCCGGGCATCGTTGATTTCGCGCTGCTGCCCTCCTCCACTCCCAAGGTCGTGGCGCAGGCACTGTCGCGCGGTCTGGCCTACCAGCCTCCCGTCGACGGCGGGCGCTTGCGCCCCGACGGCGTGGAACTGCAATGGCAGAACGCCAGACCCGCCACGCCGGACCTGCCTTTTCTGTGCGGCGACCTGACGCCGCGCGCCCTGCGCGTACCGGAGGGCGGCGTGCGCGAGCACGCCAACGGCGTGCAGGGCGTGGCCTATCTGCATATCGCCGTCCACGATGCAGCCGCTTCGCTTGCACGCTATCGCGCCCTGCTGGACCTGCAGGATACCGCCGTCACCCACAACGACGCAGGCACCGCGAGCCTGCAACTGGGCAACACCCAGCTGAAGCTGGAAAGCGCCAGCAGCAGCCGCGCCGCGGCCGCGCGCCTGGCGCAGCAGGGCGAAGGCCCATTCGCCATCGGCCTGTACACAACGCAGGCCGGTCCGCTTGGGGCCATCACGCAGGGCGACACGCACGGGGCCCACATCGTGCTGCTGCCGCAGGACGACAGCGCGCCCCGGGCCACTCATACCCAAAGCGTATTTGCATAGCCGCAAAGCTTCGTTGCCATGCCCGGGCATGGCTCTCGATACTGCGGCATCCCATCACAGACGAACAGATTTTCACCATGAACAAGCGCGACTTTCTCCGTACCTCTGCGGCCTTCCTGCTTCCGGCGGCAGGCATCGTGAGCCGGCCCGCATCGGCCGCGACCACGGCTCCCGCGCTGATCCGCGTGGGGGTGCGCGGCGGCGTGGATGAGGAGATCTGGGAAGTGGTCACCAAGGTTGCCAGGGAGCGCGGCCTCAATGTCAAGCCGGTGGTGCTGAGCGGTTCGGTCAGCCCCAACGAAGGCGTGCACAACGGCGACCTCGAAGCCAACTCCTTCCAGCACCAGCCATACCTGCGCGACCAGAACCAGCAGCGCGGCTACCAGTTGGTCTCCGCGGGCGATACCTATATCTCGCCGATCGCCTTCTACTCCAGGAAATTCAAGCGCCTCGCCGATCTGCCTGCCGGTGCGCGCATTGGCATACCCAACGACCCCAGCAACCAGACCCGCGCCCTGGTGGTGCTGCGCGACCAGGGCCTGCTCGACCTGCGCGCCGGCTTCGACCCCTTCACCGGCACGGCATCGCTGGCCGATGTGACGGCGCTGCGCCAGAAGGTGGAGCTGGTGGAAGTGGCCTCGGTGGTGCTGGCCCGCTCTCTGGACGACCTGGCGGCCGCTGCCATCGTCAACAGCTTTGCCTACCAGGCGGGGCTGATCGCCACGCGCGACGGCATCGCCGTGGAAAAACGCGAGCGCAACCCCTACGTCAACATCATTGCCATACGAGCCAGGGACAAGGAGGCGCCATGGACCCGGCAGTTGGTCGCGGCCTACCAGTCCGAGCCCGTGCGCCAGTTCATCCAGCAGAAGTACCAGGGCTCGGTGATCCCCGCGTTCTGAGGAAGGCTCTGCCATGACCCATCTCCCCAAGACTTCGCGCCGCACCGCGCTCACGACGCTGCTGGGCGTCGGCACCGCTGCCCTGCTGCCGATCTCCACCCATGCGGCGCAACGCGTGCGCGTCGGCATTCGCGGCGGCATCGGCGAGGAAATCTGGGCCGAAGTGGCCAAGGCCGCCAGGACCAGAGGCCTCGATGTGCAACCGGTCGTGCTGGGCGGCTCGGTCAGCCCCAACGAGGCGCTGAACAACGGCGATCTGGAGGCCAATGCGTTTCAGCATCTGCCCTTCCTGCAGGACCAGGTGCGCCAGCGCGGCTACCGGATCGTGTCCGTGGCTAACACGTTGATTGCGCCCATCGCCTTCTATTCGCGCCGACACAAGCGCCTGGAAGACCTTCCCGCCAAGGCGCGGGTGGGCGTGCCGAACGACCCCAGCAACCAGACCCGCGCCCTGGTGATTCTGCGCGACCACGGCCTGATCCGGCTGCGCGATGGCTTCGACCCCTTCACCGGCACGGCCGGCCTGGCCGACGTCACGGCCAATCCGCGCCAGCTCCAGCTGGTGGAGGCGGCCTCCAATGTGCTGGCCCGCTCCGTGCCCGACCTCGACGCCGCGGCCGTCATCAACACCTTTGCCTACCAGGTGGGGCTGATCGCCACACGCGACGGCATCGCCGTGGAAAAGCGCGAGCACAACCCCTACGTCAACATCATCGCGGTGCGCAGCAAGGACCAGGATGCGCCCTGGGTCAAGGCCCTGGTCGCATCCTTCCAGACCGACAGCGTGCGCCGCTTCATCGAGACCCAATACCAAGGCACGCTGATTCCGGCGTTCTGACTGACCGCATGACCACACTCCCTCCCGCGGTGCAGCTGGCGCCGCATATCGTGTTCGACGGCGTGGCCAAGGCCTACGCGGGCCGCAGCGGCCCGGTCCAGGCCCTGTCGGCCGTGGATTTCGACATCCGCCATGGCGAGGTGTTCGGCATCATAGGCCGCAGCGGCGCCGGCAAATCCACGCTGCTGCGTACCATCAACGCACTCGAAACCCCGTCCGCGGGCCGGGTGCAGATCCATGGCGTGGATCCGGCCCAGCTGGACGAAGATGCGCTGGTCGCGCTGCGCCGGCGCATCGGCATGATCTTTCAGCACTTCAATCTGCTGTCGGCCAAGACCGTGCGCGAGAACGTGGCCCTGCCGCTGCGCGTGGCCGGCGAGCGCCCGGCCGTCATCAAGGCCCGCGTGGACGAGCTGCTGCAGCTGGTCGGCCTCGCCGACAAGGGCCACGCCTATCCGGCCCAGCTGTCGGGCGGGCAGAAACAGCGCGTGGGCATTGCCCGTGCGCTGGTGCACGCCCCCGAGGTGCTGCTGTGCGACGAAGCCACCAGCGCACTGGATCCCGAGACCACCCAGTCGATACTGGCCTTACTGCGCGACATCAACCGCCAGCTCGGGCTGACCGTGGTGCTGATCACCCACGACATGGCGGTGATCCGTGCCATCTGCGACCGCGTGCTGGTGCTGGACCAGGGACAGGTGCAGGAGATAGGCGAAGTCTGGCGCGTCTTCGGCGCGCCTCTGTCGGCCGCCACCCAAGCCCTGCTGCAGCCGCTGCTGCAGGGACTGCCGCCCGATCTTGCACAGCGCTTGCAGCCAGGGCCTGCGGGCACGGCAGACCGCGCCGTGCTCAGCCTGCGCTTTGCCGGCTCCCGGCGGCCGCAAGGCCTGCCGCTGCAGGCCCTGGCTGCGCTGGGCCCGCAGACGACGCTGCTGCATGGGGGCCTGGACCGCCTGCGCGGCCACTCCCTGGGCCAGTTGCTGGTCTCGGCGCCCGCCGCCGGACTACCTTCGCTCGATGCCTTGCGCCAGTCCACCGGCGCCGACCAACTGGAGCTGCTGGGCTATGTCCGCGCCGATTGACAAATACATTCAGGCCTTTGTCGAGACCCTGCTGATGGTGCTCTCCTCCTCGGTGATTGCCATCAGCCTCGGCCTGGCACTGGCCATTGTGCTCACCGTCACCGGGCCGCGCGGTCTGTATGCGCGCCCGCGCTTCTACAAGGGGCTGTCGGTCACGGTGAACATCTTCCGGGCCATACCCTTCATCATCCTGCTCGTGGCCCTGCTGCCGGTCACGCGCAGCATCGTCGGCACCACGCTGGGCACCTGGGCCGCGGTGGTTCCGCTATCGGCCAACCTGATCCCGTTCTATGCCCGCATCGCCCAGGTCAGCCTAAACGATGTGGACTCCGGGCTGGTGGAGGCCGCGCGCGCCATGGGCTGCAAGCGCTGGCATATCGTGCGCCATGTGCTGCTGCCCGAGGCCCTGCCCGGCATCATCGGCGGCATGACGGTCAGCGTGATCGCCATGGTCAATGCCTCGGCCATGGCCGGCGCCGTGGGCGCCGGCGGCCTGGGCGACCTGGCCATACGCTACGGCTACGAACGCTATGAGACCCGCGTGATGTTCGAGGTCATCGTGATCCTCGTGGCACTGGTGTCCGTGGTCCAGTTCGCGGGCGAGTCGCTGTCGCGCAAAACCGATCACCGGCGCTGAATCCGGCCGCCGCAAATCGGCCGGACGCAAACATCAAAGAGCCTTCCCGCTTGCCAGGCAAGCGCTGAAGGCTCTTTTTACATGGCGCCTGAGTTTGAATTCCATGCATTCAAACGCTTTAAATATCTTTAAGTAATTAAGAAGTGAAAAAACATTAATTGTTTTTATAAACAAGCTTTTTTATAGTGGCGGCCAAACAGAACTTTCCAAGGCAACACCTGATGAATGCCTCTCACCCGCAACTGCACACAGGACTGCACTGTCCTCGACCCTGAAGCCTTCACGGCCTCCAGCCCAAGCCATTCCCGAGAATGCAGCAGGCTGCAGCCACCGCCTCAGACCTTCTACGCCTAAACGACAGATATGGCCGGGAAGGCGCCTCCCTGCCAGCACAGGCATGCAGTCCCATGAACATCAAGTCCGTCAACCATATCCACTTCCACTTCCATCCCCGGTCCAGGGAGGAAATCCGCTTCTTCTACGCCACCGTGCTCGGGGCCCATGAACTGCGCACACCCGAGAAAAAACAGCTGCTGCAGTTCGAGATGGGCGACCAGCTGCTGTGCTTCACGCCGGATGCCGGCGCTCAGAGCCGCAGCAGGACGCAGCATGTCGCCTTCAACGTCGAGGGCATGGGCGATCTCAGAAAGCGCCTGACCGCCTTTGACCTGTGCTTCATCGAAAGCCACCCGGAGGCTGCGGCGGCGCAGCAGATCTACATCAAGGACCCGGCGGGCAATCAGCTGGAATTTCTTGAATGGCGAGACCAGCTCGCGGCTGCCGGGATTGCGGACGATGGAGCCAGGCCATGAACTTCCAGCAACTGCGCTCCATCCGTGAAGCTGCGCGCAACAACTACAACCTGACCGAGGTGGCGTCCGTTCTCTTCACCTCCCAGCCCGCCATCAGCCGGCAGATCCGTGAACTCGAGGAAG
This sequence comes from Comamonas guangdongensis, assembly GCF_041079535.1. NCBI lineage: Bacteria > Pseudomonadati > Pseudomonadota > Betaproteobacteria > Burkholderiales > Comamonadaceae > Comamonas > Comamonas guangdongensis. Next base: position 17,327 of record NZ_JBFYGN010000024.1, on the reverse strand, counting down.
AGCTTGGCGTGGAGATCTTCACGCGTGCGGGCAAGCGGCTCACGGGGCTGACGCCGCCCGGCAAGACGCTGCTGCCCATCATCGACCGGCTGCTGCTGGAGGCCGGCAACCTCAAGAACGCGGGCAAGGATTTCAAGGAAAAGGACACGGGGGTCTTCTTCGTGGCAGCCACCCACTCCCAGGCCCGCTACGCGCTGCCGGCCGTGGTGCGGGACTTCCGCAAGATCTACCCGGGCGTGACCCTGCATCTGCGCCAGGGCTCGCCGCAGCAGATTGCCGAAATGCTGCTGGCCGGAGAGGCCGACATCGGCGTGGCGACCGAAGCCCTGGCCAACTACCAGCAGTTGCTCACCCTGCCCGGCTATCGCTGGTCGCACAGCGTGATCGTGCCGCCCGGGCATCCCCTGCTGCTGCAGACAACGCCGATTTCCCTCGAAGATCTGGCCAGCTACCCCATCATCACCTACGAGCATGGATTCACGGGACGTGCGCATATCGACGAAGCCTTCGCCCGCGAAGGCCTGGCCCCGGAAATCGTTCTGACGGCCATGGACGCGGACGTGATCAAGACCTATGTGGAACTGGACATGGGCATAGGCATCGTGGCCTCCATTGCCTTCGATGCCGAACGGGACCGCTTGCTGCGTGCCATTGACGCGCGCCACCTGTTCGAGATCAATCTCACGCGCATTGCCGTGCGCCGCGGGATCTGGCTGCGCGACTATGCCTATCATTTCATCGAGAGCTTCGTGCCGACGCTGACGCCGGAGGTCGTGCGCCAGAAACTAAGCGAAGGCCACGAAGACTGAAGCCGTCCGGGGCGGCAACCGCTACGCCGCACCGGATCAGCGCACACCGTGCACCCGCCCGCCCTTGATATAGAGCACCGGCTCCACATCCATGAGCCGCAGAATGCGGGTCAGGCTGTCCTCGGCCACCGGCGTCCCAGGGTTTGCCGGCACTTGCGTGCTGCGGCACAGCAGGTCCTCGTCACTCCAGTTGCCCACGGCCCGGCTGTTGCGCGCCCGCAGCCAGCCGGCCTTGTCCGCCAGCAGTTGCACATCGCGCATCGCGGCATCGGCGTTCACCAGACCCAGGGCCTGCCGCGCCGTCGCTGCCGAAGTGACGATGCAGTCCACCTGCTCCGGAATGGCCGGCAGTTGCTGCCCTGCCGGCGGCAGCCACAGCGTCACCATGCGCGGGTCGGGCGGCAGCCCCTCGGCATCGGCCAGGCTGACCAGCCGCAAGCGCTGCCCCTGCCAGTCCCGCACCCGCGTCTTGTCGGAGCGGTGGCAGCGCAATGCCATGTCCGGCAGGGCTATGGGCTGGGCCCAGTTGCCGGTGGCGTTCAGCAACTGGCCCGCCGCCTGGGCACGCAGAAAATGCAGCAGCTCCCAGCTCTGGTCCACCGATAGCTGCCCCGCAAAGCCCGGCATTGTCGTGTGCCCCTGGCCGTCCCGCACGCCATGGCGCACGGCCTGCAGCAGCTCGCCGTCTGCACGGCGCCATAGCAGCGGGCCGATGAAGCTGGGCGGCCACACGGCCTGGGCCGCCGCATCCGGCCCCTGGCCGTTGCCCGCGGCGCCATGGCACTGCAGGCACAGGCGCTGGTACTGTGCCGCGCCGCGGACGATGGCGACGTCGGTGAACGGCAAAGGATTGCGGTGAAAGCTCGCAGGCCCGGCCTGCACCAGCACCACCTGGTGCGAAGGCCAGGGCGCCAGCACGACGGCAGCCAGTGCCAGCCCCAGCAGGCATAGGCTGTAGCCGCGCCTGCGCCGCCACAGCACCGCCAGAACCAGCAGTGCCAGTGTGGCAATCACGGCCGCCAGACTCCAGACCAGCTGGCGTGCCTGGCCCTGGTCCAGCAGCAGATATTCGCCGGCCAGTCGCTGCGTCCATGGCCAGGCCGGCTGTCCATCCACGTCTCCCGTCCAGCCCAGGCCGTGCAGCAGCTGCAGCAGGCCGGACTGCCCGCGATGGATGGCTTCCAGCAGCCAGACCAGCCATGGGGCATCCGCTACACGCTCGGGCATCAGGCCACTTCATCCAGTCCGAGATGGTGCAGCGCCTGCTGACGCAGCTCGACAAAGCGCGGCTGCGTACGATGGCGCGGATGGGGCAGATCCACCGCCAGCTCCTTGACCGTGCGCGCCGGGCGCGGCGAGAACACCACCACGCGGTCGGCCAAGAACAGCGCCTCTTCCACATCGTGCGTGACCAGCAGCACCGAAAAGCCGGCACGCTGCCACAGCTTGAGCAGCTCGCCCTGCATGGACAGCCGGGTCAGCGAATCGAGCTTGCCCAGGGGTTCGTCCAGTATCAGCAGCTGCGGTTCGTTGACCAGCGCACGCGCCAGGGCCGCACGCTGGGCCATGCCGCCCGAGAGCTGGTGCGGATAGCTGGCCGCGAACTCGGACAGACCCACCAGCGCCAGAGCTTCGTCGACGCGCGCATGCTGGTCCTTGGGCACCTTGCGGGCCTGCAGGCCCAGGGCCACGTTGTCACGCACCGTGCGCCAGGGAAACAGCGTCGGATCCTGGAAGACCACGATGCGCGAGGGATCGGGCCGCTCTATGGGCTGGCCGTCCTGTGTGATCTGGCCGTGCGCAGGCGGTTCGAGGCCTGCGACCAGGCGCAGCAACGTGGATTTGCCGCAGCCGCTGGGGCCCAACAGCGCCACGAACTCACCGGGCCTCACCTGCAGGCTGACATGATCGAGCACCGGCAGGCTGGCCCCGCCGGGCTGGGCAAAGTGGTGCGACACATTGGCGATCTCAATGCGCGCACCTGCGGTGATGGAGGCCTGCGCAGACGGCTGCAGCTCTCTTGCGATATTCACCATTTCACGGTTCCTTTCTGCCAGCCCAGCAGCCGGTCACGCAGGGTGAACAACAGGGTGATCAGCCCCGAGCACAGCACCGCCATCACCAGCAGCGCGCCATACATATTGGCGTAGGCGGCCCAGCCCTGGGCCCACTGCAGATACCAGCCCAGCCCCGCCTTCACGCCCATCATCTCGGCCGTGATCAGCACCGAGAATGAAGCGCCCAGCCCCATGAACAGGCCCACGAAGACCTGAGGCAGAGCAGCGGGGATGGCCACGCGCAGCACCAGAAACCACTCCGAGGCACCCAGAGTGCGGGCCACGTCGTAATAGCTCTTGCTGACGTTGGCCACGCCGGACCAGGTCAGAACGGCCACCGGGAAAAAGGTGGCCAGCGCAATCAGGAACACCGCGGCACTGTGGCTGCTGGGCGCAAAGAAGAAGGCAAGCGGCAGCAGCGCCGATGCCGGCACCGGCCCCAGGAAACGCAGCAGCGGGTGCACCCAGTAGCCGGCCACGCGCGACCAGCCCACCCACACACCGGTGACAAAGCCCACCACGCTGCCGATCACAATGCCCTGCAGCAGCAGGCGCAGCGAGTAGGCCACCGATATGCCCAGCCGGGCCGAGTCGTCCAGATAGACTTCCAGCAGGCTTTGCGGCGGCGCGAAGAACGGCGGTGGCAGCAGCCCCAGCTTGGCCGTCACCACCTCCCACACGGCCAGCAGCAGGGGCGCAGCGACCAGCCAGGCACCGGCAGGACGCAGCCAGCGCAGCAGCCGCCCCGCTCGCCCTCCCGCCAGGGCCACGGCCGCCAGCAGCGCCGCGATGGCGGCCGTGAGCGCGGCAAACTCCGTGGTGTAGGCCCAGTCGCTGAAGCCGATTTCCTTGTTCGGCCACAGCCAGGTCAGCGCCCCCAGCAGCAGCCAGGCCAGGGCTGCAACCAGGCCCTGGCGCCACAGGCCTTGGCGGATGGAAGGGGCCGGCGCTTCTGCACGCGCTTCGACAACCGCCGGCGCACCCAGGTCCAGAACGGCTTGGGCGCCGCTCATGACAGCACGTCCTGCGTGATGTGGCGCGCAAAGCGTGCCGGGTCGGTGCTCTTCTTCAGAATGCCAGCGGAGCGGAAGTCGGCCACGAAGTCGCGCACCTCGTCATGCAGGCGGCCGCCGTGCGGATGGTGCTTGTAGGTCAGCTCCGCAATCAGGCGCTGCAGGTCCGGCACTTCGAACTTGGGCGTGTAGCGCGCAAAGATCCTGGCCGCCTCGTTCGGGTTCTCGGCCACATAGTCCGATGCCTGGGCCAGGGCGCGCACCACGGCCGCAGCGCTCTTGCGGTCATCGCGCACGAACTTGGCGCTGGCACCCAGCACGCAGCAGATCTTCTCGGCGTATTCGCCGGTGGCGCTGTTGCCCAGTTCGGTGAACACGCCGGGGTTGCGCTTTTCGATCAGATAGAGATTGGGGTCGCCGTCGGCAATGGCGTGGATCTCGCCCTTCTTCACGGCCACATCCAGCAGATCCGCGGGGAAGACTCGCCACTCCACGTCCTTGTCGATGTTCAGCCCCCTTCTGGCCAGGTGGATGCCGTAGAACTGCTTGGCCGGGCTGTTCAGGTCGGACACGCCTATCACCTTGCCCTTGAGCGTCTTCACATCCTGCGTCACGCCCGCGGCGTTGACGCCGACCAGGCGCAGGCAGCCGCCGTGCACGCTGCCCACGATCTTCACATCCAGCCCCGCCTCCAGCGGCTTGACCCAGCGGTGGATCAGACCCACGCCGACCTCGGCCTTGCCGGTGGCCAGCGCTTCCAGCAACTGGTCGGCAGAGCCTCCCCAGTTCAGCACCTCCACCTGCAGGCCGTTCTTCTCGAAGAAGCCGCGCTCCAGCGCAATCGGCACGGGCACCTGGCAGAAACTGGCCTGGCTCCAGGCCAGGGTGATCTTGCGCGGCTGCGAGCGCGCGGCCAGCGGCAGCAGGCCTGCCGCGGTTGCGGCCCCCAGGAAATGGCGCCGTTTCCAGGACTCACCCTGGGTCAGGGGCAAAAATCCATCCATGTCGTCCCTCCGGAAGTCAGTGAAAGTGCAAGCACGATAGGTCCGCGGCCAGCACCACGCCAACGAAGGAATCCGTGTATCGATATGCAGAAATTCGGCAGCCGGCCCCAGGGGCTTTCGCATGCGAAAAGCGCATATGCAAACTCAAAAAGCTTCGTAGCCCGCGCCGCGGGCTTGGCCGACCATGGCGTCATCCCAACCGGAGAAACACCATGAGCCTGAACGACTACCTGCATCACAAACGCCACGCCGTCCTGGGGCGCCAGCAACGCATTGCCGAAGGCCGTGCCGAAGCCGCCTCGCTGCACGCCCATGTCAGCGCCGAAGGACGCAGCGGCATACGCCGCCTGCGCATCCGCGAGCACCAGGTGATCAGCGACAGCCCTTACGACTTCGCCGGCTTCAACCTGGGCCCGTCCTCGCCCGAGCTGCAGCTGGGCGTGCTCGGCACCTGCGTCACCCACATATTTGAAATCCAGGCGGCGCTGCTGCAGGTGCCGCTGGACAGCGTGGAAGTCGATGTGCGCGGCACCATAGACCCGCGCGGCGGCCACCCCGGCCACGAGTCCACGCCCATCTGGCCCCATGACATCCGCTATGAAGTCCAGGTCGCATCCAGCGCATCGGATGCACAGCTGCAGGAGCTGTTCGCGGCCGTGGAAAAGAACTGCCCCATCCTGAATCTGCTGCGCAACCCGCAGCACATCGTGGGCACCCTGGTGCGCGCCGCACCGGCGGCTCAGGCGGCGGCCGCCTCCGCGCAAAAGGAAGCACTCCCCGCATGAGCCACGCACCTGCTTCCAGCCAGAGCGCCGCCTGGCGGCCTGACACCATCGTGCTCCATGCGGGCTACGACGGGCTGCAGCACCAGCGCAGCGCCGCGGTTCCCATCTACCAGACCAGCTCTTTCCTCTTCGAGAATGCCCAGCATGGAGCGGAGCTGTTCGACCTGGTGCAGGAAGGGCCGGTGTACGCACGCACCGGCAACCCCACGCAGGTCGTGCTGGAGCAGCGCATCGCCCAGCTGGAAGGCGGTGCGGCCGCATTGGCCGTGGCCTCCGGCATGGCGGCCATCGACATCACCCTGGCCACGCTGGCCCAGGCCGGGGACCATGTGATCCTGGCCTCGGCCCTGTATGGCGGCACCCACAACCTGGTGGTGCACGTGCTGCAAGGCCGCGGCATTGCCAGCACCGTGGTGGCGCGCGGCGACAGCGACGCCTTGCGCGCGGCCATCACAGAGCGCACCAAGGCCGTGTTCCTGGAGTCCGTCGGCAACCCCTCGGGGGAAGTGGCGGACATTGCCGCGATTGCCGCACTGGCCCATGACCACGGCGTTGCGGTGGTGGTGGACAACACCAGTGCCACGCCTCTGCTCATCCGCCCCCTGGAGCATGGCGCCGATGTGGTGCTGCACTCCGCGACCAAATACATAGGCGGCCACGGGGCCGTCATCGGGGGGCTGATCGTGGACGGCGGCCGCTTCGACTGGAATGCGCAGACCCAGCGCTACCCGCAGCTCACGCGCCCGGACCCGGCCTTCCACCACGTGGTGTTCACCGAGCGCTACCCCGAGGCTCCGCTGCTCGCACGCGCGCGCACCGTCATGCTGCGCAATGCGGGAGCCACGCTGGCCGCACACTCGGCCTTTTTGCTGCTGCAAGGGCTGGAAACACTGGCACTGCGCATGGAGCGCATCAGCAACAACACGCTGGCCGTGCTGGACTTTCTGCAGGTCCAGCCCCAGGTGGCACGCGTTTTCCATGCTGCCGTCTCCGGCCACGCGGACCGCGAGCAAGCCCGGCGCTATCTGCGTGGCGGCCTGATCCCCGGCCTGCTGTCCTTCGAGCTGCATGGAGGCAGGGCTGCGGCCCGGCAGTTCTATGACGCGCTGCAGCTCTTCCTGCGCCTGGTCAACATCGGGGACAGCAAATCCCTGGCGGCCATTCCCGCCGAAACCACCCACCACCTGCTCAGCGATGCGGAACTGGCGCGCGTGGGCATTGCTCCGGGCCTGGTGCGCCTGTCCATAGGCATAGAGCACCCCGACGACCTGCTGGCCGATCTGGGGCAGGCCTTGAAGCAGGCGACCGCCACCAGCGATTCATCACCCTCTTCCATCGACGGCCTTCAGGAGCCTGCATGAGCACCGCCGCACCAGCCATTCCCCCTGCGCCCTCCGCACCACAGGACTCCCTGCCGGTCATCGACCTGGCGGAACTCGGTGACTCCGCGCGCCACACCCCAGCCCATGCGCGACTGGCGCGCATCGCACGCGATATCGGCTTTTTCTACCTCGAAGGACATGGCATAGACAGCGCACAGATCGAGCGGATGGAAACCATTACCCGCCAGTTCTTCGCCCTGCCGCCCGAAGCCAAGCAGCGCATTGCCATGCGCAACTCCCGTCATTTTCGCGGCTATACCGGGGTGGGCGGCGAAATCACCCGCCTGCGGCCCGACCTGCGCGAGCAGATCGACTTCGGCGAGGAGCTGCCTCCAATACACCAGGCGCCCGAGACGCCGGCCTGGTGGGGTTTGCAAGGCCCCAACCAGTGGCCCGAGGAACTGCCCGCACTGCAAGGCGAAATCCTGGCCTGGCTGGAGACCACGCGCAAGGCGGCCAAGCGCCTGCTGCAGGCCTTTCTGGTGGCGCTGGAGCAGCCGGCCACGGCACTCGACGCCCTAGTCGCTCAGCCGCACAACAACCGCCTGAAGATCATCCACTACCCCGGCCAGGCACAGTCGCAGTCCGACCAGGGCGTGGGCACGCACAAGGACGGCGGCCTGCTGACTCTGCTGCTGCAGGACGAGGTCGGCGGGCTGCAGGTGCAGACAGCACATGGCTGGCTGGACGTTCCGCCCCGCAAGAACGCTTTCGTCGTGAACATCGGCGAGATGCTGGAGCTGGCCACCAACGGCTATCTGCGCGCCAATGTGCACCGCGTGGTCTCGCCGCGCTCTGGAGCCAGCCGCTACTCCATCGCCTATTTCTTCTCGCCCAGCCTGCAGGCCCGGGAAGTGCCTCTGCTGGATCTGCCCCCCCACCTCGCGCAACAGGCACGCGGCCCGGAAAGCGATCCGCTCAACCCCTTGTTCAGCCATATCGGCACCAATGCGCTGAAGGGCCGCGTGCGCTCCCACCTGGATGTGGCCGAGAAGTTCTATCCCGCACAGTTCGCGCAGCTCGATGCCAAGGCCCCGAGCGCCTACTGAGGCCCTCTGTCGACGGCGTCGCCGTCAACGCAGGCATGGCAACAGCCCGGCGCAGCTTGCCATGCCTTCTATTGCTGAACCCGTGCCCGATTGAGCAGCTGCCGGCTCAATCGCATTCAGGCGCGCGCCGAAGAAACCGCGCTCCGCAATGCCACTGCGGGCTTCATTGCGATTTGCATATAAAACCGCAGTACTTTATAATCCATAACCTTGCTGCATTGCACTTGCCTTTTGCAGCAATTTCCCCGGCAGTTCTCACGTTGCCTCACGCTCGACTCTCCCCTGAGTCTTGAGTGCTCTCTTCGGCAAGAAAGCAAGCCACCCGCAAGCGGCTGGCGTTCATGGTCCAGGTCTTCGGACCGGATCCGTTTTCACCCTTACTGGCAGGCGCAGCCCATGCATGGGCCGGCGCCGCCGTTGACACGATATGCATACAGAACAAATCACTGAGCGTGTCGGCAACTACATTGTTACTGCCCTCACCCAGATCACTCACACCGGCAAGGTGGCTGCAGCGGTTTCCATCCGCCGCGGCAAATACGACCGGATTTTCAGGTTTATCCGCCAGTTCGACAGCGCTGGGACGGCCAGCCGCTATGCCCTCGCCGAAGGGCGCGGCATGGTGCTGAAAAACCAGCTGAACTGACTCTCTCTAGAAAGGAAATATTTTGGCCAAAGAAGAATTGATTGAAATGCAAGGCAGAGTGGACGAGGTTTTGCCGGACGCCCGTTTTCGCGTAACGCTGGACAACGGCCACCAGCTGATTGCCTACTCCGGCGGCAAAATGCGCAAGCACCGCATTCGCGTGCTGGCCGGCGACAAGGTGACGCTGGAAATGTCGCCTTATGACCTGAACAAGGGTCGCCTGACCTTCCGCCATATCGAACGCTCGGGCGGCGGCCAGCCTCCTCAGCAGCGCCGGCACTAAGCGCTGCCACCGCTGCCGCAGGCCCCCAACTGCGCTCCTTGGCAGCCCTCCTTATCCGGCCGCAGCGCCGGATACAGCCGCAGATGCGTGGCGCCCGGCAGCAGGCGCGCGGGCCTGGAGACCGCAATTCCCGGCTCGCCTTTATGGCACAACCCCGTAAAAACAACTATCAATGAAATAACTGGTGGCGCGCATATATAGCCACATTCATTGCAGATACCCTCTGAAATCAAGGCAGGATCAGCGTAATTCGCTTCTATTTTGAAAGCAACGCCCGCATATCGCGATGAACCGGGCAGGCGCTGCTCATGATTTGATACAGCATCTCGAGTGCATTGGCCTTAAGCTTGCGGCTTTCCAAGTCACTTCCGTAGCGCCCTGCTCGCGCGCCGCGCCATTTCTGATGCATCTGATTCTTGCCACACTCTCCGTCTGCCTGCCTGTTGCACTGCTGGTCACGCCTTTGAGCAGCCTGGCTCACGGCCATGGACACCATGGCCACAAGCACAAGGAGGAGTACTGGGATGGCCAGTGCAAGGTCGAGCGCAAGTGGAAGGGCAATGGCGAATACAAGGAAAAGCGCAAATGCCGCGACCGCCCCATGGTCTACGCTCCGCAACCGGTCTATATCGCGCCGCCCCAGCCCGTGTATGTGGCGCCCCAGCCCCAAGGGCTGGTGATCGATTCGCGCATCGTGATCCGTCCCTGAACCGGGGCTAGCCGTCCAACCGGCGTGCGGCCTCGTCGGCAATCAGCTCCCACACCCTGTGCGCCACGGGCGAGAGCTCGCGCTGCTGGCGCCGCACCAGCATGATGCCGCGCTCCACCCGCGGCACCAGCTGGCGGCTGACCAGCACGGCGGGCTCGCCCGATCTGGCAGCGGTCGCGGCCAGCCTCTTCCAGGCCGCGGGAATCGCCAACTGCGGCACCACGCTCAGGCCAAGGCCCTGCTGCACCATGCTGTAGATGGTGGTGGTATGCCCCACGTCCTGCACCACCGATGCGGCCGCGCCATGGGCCTGCAGCGCCGCATCGATCAGCCGGCGGCTGCCGGAAGCATGGTCTAGCAGCACCAGGGGCTCGCCGGCCAGCTCGGCCCAGGACACCTCTTTTTTGCGCGCCAGCCGGTGCGAGGACAGGCAGACCAGGCAGAAGGGCTCGGTCAGAATCGTCTGCACATGCAGGTCCTGCTTTTCCGACGGGTCTATCACCACGCCAAAGTCCACCTCGCCGCTGCGCACGCTGAGCAGCACATCGCTTTGGATGCGGTCCAGCAGTTTGATGTCCACCCCCGGTGATTGCTGCTTGCTGCGCGCAATGCACTGCGGCAGCAGATTGGCCGACAGCGTGGGGCTGCTGGCCACCTTGACCCGGCCCTTGCGCTGCGTGGCCAGACCTTGCACCTCCAGCAGGCAGGCATCCAGATCTTCCAGAACCCGCGTGACATTGCCCAGCAGCACGCGGCCCGCATCGGTCGGCTCCACCTCGCGCGTGGTGCGGTGCAGCAGCTGCAGCCCCATGGCCTGCTCCAGCTCCGTCACATTGCGGCTGACGGCGGGCTGCGTCAGGGCCAGCGCCTCGGCCGCGCGGCTGAAGCTGCGGCTCTCGGCCACGGCCACAAAGGTGCGCAACTGGCGCAGGCTGATATTCATATCAAAAAATTATAGAACTATCGAATAAATCCATTTCTCTTTTGAATTGAATGCGTGTCCAATACGCAGCCATCGCGCCCCATGCGCGCCCGCCTTGATGGCTTTGAAGCAGAAATATGTCCCGTCCTCGTTTTCTTCCCGACAACTTCACCCTGGCCCTGCTCACCACCGTGGTGCTGGCCAGCTTTTTCCCGGCGTCCGGCAAATTTGCCGACTATGTGGAGCTGGCCACCACGGCCATCGTCAGCCTGCTGTTCTTTCTGCATGGCGCCAAGCTCTCGCGCCAGGCCATTTTTGCGGGCATAGGCCACTGGCGGCTGCATGTGTGGATCTTCATCGCCACGTTTGTGCTGTTCCCGCTCCTGGGTCTGGCGCTGCGCCCTCTGCTCTCGCCCCTGGTCACGCCCGAGATGTATATAGGCGTACTGTTTCTCTGCACCCTGCCCGCCACCGTGCAGTCGGCCATCGCCTTTACCTCCATGGCGCGCGGCAACGTGCCCGCGGCCGTGTGCAGCGCTTCGGCCTCCACTCTGCTGGGCATCCTGGTCACGCCGGTGCTGGTGAGCCTGGTGCTGAACAAAAACGCTGAGGGCGGCGATGCGCTGCATGCGATCGGCAAGATCGCCATGCAGCTGCTGCTGCCCTTCATCGTGGGCCATCTGCTGCGCCCCGTGATAGGCGGCTTTTTGCAGCGCCGCGCCTCCATCATCAAGCTGGTGGACCAGGGCTCTATCCTGTTCGTGGTCTATGCGGCGTTCAGCGCGGCCGTCATCAGCGGCCTGTGGCAGCAGACGCCCATCCCTTCGCTCCTCGGCCTGATCGCGCTGTGCGGCATCTTGCTGGCCGTGGTGCTGGCCATCACCACCTGGGGCGCGCGCCGCCTGGGCTTCAACAAGGAAGACGAGATCACGCTGGTGTTCTGCGGCTCCAAGAAAAGCATGGTCAGCGGCATCCCCATGGCCAATGTGCTGTTTCCGGCCGCATCGGTGGGCGCGATCGTGCTGCCGTTGATGCTGTTCCACCAGATCCAGCTCATGGTCTGCGCGGTGCTTGCGCAGCGCTATGCCCGGCGGGTGCAGATCAGCGACGACACCGCGGCTCACTGAACGCGAACCGCAGACCTGACAAGGGGCGCCAAAGCGCCCCTTTGTTTTTTGCAGCGGCCGGCCCTCAGCCCCAGAGGGTCAGAGCGTTTTGCTTGTGCAGCAGGCGTGCCGTTTCCGCATTCACCGAGTCGGCCACCACGACCCGGATGCCGAGCACGGCCGCGGTTTCCGTCATGGCCTGCAGCAGATGCAGCGCGCCGGGGCTTTGCCAGGATTGCTCGGAGAAATCTCCGCCCAGCTTCACATAGCGCAGCGGCAGGGTGTGCAGCTGCACCAGAGCCATGGGCTGCTGGTCCAGGCGGCGCAGGCCCACGCCCACACCGGCCAGCGCCATGCTGCTGCAGAACTCGCTGACCTCGTGCGGATAGGCCATGAGGCCGTGCGCATCCAGCTCCAGGCACAGGCCCGGCAGATGCGGCTGCCACTGCGGCGCTTGCAGCAGCTCGCGCAGACGCGCCAGAAAATCCGTTTGCGCCAGGGATGGCAGGGAGATGCGGATGACCAGCTCGGATTTTTCGGACTGCTGCTGCAGCCAGCCCAGGCCCAGCGAGACCGCGCGCAGATCGAAGTCCGCAGACAGGCCCAGGCGCACGGCCACGGGCAGGAATAGCGAGCCCATCAAGGTCTCGCCCGATGCGGCGCGCAGGGTCAGCGACGCTTCGCTGTGCTTTTGCGCGCCATCCTGCCCCTGGAAAGCCATGGGCTTGACGGCCAGGGCCAGCATGCTGGGCGTTTCCAGCGCAGCCATCAGCATCTGGCGCCACAGGGTCTCGCCCGCCATATTCGAGACCACCTCCTCGTCGCCATAAGCCACATACTCCACGTCGGCTTGGCCCGAGCTTTCGGCGCGCATCAAACCGTAGTCCAGACGCGAGAGCACGCCGGTCACCGAGCTGGACGAGGAGTAGTCGGTCAGCGCAAAACTCCAGCGGCACCAGTGGCCGTCGTTCAAGGTCACGCGCATGGACAGCAGCACCTGACGAATCTGCTGCACCAGGGACATGGCCTGCGGCCCGAGCAGCGCGGGCATGAGCACCACGAAATCCGAGCCGTTCAGGCGCGCCAGCTGCGGGCCGCCCTCGCCATGGCTCTTGAGGACCTGGCTCACGTTCTCGCCCACCGAGGTCAGCCAGGCATCGGCGCTGGCGCGCGACATCTGGGCATTGAGGGCCAGCAAGTCGCGCTGGCGAAACAGCATCACATGGCCACCCGTTGCCGCGCCCAGCGCCCGGCGCAGCTCGTTGACGAAGTACTTGCGGTTGGGCAGCTGCGTGACCGGGTCTCGGTTGACCTCCAGCTCCAGCGATTCGATGCGCGCGGTCTGCTCCTGCGCCGTGGCCTGCACCCGCTCGCGCGTATCGGCAATGGCCGTGAGCACGGGCACCAGTTCGGCCACCATCGCCCTGGCCGGCAGGGCAGGCCTGACCGAAGTCCCGGAGCGGCTGTCGATGGCCCGCACCTGGGCCGTAATCTCCTGCTGCAAGACCTTGCGGAACCACTTGAGCAGCAGCACCACGAACAGGGCCCAGGCCAATCCGGCCGCCACCACCAGCCCCGCCATGCGCACGCTGCTGCGCCACAGCGCTTCGCGCGCATAGCCGTTGTCCACGGCCACCGACAGCCGTCCCACCTGTCGCCAGCCGTCGCTGACCTCGCGCAGCGCCTCGGGCTGGCTCAGCGGCAGCAACTGCGAGAACCAAGCCGGCGCCTTGAGGTCCGCGGCCTGATCGTCGCGGCTGCGCTCGAACAGCAGCTTGCCATCGGGAGCCGTCAAGCGGATGGCGTGAAACTGGCCGCTGTCGAACAAGGCCATCATCAGCAGCTCCTGCGTCACCGGGTCCTGGTTTGACGGCTGGGACAGCGAAAGCGCCAGCGACGAAGCGGCGTTCTCGCTTTCCGACTGCAACTGTCCGTCCAGATACTGCTTCGCCGCTCCGATGCTGAATGCCAGCGTGCCACTGAGGATGGCCAAGATCGCCACCGTCACGCTAAGCAGTAGCTGCTTCAACAAAGACATGTTTGCCGCCTTTCGATTACCAAATCATCCACCACGCTGCTCCCCGTAGTCCCGCGCGCCCTGCTCCCGGATGCGCGGAAAGCGCTAGCGGCGTGCCTCCTCCAACCCAGCGCTGCCCTCATGGCATGAAGCCCTCTTGCTGCATCCGCGACAGCAATCCCCGCCAACGGCTGATGCGCTCCACCGGAGCCGCCTTGCTGGCCCCGGCCACATAAATGCCCTGGCCGTTGAAGCTGAACGCAGGCGTCAGATCGCTGCGCTGGCTGGCCGGCATGATGTCGGCCACGAGGTTGTCCAGCACCAGCGGGTCCGAGGTCGGCTTTTCGTAGTAGCCGAGCACCATATGCGCAATGCTCTGCGTGCTGCCGACGCCGCCCACACGCGCGCGCACATAGATCAGCCTGAGCTTCTCGACCGGAACCCCGAGCCGCATCAGCGAAAAATACTTGCCGATCACGAAGTCCTCGCAATCGCCGGCGCGTTTGCCCAGGCTCTCCAGCGGCGTGGCCCAGTAGTCGGCCTCGCCCCAGACCACCGTGTCGTCCGATCCCAGCACCGTGTGGTTCCAGAAATCGTTGACCGCCTGCAATTGCCGTGCCGGCGGTCGGCCGGCCTGGGCCTCCAGCATGCGCAGCCAGTCCTGCAGCGCCTGCACCCCCTGGGCGCCGAAGCGCGACTGCATGGTCTGCTGCACGCGGGCCAGGTCGAATTCCAGAGCGCTGCGCCCGGGCACGGGCGCCAGCCACGCCAGTACCAGCGCGGCCACTCCCACGCGGCAAACCGCCGCCCAACGACGGCGAGACAACAGTGCCCCGGCCAGCCCCATGCTTGTTCCTATCCAGAATTCGACGCACACCCAGCGCCCAAGAGCGGGCCATCCGGACATTGTCCACCACCTTTGAGGCATTCAACGCCAGCCATATGGCGGCGCACAAAGGCAGACATTCCTACGACAAAAGGCGTATGCACCAGGGATGCATGCGCCTTTTGCATGGCTTGAGAAAGCGGCCTCGAGAACGATCTCTCAAGGCCATGCCCCTCAATGCTGGCCGTCCAGCGTCAGCTTGCCCTGATCGATCAGCTGCTTGATCATCGCATTCTGATCGGTCACTGCCCCCACCAGATCCACCCCCTTGAGCGTGATCTCCTGGTTGAAGTTGCTGCCATCGGTATTCAGGTGGCCGTCCGTCGAAATCTTGATCACGGTATCGGTCTGACCATTTGCCGTAACCTTCTCCAGATGCAGGAACTTGCTGAGATCCGTTGCATTTTCCTCGCCTTGCAACAGGTCATGCAGGTCCAGCTTGTCCTTGCCGTTGGGGTCTGTGCCACCGAGGCCAAAGTCCAAGATCACATCCCTGGCGGGCGCGGCCACCGTGCCTTCATCCCCCTTGTCCCAGACAAACAGGTCGTCACCCGCACCGCCGATCAGGGTATCGTTACCCTTGCCTCCATGCAGCTCGTCATTGCCCGCGCCACCGTACAGGATGTCATTGCCATCGCCGCCATACAGCTTGTCGTCTCCACCCTGGCCGTAGAGGATGTCGTCACCGCCATCGCCATACAGGGTATCGTTGCCGCCACGGGTGTCACCGCTGACGTTGAAGTCCGCATGGTGGCCCTTGATGTAGTCGTAGATATCCTTGTCGGTAGGCACATGATGATCCGCGCTGGACAGGGTCAGGAACACTTTCAGTGCCTCCAGACCCGAGCCATTCGGCAAATTGGCAGGACGCCCGCCCACAGAGGCCCAGTTCAGCACATTGCCATCGGTATTGATGACGTCGCCGAAGAGGATGTCGTTGCCGTCGCCACCGTGGATGATGTCGTTGCCAACGGGTGCCGGGTCTGTGCTGCTGGAGCCCCCCTGCAGCGCCATCGCCAACTGGTCCGCAGTATTGACGATATCGACATGTCCTTGCTGTGCAGCAGGCAACAGCGTGACATTGTCGATCTGCAGCTGCGCTGCATTACCGTTGGCGCTGTGATCGTCAACGGAATACACAAAGCGGTAAGTGCCCGCGCCCAGCAAGTCCGTCGTGATCGTCGTCCAGTTGCCGTTAATGCCCAGCGAATGCTCAGTGCCAAGAGCTCCGACATCGGTCCATACACCGCTCACCAGCATTTGCAGCTTCCATGTGAAGAGATCTCCGCTGCCCGTGTTGGCGGTACGGTACTGGAATGTTGCAAAACTGTGATCGTTTGCCGCAAGCGTGAACTGCGGCGACCCGGCTTTGTATGCATTCGCACCAGCGCTCTGTGTCGTATCGGTGATGGCCATATAGCCGCCAGTGCGACTGATGGTTCCCGTGCCTGCCGAGCCTGTATCCGCAACGGACCAGCTGCTGCTGTTGCCCCAGCCATTCCCATTAGAGAAATTAGCCAATGTAGTAGCTGTCGCGTAACTGTTCACGACCCACTGCTGGTCTCCAGTATTGTCGAAATATTGCAATTGGCTTTCAGTCACGCCGTTACCAACGCCAATCGCATACACACCACTCTTGCTACTCAGTGAGTTGAAGGCATTGATAGAGTCATTCATGACGTTGCCACCCGAGCTGCTGGTATTCGGGTCTCCATCCGTCAAGAAATAGGTCACGTTTTCAAACGTCTTGCCACCCGACTGTTGCGCACTGGCTTGAGCATTGAACCAGTTCGTAGCCTCTTTAAAAGCCGCCTCGTAGTTTGTATTGCCATTAGCCGACAACGCCTTGATCGCATTCACCAAACTATCCAGGTTGCTAGCCGTCAAACCTTTCACTTCGAAAGTCGATTTGACACCCGAGGCGAAGCTGATCAGGTCCACATTCACAGTGCCGAGATTGCTTCCCTTTGTCAGAGACGTGACCAGATTGACAAGCGCATCGATTTCCAACTGCATGCGCGTCTTGCCAGGCGTTCCAGAGGCACTGCCCATACTGCCCGATGTGTCGACGATCAATGCAATGTTGTAGTTCTTGCCCGGCTGGATAACGGTGTTTGTGCCACCGGCATCGCCCAGAATGACATCGTCACCTGCACCGCCGTTGATCGTGTCCGAGGTATTGCCTCCGCCGATGAACTGGTTGACATTGATGGTCAACGTTGCCGACTTCATGTCACCATCACCATCCTTGACCGTGTAGGTGAACACGTCCTGAGCATTTCCGCTCACATTGGGATTAGCCGTGTAGGTGTAGCTGCCGTCGGCATGCAGTGTCAGCTTGCCGTAGGAGCCCGTGATCTCGCTATTCACGCCCGTGGTCACATTGCTTGTCGTATCCGAGCCGGCCTTTACACCCACCACGGCGTTGCCGCCATTGGCCCAGCCATCCGCTCCGGACTTGTCGTTGGCCAGCACGCCATCGGCCGCCGCCACGGTCAGTGCACCTCCTTCGGTCACCTTGCCCAGGTCATTCACGGCCACCGGCACGTCGTCCACGATGGTGACGACGATGTTGCCTGCGGCCGAGCTGCCGCCCACGCCGTGCACCGTCACACCGATGGTGTCGGTGACGCTGCCGTCGGTGGCCGTGCCCGAGGCG
>NZ_JBFYGN010000023.1:0-73950 GCF_041079535.1 Comamonas guangdongensis | reverse complement strand
TCGCCTGCCAACCCCGCAAGCCATGCTCCTCGCGGCTATCGGCGTTTTTCCACACTCAACGGGGACATAGCCAAAAACAAAGCCCGAACTGTTGCCAGATGCCGGGCTCAAAAATCTGTGGGAGGAAATCTGCATTGCCATCCGAACCCGACCACCCAATGCGGGATCTGTATGAATCGCACCTGGCTGTGCGCAGCGGCAGATAGTTCACCGCTGCCGTTCCGCTACGAATCATCGTCAGCCTGGCAGATTAGCGCCGATGACATGCAACAGCGGCAGGAATACCATGGCGGCGGCTTTAAATGCCGATCGCACTCTATGCGCCGGACAAAGGCAACTTTGATCTACCGTAGAACCAAGAACCTTCGTGCAGTGCAAATTTTGCTCGGACACACCAAGTTGGAAAGCACGGTTCGCTACCTGGGTATAGAGGTAGAGGATGCTCTTGAGATTTCAGAGCAAACAGAACTGTAGCGAGAATTCCGGCAGCGGGGCCTGGCCTTCGACTGCCGGCTTCACGGCGCATAGGTGACGTTCATCACAACGGTGCGACTGGCTGTAATCGCTGCAAACCAGGCATTGACCACTGAAGCTTCAGGCGATGCAGGCCAACTGCCGCCGCAATATAAAAAAAGCGCCCTTGAATTAACCAGGGCGCTTCCTTTTTCTGGGGATGCTCAGGCCTTATGCAGCGCCAGCGAATGCTCTTGATTCAGCAGCGCCGCCTCGATGGCCGCGGCCGTGGCTTCGGGGCGTTCCATGGGGAACAGGTGGCCGCCGTCCAGCATCATGATGCGGCCGCGCGTGATGCGCTCGGTCATCTCCATGCCCACCTGGCGCATTTCCACCGAGGCGCGGCCACCGATAAAGCTCACCGGGCAGCGCACGGGATGGCGGCGCAGCTGACTGTTCAGATTGCTGGGCAGGGTGTTGTAGATGGCGGTCTCCACCTCGCGCGTGAAGTACAGGCTGCGCTTGCCGTGCTCGTCCACCAGCCCGTGCTCCACATAGTCCTGCAACACCTGGGGATCCCAGTGCGCGAATGCCTTTTTGTGGCGAAAGTGCTCCAGCGCCTCGGCATTGCTGGCCCAGGTGTGGCGCCGCCGCTGGCTGATCTTGCCGGGGGAGAGCGAGCCCACGATCTGCGTTTGCTTGGCCAGGCTCACGGCATTGGCCTTCCAGCCGCCCAGCAGCGGGGAGTCGAGCAGCAGCACGCCGCGCGCCAGGTCCGGGCGCTTGGAGGCCGCCATGAAGCTCAGCATGCCGCCCAGCGAATGGCCGACCAGATACACGGGCTGGCCCAGCCGCCGGACCTGCAGCTCGGCAAAGGCGATGAGCTCGTCGACCAGGTGCGGCCAATTGTTGGTGACCGGGCGCTGCGGGTCGTGCCCGAAACGCTCCACCCCGTCGGCGGCTATGCCGCGCCGCGCGAGCAGCTCAAACAGCAGGCGGTAGGTGGGGAGCGGAAAGCTGTTGGCGTGCGAGAACACCACGGGCAGCGGGTGGATGGGAGACACTGCGGCGCTGGCCTTGCTGTGGGGCATGGTCTGGATCTTGAAGGGGAGATGAACGCCCGGCGGGACGCCGGGAAACTCAGAACGAACGCGAGGGCAGCGAGGCGCTGGGCTGGCGCGACTGCCGCGCCTCTTCCTCCGCGGTCTGCATGCGCTGGTACTCGCGCGCCGCGTTCAGCCCGTCCTGCTGCGGAACAATGGGCTGGCGCAGCGCCGCGGGCGGCATGCGGCCCGCGCCCTGCTCGGGCGCGGAGGGCGACTGCGGCGGCGCGCCGACCTTGACGATGGGATGGGCCAGCGGGCTGTGCACGCGTATGGGGGTTGCCGTTTCGCCGCCGTCCCAGGCCGGGTCGTCGATGCTGTCGAACACATGGCGCAGGCGCTGGCCCCAGCTGTCGTGCAGCATGCGCAGATAGGGGTTGTTGGCGTCCAGGCAGACGATCTTGTCGGTGGCGAAGCGGTTGTTTTCGTAAACGATCAGGTCCAGCGGCAGGCCCACGGTGAGATTGGACTTGAGCGTGCTGTCCATGGACACCAGCGCGCATTTGGCGGCCTCGTCCAGCGGGGTCTCGGAGGTGATGACGCGGTCCAGCACGGGCTTGCCGTATTTGGATTCGCCGATCTGGAAGTAGGGCGTCTCGCCCGTGGCCTCGATGAAATTGCCGGCCGAATAGACCTGGAACAGGCGCATGCCTTCGCCCTGGATCTGCCCGCCGAAGATCATGGAGATGTTGAAATCCACGCCCGTGCGCTGCAGCGCCGCGGCCTCGCGGTCGTAGACATGGCGCACGGCCGCGCCCAGCACGCGTGCCGCGTCGAACATGCTGCGCACATTCCAGATGCTCAGCAGCTCGCCGCTGGAGCTGGGCAGCTGAAAGCTCTCCAGCACCTCGCGCACCGCCTGCGTGAGCGACAGATTGCCCGCCGACAGCAGCACCATGAAGCGCTCGCCCGGCTGTTCATAGACCATGGCCTTGCGAAACGAGCTGATCTGATCGAGGCCCGCATTGGTGCGCGAGTCGGACAGAAACACAAGGCCGGCGTTGAGCTTGAGGGCGACGCAGTAAGTCATGGGAGATAAAGACAATAATGAAAAACGTATGAATGCCAGGCGCAGCAAGCGCTTTATGCTTCTAAATAAATAGCTATAAACGCATGCTGCAACGCGATTCTAGAAGGGTTTGAATATTGCCGGTTGTGGCCCTGGAACCGCCGCAGGTACAGCGCCCGTACCGGGGCGCGGGAGCGGGCAGAGGAAGTCCCTGAGACGCTGCGTCTGGAGGCGTGAGAAGATGCCGCCCCTTGTTGGAACACTTGCTTACAGCAGGTTAGAGGAGGCTCCCCCGTGCACGCATTTCGCAATCTGTCCATACGGACCAAGCTCATGTCCAGCATGGTGAGCTGCCTGCTGCTGTTCGTGGCGATTTCCACGACGCTGGGCTTTGTGCTGACGGGGGCGAGCCTGCGCGAGCGTGTGGTGGGTCAGGAGCTGCCGGCCGTGGTGGGGGAGATCCGCAACGACATACTGCGCCAGATCGGTACGCCGCTGGCCATGGCCAGGTCGGTGGCCGGCAACAGCTTTGTGCTGGACTGGGAAGCCGCGGGCGAGCCCGAGGATGGCAATGCGGCCTGGGTGAAATATGCCCAGGCCGTCAAGCGGCAGGCCAGGGCTTCCTCGGTGTTCTGGGTGTCGGGCGCCACGGGCCAGTATTTCGGCGAGCAGGGGCCGGTGCGCAAGCTGGCGCCCAAGGGCGAGGGGGACAAGTGGTTCTACGAGTTGCTGGCCGGCGACAAGTCGCAGGTGCTGGAGATCGACAAGGACGTGAGCTCCAAGGTCTACATGCTGTTCATCAACGTCAAGTTCGATGCGGGCCAGGGCAGGCAGGGCATTGCGGGCCTGGGCCTGTCGGTGGATGAGCTGGCCCAGGCCGTGCGCGGCTACAAGGTGGGCGAATCCGGCTCGGTCTCCCTGGTGCGCGGCAACGGCAGCATTCTCGTGCACCGCGACCCGGCGCTGGTGGACGGCAAGCACTGGCTCAAGGACCGGCCCGGCTTCAGCACCGAGCTCAGCGCCGCGCTGCTGAACCGCGAGCGCTTTGCCCATGCCATGTACGAGGCGCCATCGGGCCGGCAGCTGATTGCCTCCTCCTATGTGCCCGAGCTGGACCTGTACGTGATTGCCGAGCTGCCCGAGGCCCAGGTGCTGGGCGGCGTGCGCCGCACCATTGCGCTGACCTCGGCCGTGGCCGGCCTGGTGGGCGGCGGCATAGGCCTGCTGGTGATCTGGCTGGTAAGCCGGGCCATTGCCGCACCCGTGGGCCGTGCGGCCCGCATGCTGGAAGAGATTGCCGACGGCCATGGCGACCTGAGCCGGCGCATGCCCGTGGAGAGCCAGGACGAGGTGGGAGCGCTGGCCTCGGCCTTCAACCGCTTTGTCTCGTCGCTGGAGCGCATGGTGGGGGCCGTACGCCAGGCCGCCGATTCGATTTCCGTGGCCAGCTCCGAGGTGGCCCAGGGCAATCAGGACCTGAGCCAGCGCACCGAGCAGGCGGCCAGCGCGCTGCAGCAGACGGCGGCATCGCTGTCGGTGCTGACGGACAGCGTGCAGGCCAATACCGAGGCCACGCGCAGCGCGGGCGATCTGGCGCAGTCGGCGCGCGGCGTGGCCGAGCGCGGCGGCTCGGCCTTCCAGCAGGTGGTGGAGACCATGGCGGGCATCAACCACGCCTCGCGCAAGATCGCCGACATCATCGGTGTGATCGACGGCATTGCCTTCCAGACCAATATCCTGGCGCTGAACGCCGCGGTGGAGGCCGCGCGCGCCGGCGAGCAGGGCCGGGGTTTTGCCGTGGTGGCGGCCGAGGTGCGCAGCCTGGCCCAGCGCTCGGCCGAAGCCGCCAAGGAAGTGCGCCAGCTCATCACCGATTCCGTGACCCAGGTGGGCAGCGGATCGCAGCAGGTGGAGCATGCGGGCGCCACCATGCAGGAGCTGCTGGACGCCGTGGCCAAGGTGACGCAGATCATCGAGGAGATCAGCGACGCCTCGCAGACCCAGGGACGCGGCATTGCCGAGATCAACCAGTCCGTGGCCGGGTTGGACGATGCCACGCAGCAGAACTCTGCCCTGGTCGAGCAGTCGGCCGCCGCCGCGACCAGCCTGCGCGAGCAGGCCGCGCGCCTGATGGGCGAGGTGTCGGCCTTCAAGCTGGGCGACAAGCCCCAGCGGCAGCAACAGTTGCTGGAGGCCTGAGGATCAGGCGAGGCTCAGCTTCTTGAGCTGGTACAGCGCCTCCAGCGCCTCGCGCGGGCTCAGGGCGTCGGGATTGATGTCGGCCAGAGTCTGGGCCAGCGCTTGCGCCCGTGGATCATGCAGGGCGTCTGCCTGAGTCATCTCGGGTGCGTCGAACAGATTGACCTGCAGGTCATCCTCGCCGGCCTTGGCCTCCAGGGCTTCGAGCGCGTGGCGCGCATGGTGCAGCACCGCAGCCGGCATGCCGGCCAGCTTGGCGACTTGGATCCCGTAGCTGCGGCTGGCGGGGCCGGCCTGGATTTCGTGCAGGAACACGATGTCGTGCCCGGCCTCGGCCGCACCCACATGCACGTTGACGGCGGCCTTGGCCTTGGCGGGCAGCTCGGTCAACTCGAAGTAGTGGGTGGCAAACAGCGTGAAGGCCTTGGTCTTGTCGTGCAGCTGGGTGGCGATGCCGCTGGCCAGGGCCAGGCCGTCGAAGGTGCTGGTGCCGCGGCCGATCTCGTCCATCAGCACCAGGGAGTGGGGCGTGGCCGCGTGCAGGATCTGCGCGGCCTCGGTCATCTCCATCATGAAGGTGGACTGGGCGTTGGCCAGATCGTCGGCCGCGCCGATGCGGGTGTGGATGGCGTCGATAGGGCCCAGGCGGCAGCTGGCCGCCGGCACATAGCTGCCCATGCTGGCCAGCAGAGCGATCAGGGCCACCTGGCGCATATAGGTCGATTTACCGCCCATATTGGGGCCGGTGATGATCTGCATGCGCGTGTTGAGGTTCATGCGCGTGTGGTTGGCGATGAAGCTGCCGCTCGAGGTCTCGGCCATGCGTGCCTCCACCACGGGGTGGCGGCCGGCTTCTATCTCTATGCAGGGCTGGCTCACGAACTCGGGCTCGGCCCAGTTTAGCGTCAGCGAGCGCTCGGCCAGCGTGCACAGCACGTCGATCGCCGCGATCGCCTGGGCCACGCGGGACAGCGCCGGCACATGGGGCTGGAGCTGGTCGAGCAGTTGCTCGTACAGCCATTTCTCGCGCTGCAGCGCGCGCTCCTGGGCCGACAGCGCTTTGTCCTCGAAGGCCTTGAGCTCGGGCGTGATGTAGCGCTCGGCATTCTTCAGTGTCTGGCGGCGGCGGAAGCGCTCGGGCACCGCGTCCTTGTAGCTGTTGGTGACCTCGATGTAGAAGCCGTGCACCTTGTTGAACTGCACGCGCAGGTTTGGAATGCCGGTGAGCAGCTTTTCCTTGGCCTCGAGCTCCAGCAGGAACTCGTCGCAGTTGTTCTGGATGGCGCGCAGCTCGTCGAGCTCGGCGTCAAAGCCCGTGGCGATCACGCCGCCGTCGCGCACCAGGGCCGCGGGCTCTTCCATGATGGCGCGCGCCAGCAGCTCGGCGCAGCCCTCGGGCGGCATCAGATCGCTGAAGATCTGCGTCAGATAGGCCGAAGGTGCCCGTCCGGACTGCGCCAGCAGCTTCGCTTTTTCCAGGGTCTTGGACAGACCGACCAGCTCGCGCGGGCGTACCTGGCGCAGCGCGGTGCGCGCGGTGATGCGCTCCACATCGCTGACGCCCTTGAGCTCGGCACGCAGGGCTTGCCAGGGGGCCATGCCGGCACCTGTGCCGCGCAGCACGCCAATGGCTTCGAGGCGCTGCATGGCGCTCTTGCGGTTGCGTTCGGGCTCCAGCATCCAGGTCTTGAGCAGCCGGCTGCCCATGCCCGTCATGCAGCTGTCGAGCAGCGAGAACAGCGTGGGCGCATCCTCGCCGCGCAAGGTCTTGACCAGCTCCAGATTGCGGCGCGTGGCCAGCGGCAGGGCGATCAGCGCGTCGTCGCGCTGCACCTGCAGGGCGTGGATATGCGTGAGGTTGCGGCCCTGGGTGTGCTCGGCGTAGGACAGCAGGGCGGCGCTGGCCGCATGGGCCAGCGGCAGACCTTCGGCCTCCCAGGCCTTGAGGCTGGCCGCGCCCAGCAGCTCCAGCAGCTTGCGCTCGCCCAGGCCCGAGTCGAACTGCCAGTCGGGGCGCGGCGACAGCGGGCAGGCGATGGCGCCGCTGTGCTTGATGGCGAACAGGTTCTGCTCGAAACGCTCGGTCACGCCGGCGCTGTAGATCACTTCGCTGGGCGCGATGCGCGCCAGCCAGGCGCCAAGCTCGTCGGCCGCGCATTCGGCCATGTGGATGCGGCCCTGGGTCACGGCCATCCAGGCCAGGCCCACGCGCTGGCGGCCCGCGGTGTGCAGCGCCACCAGGATCGCCTCACTCTTGTCGGAGAGCAGCTCGCTGTCGGTCAGCGTGCCCGGCGTGACCACGCGCACCACCTTGCGCTCCACGGGACCCTTGCCCACACCGATCTCGCCGACCTGCTCGCAGATGGCCACCGATTCGCCCATCTTGATCAATCGGCCCAGATAGTTTTCGAGGGCATGGAAGGGCACGCCGGCCATGGGAATCGGCTGGCCGGCGGTCTGGCCGCGCGTGGTCAACGTGATGTCGAGCAGGCGCGTGACCTTCTCGGCATCGCCGAAGAACAGCTCGTAGAAATCGCCCATGCGATAGAAAACGAGGGTGTCCGGGTAGTCTTTTTTGATCGACAGGTATTGCGCCATCATCGGCGTATGCCCTGTCAAATCATTCATATCGGGGTAGTTGGCCAGCGACGGGGTATCTGTGCTTTTCTGGGTCATCGCTTCAGCGGTTTGCAAAACATGGGGCGCCGCGCG
Organism: Comamonas guangdongensis; assembly: GCF_041079535.1. Classification (NCBI taxonomy): domain Bacteria; kingdom Pseudomonadati; phylum Pseudomonadota; class Betaproteobacteria; order Burkholderiales; family Comamonadaceae; genus Comamonas; species Comamonas guangdongensis. The sequence continues at coordinate 66,474 of NZ_JBFYGN010000023.1, read as the reverse complement.
GGTGTGGCACGGGCGCCAAATCAAGCATTATCCGTGAAGGTCAAAAGCGGGGCGCAGCCCTGCTTTTTGCCTATTTGGCCGCGGCCGTGCGCGCGCCGGGGCCGGCATCGGTGGCCGCCGCTTCGTCCGCATCGTGGATGGGACGGTAGCCGGGGCCGAAGGACACGTCGCCCAGCCGCCAGCCCGCGCGGCAGCTGAACGCGCCCCAGAAGCGCCGCAGGGTGTACCACTGCATGGTGACCAGGCCGCGCTCGTTGTCGGCATCGACCTCGGGGTCGCTCACGCCCGTGGGGCGCAGCTCCTCCTGGTGATAGAGGGCGGTGCCGAACAGCTGGTCCCACCAGGGCAGGACCTGGCCGAAGTTGCAGTTGTGGCGCTCGGGCCGCTCGGCGTCGCGCAGCATATGGTGGTTGCGGTGAAAGCGCGGGCCGACGAACAGCCGCTCGCCCATCTTGCCAAGCCAGCCCAGACGCAGGGCCACATTGGCATGGGAGAAGTTCTGCACCAGCTCGCTGAGTAGGCCCAGCAGCGCGAACTCCGAAGGCTCAACGCCCATGGCCAGACCCACGGTGGCGAGGATGAAGGACTGCAGCATGCCGTCCAGGTAGTTGCTGCGGTCGTTGCTCCAGCAGCTCATCTGGCGCTGGCTGTGGTGCATGCTGTGCATGGCCCACCACCAGGGGATTACATGCTGGGCGCGGTGCATCCAGTAATACGTGAGGTCGTAGACCACGTAGTACACGCCAAACAGCAGATAGGGATGCTGCTCGAACCAGGGGAACCAGGCCTTGAGGCCGCTGGCCTCCTCGGTGGACGGGCCGCCGCCCAGCAGATGGGCGAAGGGCATCAGCACCAGGAAGCTGAACAGCGGAAACAGGCCCAGCAGCATGAGCAGGGTGTAGTGGCGGTCCACCGTGGTGTGGCGGCGATCGGCCCAGCGCTCGGCGGGGATCAGGCTCTCGAGCGGGCGCATCACGCCGGCGATCAGGAACAGCTGCAGCAGCGCGATCAGCACCGCCTCGGCGATCTCGCGCGGGTTGCCCGCGGCCTGGGCAATATTCAGAGTGTTGACCACCGGGATCACCGCGTGGTTCGATATCCAGTCGATCGCCAGTGCCCAATGCTGGCTGAAAAATTCGGTCATGAACGCCAATCCTGCAAACCTGAGGGGGCCGCCGCAGCAGCCAAGGCTGCGGATTGTGGCCGGCGTTTTTGCGGATTCTGTGGAGATAAAAAAAGCCCGGCTCGCAGGGAGCCGGGCGTTTGCGCCGTCGTGGTGCGGCTGGCTTTTAGTCCTGGCTCTTGCCTTCGGCTGCAGCCTGCTCCGCGCCTTCTTCGGCGGCTTCCTCGAATTCGCCGGTCTTCACGGCCTGGCGCACGGCGGCCTTCTCGCCGGCGGTGGCGAACTTGCTGTACTTGCCGACCACGGGAATCAGCGCGCCATAGATGCGCGGGTTGGCGGCCAGGATTTCCTTTTGCTCGAGGAAGTCGGACTCGCCCGTGAAGTTGCCCACCAGGCCGCCGGCTTCGCTGACCAGCAGCGAGCCTGCCGCCACGTCCCAGATGGACAGGCCGGATTCAAAGAAGCCATCGGCAAAGCCGGCGGCCACATAGGCCAGGTCCAGGGCTGCGGAGCCGGGGCGGCGCACGCCGGCGGTGCGCTGCATGACTTCGCCCAGCATCAGCATGTACTGCTTGAAGTTGTCGCCGCGGCGGAAGGGGAAGCCCGTGGAGATCAGGCAGTCGCGCAGCTGGGTGCGCTTGGAGACGCGGATGCGGCGCTCGTTCAGATAGGCGCCGCGGCCCTTGGTGGCCGTGAACAGGTCGTTGCGGCTGGGGTCGTAGACCACGGCATGCTCGATCTTGCCCTTGTAGGCCAGGGCGATGCTCACGCAGTAGACGGGGAAGCCGTGGATGAAGTTGGTCGTGCCGTCCAGGGGATCGATGATCCACACATGGTCGGAGTTCTTGGCGCCATGCTCGTTGCCCGATTCCTCGGCGAGGATGGAGTGCTGGGGGTAGGCGTTGAGCAGCGTCTCGATGATGATGCGCTCGGCGGCCTGGTCCACCTCGGTCACAAAGTCGTTCACCTGCTTTTGCGCAACGCGCACCGATTCCACATCCAGTGCGGCACGGTTGATGAGGGCGCCAGCGGCGCGAGCAGCCTTGATGGCCACGTTGAGCATGGGGTGCAGGGAGTTCGACATAAATTGTGAGTGCGTTGGCGCTGCAGCCCGGAGCAAAACTGGGCTGAACTACGCGGGTAAGAACGTAAAAAGCCGCGACCGGCGATGCGGGGCGGCGACAATAGGCGCAATTCTACCCAGGCTGCGCTTTTTTTGCTTGCACGTCCCCTGTGCTTGGCGGGCTTTGTCTGGCCGGATTTTCCCGTATCCAAGCGCCGGCCGTATTTGCCGGCCCCTGTTTGATCAAGGCCACTGGCCTTCTGCCGTGATGAAAACCCGTTTCGTATTGATTGAAACCAGCCATGCGGGCAATGTGGGCGCTGCAGCGCGCGCGCTCAAGACCATGGGCTTCGACGACCTGGTGCTGGTGCGCCCGCGCTACAAGAACGTGCTGCGCAAGGAGGAAACCATACAGCGGGCCAGCGGCGCGCTCGACGTGCTGGCCAACGCCCGCGTGGTCGAGACGCTGGAGGAGGCGCTGGACGGCATCAGCCATATGTGTGCCACGGCCATGACGCCGCGCGACTTCGGCCCGCCCACGCGCACGCCGCGCGAGCATTTCGAGCTGCTCCTCAAAGGGGAGCTGGATGCGCGCTCTCCAGCCCAGATTGACGGTGATATGAGCGATAACCAGCCCACGGCGGGCGCGGCCTGCAACCAGAAGGGCGTGGCCTTTCTGTTCGGCTGCGAGCGCTTTGGCATGAGCAATGACGACGTCTACCGCTGCGACGTGGCGCTGTCGATCCCGTCCAATCCGCAGTTCGGCTCGCTCAACCTGGGCGCGGCCATCCAGGTCGTGGCCTATGAGTGGCGCCTGGCGCTGGGCGGCTTCCCCGTGGTGGAGCACACGCCCGAGGTGCACCGCGCCGACATGGCCCAGGTCCAGGGCATGCTAGGACACTGGGAGCAGGCGCTGACCCATGTCGGCTTCCTGGACCCGGCCGCGCCCAAGAAGCTGATGCCGCGCCTGAACCAGCTCTTCAACCGCGCGCAGCTGACCCAGGAAGAAATCCACATTCTTCGCGGTGTTGCCAAAGCCGTGCTGCAGAGCCAGCCGCCAACCCGCTAGACTGAGCGACTCTGTCAACTATTTTTTCACGGCTTTTTGATGCTTGATCGCCTGCGCTCCGACATCCAGTGCATTCTTGACCGCGATCCCGCGGCTCGCAGCACCTGGGAGGTCATCACCTGTTATCCAGGTCTGCACGCGATCTGGCTGCAGCGCCCGGCGCACTGGTGCTGGACGCATGGCTTCAAATGGCTGGGCCGCTTCATCTCCCATCTGGGGCGCTGGTTCACGGGCATAGAAATCCATCCGGGCGCCGTCATCGGCCGCCAGGTCTTCATCGACCACGGCATGGGCGTGGTGATCGGCGAGACTGCTGTGGTGGGCGATGGCTGTACCATCTACCACGGCGTCACGCTGGGCGGTACCTCGCTGTACAAGGGCGCCAAGCGCCATCCCACGCTGGGCAAGAACGTGGTGGTCAGCGCCGGGGCCAAGGTGCTGGGCGGCTTCGAGGTGGGCGACGGCGCCAAGATCGGCAGCAATGCCGTGGTCATCAAGCCCGTGCCCGCCGGCGCCACGGCCGTGGGCATTCCGGCGCGCATCATTCCCAGCAAGACCGGGCAGAGCGCCGACGTGACCGAGCATGAGGCCGCGCCCAAGCCCGAAGCGGCGGCCCAGACCGAACCTCAGGACGGCGGCAAGAGCGGGTTCACCGCTTACGGCGTGACCGCTGAGGTGGACCCCGTGGCCCTGGCTATGCGCTCCCTGTCGGAGGGCGCGGCCGGCCATGAAAAGCAGATCGCCCTGCTGTGGGCCGCGATCGAGAAGCTCTCCATCCAGGGCCAGGTCAAGGACTGCGTGCCCTGCGAGTCCGAGCGGCCCGAGGCCTTCCGCAAGGACAAGATCGACCAGATAATGGGTAAATAAGCTTCAGGCGCAGCTGCATCAAGCGCTTGCAGCTTGGATTTTGATAGCAAAAGCCAGCGTTGAGCTGGCTTTTTTTGGCGTTGACCCGGGTTCAAGCGGCATCGCCGGACCGGGTCAGCGTGCTACTTCCACAGCGCGCACTTGCTTTCTTCCTTGGTGGTGAAGACCTGATCGCCGGGCAGGGTCTTGAGCACCTTGAAATAGTCCCAGTCCTTCTTGGATTCACCCGGGCTCTTGACCTGCAGCAGATACATATCGTGGGCATAGCGGCCGTCGGGCCGCACCACGCCCTTGGCATAGAAGTCCGACAGCGGTGCGGACTTGAAGGCCGTCATGACCTTGTCGGGCTCGGTCGTGCCTATGCGTTCCACCAGCTTCAGGTACTGCATGGTGGCCGAGTAGTCCGCGGCCTGCAGCGAGGTGGGCATCTTCTTGAACTTGGCGAAGAAGCGGTCCGAGAACTTGCGGCTTTCGGCATTCAGGTCCCAGTGCCAGCTGTCGGTGAACATCAGCCCCTCGGTGGCCCTGAGGCCCAGGCTGTGGATGTCGGAGCTGAACAGCAGCAGGCCCGCGAGCTTCATGCTCTTGGTCAGGCCGAACTCACGTGCCGACTTGATGGCGTTGATGGTGTCGCCGCCCGCATTGGCCAGACCCAGGATCTGGGCCTTGGAGTTCTGGGCCTGCAGCAGGAAGGACGAGAAGTCGGCGGTGTTGAGCGGGTGGCGCACGCTGCCCTGCACCTTGCCGCCCGTAGCGTTGACGACCCTGGTGGTATCGGCCTCCAGCGCCTGGCCGAACGCGTAGTCGGCCGTCAGAAAGAACCAGCTCTTGCCGCCCAGCTCCACCACGGCCTTGCCCGTGCCCTTGGCCAGCGCCACGGTGTCATAGGCATAGTGCACGAAGTAGGGGCTGCACTGCTCGTTGGTCAGGGCTGAGGTGCCGGCACCGTTGACGATATAGACCTTCTTCTTCTCGTCGGCCACCTTGCCCATGGCCAGGCCGGCGCTGGAGGTGGTGCCGCCCAGCAGCATCTGCATGCCCAGGGTATCGAACCACTCGCGCGCCTTGCTGGCCGCGATATCGGCCTTGTTCTGGTGGTCGGCCGTCAGCACCTCGATGGGCTTGCCCAGCAGCTTGCCGCCAAAGTCATCCACGGCCATCTGCACGGCCAGTGCGCCGCCCTTGCCGTCCACATCGGCATACAGGCCCGACATATCGGTGATGAAGCCTATGCGTATCTTGTCCTGGGCCTGGGCGCCGGCGGCCGTCAGCAGGCAGGCCAGTGCGAACATGGGTGCTCGCGGCGAGAAACGGGATGGAAGGGAAGGGGCGGAAGGCTTCATCGCAAAACATCTCCTGCGGTCGGGGCTCGCTCGATATGAGGAGCAGCCAGCATGGTTGCAGCGCCAAGCCCCGGTGCCATCAGGGCAAGCACCTGCGTGATTCCCCTGTGACAGAGGTCTTTGGTACTTACCCCCTAAACTGCGGCGCAGCTATTTGTGAAGTGCCAGAGATGAACATAGAACAAGCATTGCAGCAGCGCCGTTCGGTACGCGCTTTTCTGCCCCAGGCCGTGGCCGGCGCCAAGGTGCGCGCGCTGCTGGAGGGCGCGGCCCAGGCCCCGTCGGGCGGCAATATGCAGCCCTGGCGCGTGACGGCCGTGGGCGGCCAGGCGCTCAAGGACCTGTGCGCCAAGGCCAGGCAGAGCGAGCCCGTGCAGCGCCCCGGCCTGTCCTATCCGCCAGGCCTGTGGGAGCCCTACCGCAGCCGCCGCTTTGAAAACGGCGAAGACCTGTACCGCGCCATCGGCATAGGCCGCGAGGACAAGGCCGCGCGCCTGGCGCAGCTGGCCAAGAACGGCCAGATGTTCGGCGCGCCCGTGGGCATCTTCGTGGCTGTGGAAGAGCGCATGGGTTACGCGCAGTGGGTGGATCTGGGCATCTATCTGCAGTCCTTCATGCTGCTGGCTGCCGAGCAGGGGCTGGCCACCTGCGCCCAGGGCTTCTGGCGCATGTACAACGAGCTGCTGGTCCAGCAGCTGGCGCTGCCGGCCGGCTACCAGATCGCTTTCGGCATCGCCCTGGGTTACGAGGACAGGAGCGCGCCCATCAACCAGTGGCGCTCCAGCCGTGCGAGCAGCGGCGAATGGCTGGCGCTGCAGGGCCTGGATTAGGCCAAACGCGGTCGTAACTGTTGCAACTTGTCCAACGGCATTGCCGGGCGGCAATTCCGGCCTATACTCGGCCCAGCTCCGGGGTGTGCGAAAGCGCTGAGATGCGGAAGGTGGTTGCAAGACCGCCGACTGGCGAACCCGACGAACTTGATCCGGTTCATACCGGCGGAAGAAGAGCGGGACCCTGAAGCAGGGCGCATGGAATGGCTGGCAAAGTGAATGCTTGAAAGCCGCACACCCATGTCGTCATGCCAACCCCAGGCGCCTCGCGCACTGGGGTTTTGTCTTTTCTAGGCTGACCTCGGGGCGTGTCGGCCATGGCCGGAATCGGCAGATTCCGGGTGGAAAGCCCAAGCACCGGCCTGCCGGCGCCAGAGGTTCTCCAAGGTCGGAAGTGGTTGATGGCAGCAATCCATCCTCCACCCCATCAGAGCAGGGCCGGCACTCCACGGAGCGTTTGATGTACTTCAACCGCTTTGAGGAGACTGCCATGAACGCCCCCGATTCCATCTTCACCCCGGCCGCTGGCGATGCCCCGGATGCCGCACGCTTTGCCGAACTGCTGGCCAAATCGCGCCAGCCCTTCCCGGCTTCCACCAAGAGCTATTTGAGCGGCGCCATCCACCCCGAGCTGCGCGTGCCGGTGCGCGATATCGCGCTGACCAACTGCGAGCAGGTCAGCGTCTACGACACCTCCGGCCCCTATACCGACCCCGCCGTGGCCATCGATGTGCGCCAGGGCCTGCCCAGCGTGCGCGGCAGCTGGATCGAGGCGCGCGGTGACAGCGAGTACTACCCCGGCCGCCTGCGCGTGGCGCTGGACGACGGCGGCAAGCGCGGCGAGGAAGATGCGCGCGTGGCCCAGCTGCGCGCCGAGGCGGCCGCGCTGCAGCGCCAGCCGCGCCGCGCCAAGAGCGGCGGCAACGTGACCCAGATGCACTACGCCAAGCGCGGCATCATCACGCCCGAGATGGAATATGTGGCGCTGCGCGAGAACGGCCGCCGCGAATGGATGGCCGAATACCAGCAGGACGCCGCGCGCGAGGCACGCCTGGCCGGCAACAGCCTGGGCGCGGCCATCCCCAAGATCATCACGCCCGAGTTCGTGCGCGACGAAGTGGCGCGCGGCCGCGCCATCATCCCGGCCAATATCAACCACCCCGAGATCGAGCCCATGGCCATCGGGCGCAACTTCAAGGTCAAGATCAACGCCAACATCGGCAACTCGGCCGTGACCTCGAGCATCGAGGAGGAAGTCGAGAAGTTGGTCTGGGCGATCCGCTGGGGCGCCGACAATGTGATGGATCTGTCGACGGGCAAGAACATCCACACCACGCGCGACTGGATCATCCGCAACTCGCCCGTGCCCATCGGCACCGTGCCCATCTACCAGGCGCTGGAGAAGGTCGGCGGCATCGCCGAGGACCTGACCTGGCCCATCTTCCGCGATACGCTGATCGAGCAGGCCGAGCAGGGCGTGGATTACTTCACCATCCACGCCGGCGTGCGCCTGGCCTATATCCACCTCACGGCGCAGCGCCGCACCGGCATCGTCTCGCGCGGCGGCTCCATCATGGCCAAGTGGTGCATGGCCCACCACCGCGAGAGCTTCCTCTACGAGCACTTCGAAGACATCTGCGACATCATGAAGCAGTACGACGTGAGCTTCTCGCTGGGCGACGGCCTGCGCCCCGGCTGCGCATCGGATGCCAACGACGAAGCCCAGTTCGCCGAACTGAAGACCCTGGGCGAGCTGACCCAGATCGCCTGGAAGCACGATGTGCAGACCATGATCGAAGGCCCGGGCCACGTGCCCATGCACATGATCCAGGCCAATATGACCGAGCAGCTCAAGCACTGCCACGAGGCGCCGTTCTACACCCTGGGCCCGCTGACCATCGACATCGCCCCGGGCTACGACCACATTGCCAGCGCCATCGGCGCGGCCATGATCGGCTGGTTCGGCACCGCCATGCTGTGCTATGTGACGCCCAAGGAACACCTGGGCCTGCCCGACCGCGACGACGTCAAGCAGGGCATCATCGCCTACAAGATCGCGGCCCACGCCGCCGACGTGGCCAAGGGCCACCCGGGCGCCCGTTCGCGCGACGATGCGCTCTCCCAAGCGCGCTTCGACTTCCGCTGGGAGGACCAGTTCAATCTGGGCCTGGACCCCGACACGGCGCGCGAGTTCCACGACGAGACCCTGCCCAAGGACAGCGCCAAGGTGGCGCACTTCTGCTCCATGTGCGGGCCCAAGTTCTGCTCGATGAAGATCACCCAGGAAGTGCGCGACTTCGCCAAGTCCCAGGGCGTGGCGGCGGAGCAGGGTATTGCCGTGGGCATGCAGGCCAAGGCCCAGGAGTTCAACAAGGCGGGTGGCGATTTCTACATCCCCATCGCCTCGGACACCACGGCACGTTGATCTGAGATGGGATAGGGCTGTAGCGCTTGGCCATCAAGCGCGGGCAGCTATCAAATGAAAAGCGCAGACCCTGTCTGCGCTTTTTTTTAGGGGCGGGGCGGGGGCTGGCTGAGCTGCCGTGGCCCCCAAGGTCAGATCAGGTATTCGGGGCGGCCGGCCGCAACCCATGCCTGGTAACGGGCGTCAATCCTGGGTGCAATCCGGTGGAACTGCTCCCAGTCGTCGGTCACGCCATACATGGTTTGTTCGTCGACTCCGAACTCCTCGAAATAGTCGTCGACAAACCTGCTGTCGTGGTCCTCGCCCCGGTAATAGGCCACGGTAAAGGCATTGCCTTCGTCGTTCAAGTCCTGGTTCGTGAACTTCTCGTCGAGTACACGCAGCAGAAACCGGGCACCGGTCAGCTGCTCGCCCTTCAGCAGCTCGATTTCCTCCTCGGCTTCCTCGATCAGCTCCTGGCTGGCGTAGTCGTTGCGGATCAGCCAGGCCAGAAACATGCCGATATGCGTGGCGCCCGCAGCCTCCGGTAGGTCGGCCGGAAAATCCCCGCCGTAATGCCAGGACGCGTCGTCGTATTTCATCATCTCTCCTTGTGTATGGGCGCAGGGCAGTCCCCGGCAACCGGGTCATGACCTTTCGAGTGGGCCGGATCTTATCGGCTGAGGCTGGATGCGCAGGTCTTCTCGAAGCTGTCGGGAGCGGCATTCTTCTCGATGAGATTCATATGGAAGACATGCTTGCTGTCTTTGGACCATGCGCCGTGGATATGACGCCATGAGGGCGGGTCCGCACGCGGCAGCTTGCGTTCCAGGAAATAGATGGCCTCGTCGTCGCCGGAAAATTCGGCGTTCAGAATCCGCCAGCGTGATGGGTTGGCGCCGCGCAGAGGTTTTCCGTCGCAATAGATGTGTTCGCCGTCGCTGGCATAGAGATCGTTGCTCGGAATCACCTGCAGATGGCGGCCGCGGGTACAGTTTTTCATTCTTCTGCCGCAATACCACGCGGCCTGGGCATCGGCGCCATAGCCGCCACCCAGCTCGCGAAAGGTCAGAGGGTCGCTGTCCGCAAGCGGCCTGAGCGAGGTTTCGTATTCGAAATAGACGCTGCTCCGGTCCAGCCAATACATGCCGACCTGGCGAAAGCTGTTCCTGTCGATTCTCGGCAGCCGGCTCCAGGCGTGGAAGACGCTGCAGGCATCTCTGGCAATGAATTGCTGGTGCTCGACAACCTCGAAGCTCGCCGCATCGGCCGCAGCCAGCTTGCGCCCCTGATGCCAGACCCTGGCATCCCGCAGGGCCCAGAGCTCTCTGCCGTAGGCGCCAATCACTTTCTGCGCGGGGAAATCGGCCAGTTTCTTCCAGCTCATGGTTTCGGTCCGTGCTGATCCGTGCCCGGGATGCTCATGCATGGAGAGAGCCCGCGACCCTGTGGATGCGGGTCAGCAGGCGCCGCCGGATCAAGCCGCTGACCGGGCGGATCAACCACCAATAGGGGGTGAAGCTGCGCAGGGCGCGGCCATCGGTGCAATGCACCCGGGTTTGCGTCACCAGCTTGGTCCGGCCTTCGGGCGTCGTTTCCGTGCTGAAGTTGAGCACCAGCTTGGCCAGGTTGGCCCCGGTATAGCGGGCAAACTGCGCCTCCGGTTCCTGCAGCCGGACCAGGCCGTAGTCGCGCTGCCAGAAGCGTCCCACCAGACCGAAGGCCAGCTCGCGATCCGCGTCGCGGCCCAGAGGCATGAAGTCGTCGAGGCCGAAAGCCGGACGCTGGCTCAGGCCGCTTCTTGCGCCCAGTCTGCCAAGCAGTCTATCGGGCAGCTCGCGCAACCGGATAAAGCCCTTGGCCCATGGGTCTTCAGTGGTGCCGGGGAGCATGACCGCATCCAGCAATATTTTCGGCGACAGGTCCGAGATGAGGGTGTGACGCTCCTGGAACTGGAACGCGGGAAGGTATTGATCGATCAGCTGCATCTTGGGTCGGGCGAATTTATGGAGTCCGGCGCATGGGGCGCGCCGCCGCAGGCACTCAAGTCTCTTCCTGGCACAGGAACGCATATTGTTCGGCGACGGGCACCGGGCGGCGCGAACTGGTTTGGGTGGAGCCCTGTGCGGTGAAGAGGAAGGGATAGAAGCTGAAGCACGAGTCTCCATGCAGGGCCGCAAGCTCGGCTTCCCAGCCTTGCCAGCGCAGATCGCGGTAGAAATCGCGCAGCTGTGCGGAAAAAGCCCATTGCATGAATGCCGTATGCCCCATTCCCAGGGGCTCCCAGGCCAGGGTATCCGGTGCGAGATAGTGGATGGCGCCCGGATCGTCGCCGAGCGCGCCGCCATCGATGGCAAAGAATCCGCCCACGGCATCGTCCGCCACCAGCAGAAAACCGTCGGAGCGCCCGCGATTCCATCCGGCCAGATGGCGCGTGAGCCTGGGATGCCCCGAACCCAGCATGCGAAGCCACCCGCCGTCGACCAGGATGCCGCCGGTCCCATGGGCCATGGCCCCCAGCGGGGAGCGGGTCGTGACCTGAAGCTCCAGTAGCACCGAGTCTCGCTCGGCCGAAGGGGGAAGCAGCTCGACGGGAAGTTTGGCATTCTGGACCCAGGCCTCTATCAACGGCAAAGCCGGCTCGCGATGGTCCAGCAGTTCCTCCAGTGCGCGCATCCCTCTCTCCCTTCAGAGCCATAGACAATGTCAGCATTCTGGCATCTTGGCGACTGTCTGCCATGGAGCGATGGCGATGCAAGGCCGGTGCGGCTAAAGCAGGAACCTGGGCGGGCCGGCATGGCGCATGCAAAAAGGGCTTTGCCCGTCGAGGCAAAGCCCTTTTCCTGTCCAAAACAGCGACCCGGCTTAACGCCAGTACTGGCACTTGCTCTCGGCCTTGGTGGTCCAGATCTGCTCGGCAGGCAGTTTCTTGAGAATCTTGTAGTAATCCCAGGTGCCCTTGGACTCGGCCGGCGACTTCACCTGCATCAGGTACATATCGTGCACATAGCGGCCGTCCTCGCGGATATGGCCGCTGCCGAAGAAGTCGTCCATCTTCATGCCTTTCCAGGCGGCCATGACCTTGTCGGCATCCAGCGTGCCGGCTTTTTCCACGGCCTTGAGGTAGTTCATGGTGGCCGAGTAGTCGGCCGCATGGATTTCGCTGGGGCGGCGCTGGGTCTTGGCCATGAAGGCGTCGGCGAACTTGCGCGAGGCGTCGTTCATGTCCCAGTACCAGGGCGCGGTGAACTGCATGCCTTCGGTGGTCTTCAGGCCCAGGCTGTGGATGTCGGTGAAGAAGACCAGCAGGCCGGCCAGCTTCATGTTCTTGGTCACGCCGAATTCGCGCGCGGCCTTGATGGAGTTGATGGTGTCGCCGCCCGCATTGGCCAGGCCCAGGATCTGGGCCTTGGAGTTCTGGGCCTGGAGCATGAAGCTGGAGAAGTCGCTGGCGTTGAGCGGGGTCTTGACCGAGCCCAGCACCTTGCCGCCGCGCGCTTCGATGACCTTGCTGGTATCGGCCTCCAGCGCATGGCCGAAGGCGTAGTCGGCCGTCACGAAGAACCAGCTCTTGCCGCCGTTGTCCACCACGGCGCTGCCCGTGCCCTTGGCCAGGGCCACGGTGTCGAAGGCGTAGTGCACGGTATAGGGGCTGCACTGCTCGTTGGTCAGGGCCGAGGAGCCCGCGCCGTTGTCGACGAAGACGCGCTTTTTCTCCTGCGCCACCTTGGCCATGGACAGCGCCGTGGCCGAGTTGGTGCCGCCGAACACCAGGCTGATGCCTTGCGTATCTATCCATTCGCGCGCCTTGCTGGCCGCGATATCGGCCTTGTTCTGGTGGTCGGCCGTCAGCAGTTCTATGGGCTTGCCCAGGATCTTGCCGCCGAAGTCGTCGATGGCCATCTGTATGGCCACGGCGCCATTCTTGCCTTCCACGTCCGCGTAGAGGCTGGACATGTCGGTGATGAAACCGATCTTGACTTTTTCCTGCGCCTGAGCGGGCGCCGCAAAGGCCGCGGCCAGCGCCAGAGCCAGCAGGGAAGCGGAAGGAACGGACTTGGACAAGCGATGCATGAAGTCTCCTGAAAGTGACGGGAGGATGGAGTAAGAATGCATGGCGCCGACGGCTGGTGGCCGCCGACGCTGCATTGCACCAATCATGCTAGGACCGGCCGCGCGGGCCTGCATTGGGGCAAGCACTTGCGGGAAATCCCACGCCAGCCCTCAGATTTCATAGCTGGTTGCGCTAGGCATCCCTGCAATTCATATTGCTGTGCCATTGGGTTCAAGTGCTGGCAAGCGGGAAGTGCTCTGTTTTTGAGAGTGATGCCTGGACAGGCAGCCGTGAAGATCGCCCGGAGCAGGCCATGAAAAAAGCAGCCGTCAGGCTGCTTTGGTGGGTGAATTGGCGCTTGGCGCAACCTAGGCGCCGCGCGGCGCGCGGATCGCGCTCTTGGGGCGGAAGGCCTTGCAGACCGCCTCATGCGTTTCGAGGTAGGGGCCGCCTATCAGGTCTATGCAGTAGGGCACGGCTGCGAAGATGCCGTTCACGGCCTGCGTGCCGTCGGCATTCTTCAGGCCTTCCAGTGTCTCGGCAATCGCCTTGGGCTGGCCCGGCAGGTTGATGATCAGGCTGTGGCCGCGGATCACCGCCACCTGGCGCGAGAGGATGGCCGTGGGCACGAAGGCCAGGCTGATCTGGCGCATCTGCTCGCCGAAGCCCGGCATTTCCTTGTCGGCCACGGCCAGCGTGGCCTCGGGCGTCACATCGCGCAGCGCAGGGCCGGTGCCGCCCGTGGTCAGCACCAGGGAGCAGCCGGCATCGGCCAGTTCAACCAGGGCGGCGCTGATGCCGGCCTGCTCGTCGGGGATCAGGCGCGGCTCGAACTGGATGGGGTTCTTGAGCGCCCGGGTCAGCCAGTCCTGCAAAGCGGGCAGGCCCTTGTCCTCATAGACGCCGCTGCTGGCGCGGTCGCTGATGGAGACAATGCCGACCTTCACGGCATCGTGAAGATTCTGCTGCACATCACTCATCGCCGTCGTCCTCGGCCGCCGCATCGGCCTTGCCGGCCTTATCGGTGCTCGCCAGCTGCTCGCGCACCAGCTGGAACAGGTCGCGATAGGCGCGGCCCTTGCTGACTTCCTTGGGCGCGGCATCGGGGCCGGCTGCCTGGGCCGCGGCGGCGGCCTGTTCCTTGGCTTTCTCGATGTCCTTGCGGGCCTGGCGGATCAGCGAGCGCAGCTGCTGCACATCGGTGGACGGAAAGTGGTCCAGCCAGATGGACAGCGCGGTCTCTTCCACGATCAGGCGGTCGCGCCATTGCTCGGCCACTTGCAGGGCCATTTTTTCGGTGGCGGAGCCGTTGCGCTGCTCGTCCATGGCCTGCTTGATGGCTGCGACCTGGTCTTCGGTCAGCTTGCGCATCAGCTTGCCCACATACTGGAGCTGGCGGCGCTTGCCTTCGAAATTGGTGATGCGCTTGGCTTCGGCCAGGGCGTCGACCAGCTGGTCGGACAGTTGCAGGCGCTTGAAGAGATCGCTGCGCAGCGTCATCAGCTCCTTGCCCAAGTCCTGCAGCGCATCCATCTCGCGCTTGAGGTCGGTCTTGGTGGAGTCGTAAGTGCCTTTGAGTTCGGCCTTCAGCTCAAGGTCCAGCTCGCTGCCTTCGGCAACGAACTTTCCGCGAACAAAATAGCCTTTGGTGGGTTTGCGTGACATGGTAAGGGGGCAATATCGGTGGCAGCACAGGGCGTGCCGCAGTGGCGGCTATCATAGCCGCCGCTATGAAAAAACCTCGCTCCAGCAACACAAGCACTTCCGGTGCACAGGCCCAATCCGAACCGCAAGCCGGTTTCAGCTTCAGCCAATCCTTTTTTGAAGGCCTGGTGGACCAGGCTCTGCAGCATGCCAAAAAGCTGGGAGCGACGGACGCCGGAGCCGAGGCATCCGAGGGCTGCGGCCTGTCGGTCAGCGTGCGCAAGGGGGCGCTGGAGACCGTGGAGCGCAACCGCGACAAGTCGCTGGGCGTGACCGTGTACCTGGGCCAGCGCCGCGGCAATGCCAGCACTTCGGACTTTTCCGAGGCCGCCATCCGGCAGACCGTGCAGGCCGCCTACGACATCGCCCGCTTCACGGCCGAAGACCCGTTTGCCAGCCTGCCCGACAGCGCCGATATCGCGCCGCCCGGCACCCACCGCGACCTTCAGCTCTTCCATCCCTGGGACATCAGCAGCGAGGAAGCGGCCGAGATGGCGCTGCGCTGCGAGGACGCGGCCTTCAAGACCCACAAGCGCGTGAGCAACAGCGAGGGCGCGGGCGTCTCGGCCCAGCAAAGCCATTTCTTCAGCGCGCACACCAATGGCTTTCGCGGCGGCTATGCGAGCTCGCGCCACAGCCTGTCGGTGGCGCCGATCGCCAAGCTGCCCGGCAAGAACGGTGAGATGCAGCGCGACTACTGGTACAGCTCGCAGCGCCGCGCGGCCGATCTGGCCTCGCCCGAGGCCGTGGGCCGCTATGCGGCCGAGCGCACGCTGAGCCGTCTGGGCAGCCGCAAGATTGCCACCACCGAATGCCCGGTGCTGTTCGAGTCCCCGCTGGCCGCCGGCCTGCTGGGCAGCTTTGTGCAGGCCGTCAGCGGCGGCGCTCTGTACCGCAAGAGCACCTTCCTGCTGGATTCGCTGGGCAAGCCCATCTTCCCCAAGCACATCGACATAGCTGAAGACCCGTTCATCCTCGGCGGCAAGGGCAGCTCGCCCTTCGACGAGGAAGGCGTGCGCGTGCAGGCGCGCAAGGTGGTGGACGCCGGCCGCGTGGAAGGCTATTTCCTCTCCAGCTACTCGGCACGCAAGCTGGGCATGAAGACCACGGGCAATGCCGGCGGCTCGCACAATCTGACCATGAGCTCGCGCCGCACCAAGGCCGGCGACGACCTGGACGCCATGCTCAAGAAGCTGGGCACGGGTCTGTTCGTGGTCGAACTCATGGGCCAGGGCGTGAACTATGTGACGGGCGACTATTCGCGCGGCGCCTCGGGCTTCTGGGTGGAGAACGGCGAGATCGCCTTCCCCGTGCACGAGATCACGATCGCGGGCAACCTCAAGACCATGTTCAAGGGCATAGAGGCCATAGGCGCCGATGTCTACAACTACGGTGCCAAGACCGTGGGCTCCATGCTGATCAACCGCATGAAGGTGGCGGGCAGCTGAGCCCTGAGGCTTGGATAGGCAGGCGGCCCGAGGGCCGCCTTTTTCATGGGCGCGTGATCCGGAGCTTGCGGCGAGGTGGGGCCTGGCACCAACCCGAAGTGCCGGGGCAGGGCGCGGAGCCGCCCGTTTCCCCTAGGACTGATGGCTGGCTGTTGTCATCCGGGGAAGCCCTTGGGACGGGTCGTGGGATGCGCGGCAAAAATAGAATGAAGATTCGTTCTACTTTTGATCGTGACGCACGAAACCTGGACTTTCTTCCCCCATGCCGGTTCGCGCCATGTGCAGACGCTGCGCGTGGCGCTCAGGCTGTTCGTGCAAAACGGCTTCTTCAATACCTCGATCCAGGATTTATGCGCCGAAGCCGGGGTGTCCATAGGCTTCTTCTACAACCACTTTGCCGACAAGGAAGGCATCGCGCGCGAGCTGTACCGGCATCTGCTGGCGCGCATGAATATGCTGCTCGATGAAATCGAGGAGCGGCAGACCAGCAACCGCGAGCGCTGCGAAGCCGTACTGCGCATGCTGTTCGGGCTGGCCGAGGCCGAACCGGAAGCCATGGGTTTTGTCGTCAATGCGCGCCATCGCGAATTTCTGCCCGAGGAGCAGGCCATCTGCTCGGCTTCGGCCTTTGTGCGCATGCGCGGCTTTGTGTTTGCGGGCATGGCTGATGGCGAGATCCGCGAGATGAATCCCATGGTCGCTGCCAGCCTGATGTATGGCAGCGCGATCCGCATGATCTGCCTGCGTCTGGACGGGCTGGTGGACACGCCCATAGGGCAACTTTTCGATTCGCTGTGGGACGGGGTCTGGCGCTCACTCAGACCCGACTGAGATTGCAAGCTTATCCGTGCCGGTGCCCCCGAGGCTGCCGGCTGTTGTTCGACTGGAAGCAGACAGGAGTAGCAGGGATGGCGCATCACATATTGATCATAGGCGGCGGCATTGGCGGAACCATGACCGCCAATCACCTGGTCACCAAGCTGTATCCGGAGCTGCTGGCCGGCAAGGTCCGCATCACCATGCTCTCGAACTCGCCCTGGCATTACTACAAGCCGGCGTTCATGTATGTGGCCTTCAACGCCTTCTTTCGCGACGAACTGCAGCGCAAGCAGCGCAGCCTGCTGAGGCCCGAGATCGACTTCCAGGTCGAGGAGGTCGAGAGCTTCGACTTTGCCGCGCAGCGCGTTGGCTGCAAGAGCGGCAAGAGCTTCGGCTACGACCATCTGGTGATCTCCACGGGCTGCGTGCCCTCGCCCGAGCGCATCGAAGGCCTGGCCGAAGGCGGTGACCACTTCTACCAGCATGCGCCGGCGCGCCAACTGGCCGACAAGCTGGCGCGCCTGGAAAAAGGCCGGGTGTTCGTCACCGTGACCTTTCCCAAGACGCCCAATGTGCCGCACCAGTGCGGCATCGCGCCCATAGAGACCACGCTGATGCTCGACGATCTGCTGCGCCGCCGCGGGGTGCGCGACAAGGTGGAGATCGTCTACACCTACCCGACGATTTCGCAGCTGTTGCGCAACTGCCTGTTCCTGCAGAAGGACACCTGCGAGATGCTGCCCACGGTGTTCAAGCAGCGCGGCATACGTTTTCAGCGCGGCTTCACGCTGTCGCATGTCGATCCCGGTGCCAAGGTCGCCTATTCCGAGGAAGGGCAGGCCGAGAACTTCGACATCCTCATGGCCACGCCGCCGATACGCGCGGTGCAGGCGGTGCGCGACTGCGGCTTGTCCCAGGCCGAGGACGGCGAGGGCTGGCTGCCCACCGATCACGAGACCATGCAGGTGCTGGGCCTGAGCAATGTCTATGTGCTCGGAGACACCGTGGACCTGCCCGTCAGCAAGGCCGGTGGCTCCTGCCACAGTCAGTCGCCTGTGGTCGTCAACAACATCGCCTCGCAGATCCGCTTCGGCCGTACCTCGGATGCCTATGACGGACGAGTCGTGGCCATTGCCCAGATGGGACTCGAGGACGGCATGCCGCTGTGGTACGACTACAAGGTGGACGTCAAGCCCACGCCACCCAACAAGCTCGGCGGAATGATGCGCAAGGGTTTCAACCGCGGCATGTACTGGGCCGTGGCGCGGGCCTTGGTCTGAACGGCAGCAGCTCACGCAAAAGGAGAATCGAGATGAATAAGGTTTCCGATATTCCCGTGACCGAGAGCCGGTCAGGCCTTGGTGCTGCGGCGGGCCTGCTGCAGGACGATGCTGCTTTGCAGGGACTGGCCGAACTCATGGCCAAGCTGGAGCCCCTGCTCGCGGGGCGGCGCCTGAACCGTGTGGTCGATCTGCTGTCCGTGACGGCCGATGTTGTGGATATGAGCGATGCCTATATGGTGGAAAAGCTCTCCAGAGCCTTCGAGGAGGGCGTGGGGGCCGCATGGTCGGCCGGCAATGCGGCGCGCCTGGCCGCCGCTAGGATGGAGCGCATGGAAGAGACGCCCACGCTGATCGGCCTGCTGCGTATGACCAAGGAGCCCGAAGTGCGGCGCGGGCTGGCCTTCTTGCTGGCCATGGCTGGAGCCTTGGGGCGCAAACATGCTTACGACCCCATCGATTACACGGCCGACTGAGAGCCTGCGGCCGGATGGGCCGGCCGTTTAGCGCCATGGGCCAGATGGTTCGCTGCCGGGCTACGGGAGCGGCCGGACTTGTAGTCAATCGCTGGCGCGTCAACGGCTTGGCCGGGAAGCCGGCGGCCTTAAAAAAGCAATGCCAGCCGGCGTCGTGCCGGCTGGCATTTTGCATGCATGGGCCTGCATCGCTGCGGCCGCTGCGGGTTCAATAGGCCCGCACTGCGGCGAGCCGGTCTTTCCGGAGGGCGACTCAGTTTTCGGCGGCAGCCTGAACGATGCAGGCCGAGAGCTTTTCAAAGTGCTTGTGCGCGGCCTCGCTGAGCTCGATCTGTTTGCGGCGCGCGTCTTCGGTATCGGCCAGCAGAATCCAGCCTTTTTGGCGCATGGATTTGAGGCGGGTGTGAATCGTGGCCGGCGAACTCAGCTCACGCTGGGCCATCAGGTCGCGCACGCAAAGGCGCTCCTGGCGGGTGCCGGCATTGGCAATCTGTTCCAGCAGGCGCTCTTCCAGTGGGTCCAGTGCGGGCAGTGTGGGCAGGCCGCGGATAGTCTCGGCCAACTGCAGAAAGCGTAGATAGATATCGGCAGACAAAGACTTTTTCATCGGGAGCAAAGAGAGAGGAGGCGCCGTTTTCGGTGCGGGAGAGATAACCAGCACTGATAATACTGCGCGTGAGACTATCAATACCAATGAAGAATATTTTCACGCAATTTGCAATGGCCGTGGTTACGGCCTTGCTATTTGTATTGATGCTGGTCGTGAATGAATGGGTGTTCGCCTCCCTGATATTCACCAAGGGGGCTAACTGGATTTACCTGCCTGCGGGCGCGCGTCTGCTGTGCACCTTGCTGTTTGCCGAAGCTGGAGCCGCAGGGTTATTAATCGGCGCCTGGCTGACCGGATTTTTCTATTTTTTTCCCGGCGACTGGTGGCGCTCGTTTTCGGGGGCCATCGTGGCCACGCTCGCACCCTATGGCATGTATTGCGCGGCCCGCAGATATATGGGCCTGAGCCGGTCCCTGGTCAGCCTCACTCCCAGGCGCTTGCTGTGGCTGGGCCTGATCTATGCGCTGGCGAATGCTTCGGCGCATCAGCTCTGGCTGGTTTTCAGAGGGCAGGGCATGGACCTGGAGCGCTTTCTGGTGACGATTCTGGGGGACTTCAGCGGGACCCTGATCGTGCTCTATGCGTTCAAGGCGGCCTTGATGCTGATGCCCGAGCCCGGCGATCGCCATGGGCTCAAATGAGTCCGGCTGCCGGGGCCAGGACTTGACTACTAACTTGCAACAACGGTCGGAGCAATGACTTCAGCATCCTTGCCTGCTTCCGGCATGAGCCGGGCGGACTGGTTCAGCGCCATCATCGTCATCGTGGTCTGGGGACTCAATTTCGTGGTCATGAAGTGGGGCCTGGCTACGCTGTCGCCGCTGCTGCTGTGCGCGCTGCGCTTTGCCGCGGCATCGCTGCCCCTGCTGCTGTTTGTACGTCCGCCGCGAAATCTGTCCTGGGGTCTGCTGGCAGCCTATGGGCTGGTGCAGGGCGTGGGGCAGTTCGGCCTGCTGTTCACGGGCATGAAGCTGGGCATGCCGGCCGGCATGGCTTCCGTGGTGCTGCAGACCCAGGCCTTCATCACCATGTTGCTGGCGGCCGTGTTTCTGCACGAGAAGCCGCAGCGCTGGCAGTGGATAGGCTTGCTGATCGCCATTGCGGGCCTGGTGCTGATCGGTGCGGCCAATGGCAACGGGGCTGCGGGCATGACCCTGATCGGCTTTGTGCTGACCGTGGGAGCTGCCGCCATGTGGGCCAGCTCCAATCTGCTGACGCGCCTGGCCGCGCGGCAGGGCTCTTATGAGCCCGCGTCCTTTATCGTCTGGACCAGCGTGTTTCCCATTGTTCCGCTGCTGCTGCTGTCCTGGTGGCTGGAGGGCGGCGCAGCCATGGTCTCCCAGCTCAGCCTCATAGGCTGGCGCGAGCTGGGCGTGATTGCCTATCTGGCCCTGCTGTCCACCCTGCTGGGCTATGGCCTGTGGACGCGTTTGCTGCAGCGCTATGCGGCCAGCACCGTGGCGCCGCTGTCCCTGCTGGTGCCGGTGATAGGCCTGCTGTCGGCCATGCTGCTACTGGGCGAATTCCCCTCGGGGCTGCAATGGCTGGGCACGCTGGGCGTGCTGCTGGGCATGGTGGTCAACCAGTTCGGCGGCCGCTGGATGCGGCGCTGAAGGGGGAGGGGCTCTCAGCGCCCGCGCTGGTCCCGGCGCTGCTGCTTGCGCAAGGTATAGAGATACAGGCTTTCGGTCTTCTCGCGCGCCCAGGGCGTCTTGCGCAGAAATTTGAGGCTGGAGCCGACGCTGGGATTGACGCTGAAGCAGCGCAGGGGAATGCACTCGCTCAGACCATCCCAGCCGTAGTAGTCCACGAGTTCGGTGACGATGCGCTCCAGCGTGATGCCGTGCAGAGGATTGCGCGGTTGCGCGGAAGTATTCATGCCGACATTGTCGTGGACTTCTCGCATGGCATTGACTGAGGGGATTTGTCTGCAAGGGCGGAGTGTCGAGGTCAAATCAGCTGCCTTTTTTCCTGGTTTTGATCTGAATCAGCTTTGCGGCGAAGGCTCTTGCATCTATTTTTTCTTTGTATATTATACAAATATATATATTGATTGCGAAGGCCAATTCAAAGGCCAGGGCGTGCAGGCTGTACCTGTTTTCAGGAAAGGGGAAGAGTCATGAAGACCAATGTCGGTGGATTGGACCGTGTGCTGCGGATCGTCGTAGGCCTGGCGTTGATGGCGCTGGCTGCCACGGGGGCGGTAGGGTGGTGGGGTTGGCTGGGAGCGATACCCCTGTTGACTGGGTTGTTCCGTTTCTGCCCGCTGTACCCGTTACTCGGCATCAGCAGTTGTCCTGTCAAGGAAGGCAAATAAGCTCGCCAGGCCTGTGTGCGATGCAAGGCCTGCACATTGAGTGTTGAGAGAAACCATCATGAGTACGTTTGAACATGATCATCTGATTCGCAATATCAACTCCGCGCTGTCGCCGTTTCGCAAGTCACAGAGCGAGGTGATGAAGGGATTTGCGCAACTGGCCCAGGCGTCGATGGCTGAAGGGGCCATCAGTGCCAAACACAAAGAGCTGATTGCTCTGGCCATCGGCGTGACGCAGAAGTGCTCGGGCTGTATCGGTTTTCACACCAAGGCCCTGCACAGGCTCGGCGCCACACGGCTGGAGCTGGAGGAAATGCTGAGCATTGCCGTCTATATGGGTGGAGGTCCGGCCCTGATGTATTCGGCAGAGGCCTTGTCCGCCTGGGACAAGTTGGTGGAAGCAGTCTAGCTTTGAATGAAATCAGCTGTAAGCGCCTGTCCAGCAAGTGCTTGCAGCTATCAAAATAAATTCCCTGCGTGTCATGTTCGGAGCGACTGATGTGATGGGATTGGCATGGACTCCTTGATCACGGCTGCGGCCCGCGCGCTGGCTGCCGGTGACCCTTTTGGCGCGCTGAACCGGGTGGCGTTGCGCAGCGACGCGCCCGCGCTCGCGTTGCGCGGCATTGCCATGGCGCAGCTGGGCGATCTGGTACGGGCCAAGGCTCTGGTACGCAGCGCGGCGCAAGCCTTCGGCGCCCGGGAGGCCGTGGCTCGCGCCCGTTGCGTGGTGGCCGAGGCCGAGATTGCACTGGCCCTGCGCGACCTGGCCTGGCCGGCCCGCAGGCTGGACGCGGCACGCGCCACGCTCGAAGTACATGGCGACCAGGTGAATGCCGCCCATGCACGCTATCTCGAGATCCGCCACTGCCTGCTGGTGGGGCGCCTGGGTGAAGCCGCACGCCTGCTCGATGGGCTGCAGCCGGGGCTGCTGCCGCCGGCCCTGAGAGCGGTCCACGAACTGGCCGTGGCCGGCATCGCCATGCGGCGGCTCGATACCCAGGCCGCGCGCGCGGCGCTGGGATTTGCGGCCCAGGCCGCAGACAGCGCGGGCATTGCGGCACTGGCGGCCGAGGTGGAGCGTGCGGTGGACGCCCTGCACGCGCCCGCGGCACGGCTGCTGCAGAAAGAACAGGCCGAGCGCTTGCTGGCGCTGGACGAGGTCGAGGCCTTGTTCGCATCGGGCTCGCTGGTGGTCGATGCCTGCCGCCATGCGCTGCGAGAGGGCGCGGTGGTGGTTTCGCTGGCGGGCCGGCCGGTGCTGTTTGCGCTCGCGCGAGTGCTGGGCGAGGCCTGGCCGGCCGATGTGTCGCGCGATGCGCTGGCCGCGCGGGTGTTCCGAGCCCGGCAGGCCGACGAGTCCTACCGTGCGCGCCTGCGCGTCGAGCTGGGGCGGCTGCGGCGGCTGCTGCGGCCGCTGGCCGAGGTGCGCGCCACCTCGCAAGGCTTTGCGCTGGTACCTCACCACGGGCCCGTGGCCGTGCTGGAGCGGCCCGTGGAGAGCGCGCATGGGGCGGTGCTGGCTCTGCTGTCCGATGGCGAGGCCTGGGCCAGTTCGGCCCTGGCCCTGGCGCTGGATGCCAGTCAGCGCAGCGTGCAAAGGGCTTTGGATGCGCTGGCGGCCGACGGCCTGGTGCAGCCCCTGGGCCAGGGGCGGGCGCGCCGCTGGATGAGCCGGCCCGTGGCGGGATTCGCGACGACTTTGTTACTCCCTGCTGCGCTGCCGGGTGACTAGCATGGGCTGACCACATCACTCAGGAGTTCCGCATGAAAGCAGCTACCGCAGAAGTCATCCGCGAGTACGGGCCCTTTCCCGGCATCACGCATGTGCATGGGGTGTCCTACGACGGCAGCCGGGTCTGGTTTGCCACCGGGGACCAGGTGCAGGCCATGGATCCCGAAAGCGGCCGGATCGTGCGCAGCATCGATGTTCAAGGCCATGCGGGCACGGCCTTCGACGGCCGGCATCTGTTCCAGATTGCCGAGAGCCGCATCCAGAAGATAGACCCGGCCACCAGCCGCGTGCTGGCCACGATACCGGCGCCCGGAGGCGGCGGCGACTCGGGCCTGGCCTGGGCCGAGGGCTCGCTGTGGGTGGGGCAGTACCGGCAGCGCAAGATTCACCAGATTGACCCCGAGACCGGGGCGGTGCTGCGCACGATTGATTCGAACCGTTTCGTCACCGGTGTCACCTGGGTGGATGGCGAGCTGTGGCACGGCACCTGGGAAGAGGACCAGAGCGAGCTGCGGCGCGTAGACCCGGACAGCGGGGCGGTGCTGGAGCGGCTGGAGATGCCCGAGGGCGCTGGCGTGTCGGGGCTGGAGTCCGATGGCGGCGAGCGCTTCTTTTGCGGCGGTGGGGCCAGCGGCAAGCTCAGGGCCGTGCGCCGGCCCAGGCACGGCCGCTAATCCGGCTCAGAGAGACTTCACCAGCTCCGCGACACCGGCCCAGGGTTCGTTGGCGAAGGAGCTGGCCAGATGCGCGATCAGGGCCTGTACGCGCGCGGGGCGGTTGCGGCCCGGCGGGGTCAGTATGTGCAGTGCTATGGGCTCGACCTGCCAGTCCTCCATCACCGCTTCCAGCACCCCCGTCTGCAGCTGCTGCCAGACCAGAAAGGTCGGCTGCAGCGCCACGCCCAGGCCGGCCAGCAGCGCGGGCGTCAGTGCCTCGGCATTGTTGGCCTGCATCTGCACGGCCATGGACTGGGTGAACTCGCCATGCTGCGCATGCCTGAAGCGCCAGTGGGTGCCGCTGCTCTGATAGCTGTATTGCAGTGCCTTGTGGTGGGCCAGATCGCGCGGGTGCCGCGGCCGTCCGTGCCGCTCGAAATAGGCCGGCGAGCCCACGAGCACAATCTGCACCCGGCATAGCTGGCGCGCCAGCAGGCTGGAGTCTTCGAGGTTGGCCAGGCGCAGTGCCAGATCGAAGCGGTCGGTCACCAGGTCCACCTGCTTGTCGTTGAACTGCACGTCCAGCTCCACATCGGGGTGGGCCTGCAGAAAGCCGGGCAATGCCGGCGCCAGCCGCGCAATGCCGAAGGACATGGGGGCGGACAGGCGTATCACGCCGCGCAGGCTGCTGGATTGCTCGGTCACCTCGGCCTCCACGGCCTGGCCCTCGCGCAGTATGCGCGCGGCGCGCTCCAGTGCCGCGTGGCCGTTGGCGGTCAGCGAGATGCGCCGCGAAGTGCGGTGGAACAGCACGGTCTTCATGCGCGCCTCCAGCCGCGAGACGGCCTTGGACACCGTGGCTTGGGACAGCGAGAACTCGGCCGCAGCGCGTGCGAACGAGCCGGTTTCCGCGATCTTGGCAAAGATCGCCCACGCTTCCAGGTCTGGCAGTTTGTTCATGTTCGTTGTGGAACTGATGGGGTAGGACAGCTCGCAATATGCCAGCAGGCGGGCATCTAGGCGCATGTCAGAAATGGAAAGAATGGAATTCCATTTTTTGTCTTCTCAGCATGATTCCCGGTTTCTAGACTGGCGCCATTGTCATCAACGAGCCCACAGGAGAAGACCATGATCGAACGCCGTCCCCTGGAAAGCCTGGGAGCAGCCCACCATGGCTGGCTTGACGCCAAGCACCATTTTTCCTTTGCCGAATACCACGACCCCGAGCGTGTGCACTGGGGAGCGTTGCGGGTGTGGAACGACGACAGCATTGCGCCGGGCTCGGGCTTTCCCCCCCATCCGCATGCCGACATGGAAATCATCACCTATGTGCGCGAAGGCGCCATCACCCACCGTGACAACCTGGGCAACCAGGGGCGCACTGTGGCCGGCGACGTGCAGGTCATGAGCGCGGGCACGGGCATCCGCCATTCCGAATACAACCTCGAGCCCGAAGTCACGCGCATCTTCCAGATCTGGCTCCTGCCCAGCCGCCATGGCGAGTTGCCGGCCTGGGGCACCAAACCCTTTCCCAAACATGACCGTGCAGGTCATTTCGTGACCCTGGCCAGCGGCGACGACAGCGACGAAGACGCCCTGCCGATCCGCGCCGATGCCCGCGTGCTGGGCGCCACGCTCAAGGCCGGCGAGAGCGCCGAGTACCAGTTTGCCCAAGGCGACCGTTATGGCTATCTGGTGCTGGCCGCGGGCAGTGCCGAGGTCAACGGCGTGCGCCTGAGCGCTCGCGACGGCGCCGCCGTACACGATGAAAAGAGCATTCGCGTCACGGCCAGCGCCGACACCGAGGTCGTGCTGGTCGATGCCGCTGCAGTGCATTGAGCCACAACTTGCTTTCACTTTTTCCACCCACCACCAAGGAGACAGCCATGTCCAATCGCCAGTACACCGAAGTCCTGACCCCCCAGAACAGCCAGATCATCTTCATCGACCAGCAGCCGCAGATGGCCTTCGGCGTGCAGTCCATCGACCGCCAGGTGCTGAAGAACAACGTCGTGGGTCTGGCCAAGGCGGCCAAGGCCTTCAACATCCCGACCACCATCACCACGGTGGAAACCGAGGGCTTCTCGGGCCACACCTATCCGGAACTGCTGGGCGTGTTTCCCGAGAACAAGCTCCTTGAGCGCTCCTCGATGAACTCCTGGGACGACCAGAATGTGCGCGATGCGCTGGCCGTCCATGCAGCCCAGGGCCGCAAGAAGATCGTGGTGTCGGGCCTGTGGACCGAGGTCTGCAATCTGGGCTTTGCGCTGTCGTGCATGCATGACACCGACTACGAGATCTATATGGTGGCCGACGCCTCGGGCGGCACCTCGCTGGACGCGCACAACTACGCCATGGACCGCATGGTGCAGGCCGGCGTGGTGCCCGTGACCTGGCAACAGGTGCTGCTGGAGTGGCAGCGCGACTGGGCACGCAAGAGCACTTACGACGCGGTGATGAACATCGTGCGCGAGCACTCGGGGGCCTACGGCATGGGCGTGGACTATGCCTACACCATGGTGCACAAGGCTCCCGAGCGCGTGCAGCACGGCCAGCGCATCGGCCCCAATCCCGCCAAGTAAGCGCAGGCCACTCCGTCCCGTGGCCTGCGCGGCAGATGTCGCCGGGCCACGGGTGCCACCCATCTCCAGACCCGCGGGGCCAACCATGAAACTCTATGCACTATCACTCGGCGCCGGCCTGCTGGTCGGCATCATCTACAGCCTGCTGAGCGTGCGCTCGCCGGCACCGCCGCTGGTGGCCTTGGTAGGCCTGCTGGGCATTCTGGTGGGCGAGCAGGTCATTCCCGTGAGCAAGCAGTTGCTCGGCGGCAGCGCCTTTAGCACCGCTTGCAGCGAGACCCGGGCTACGGCCTCGGTGCTTGGCCAATTGCCTGGCCGGCAGCTAGCGGACAAACCGGCCGAAGACAAGCGGGCCTGATGGCGTTGCGCCGACCCGCGTTACCACCGCGTATCACCCAGAACCACAGTCCCATCCATACGACGGGCATCCATATTCCAAGAGAGAAAACGCATGACATCCCGTCGAGACATCCTGGGCGCCGCGACGACGCTGGCGCTGGGTAGCTTATTGGGGCGCAACGCCTCCGCAGCCGATCACCAAGGAGCATCTGCCATGTCCGATCCCCACCCCGACATCATTTTTTTCAACGGCCAGATCACCACGCTGGACCGCAGCAAACCCGTGGCCAGTGCCGTGGCCGTCAAGGCCGGCCGCTTTGTCGCCGTCGGTGATGACCAGGAAGTCATGGCGCTGGCGGGCGACAGGACCCGGCGCATCGACCTCCAGCGCAAAAGCGTGCTGCCCGGCCTGTTCGACAACCACACCCATGTGGTGCGTGGCGGCCTGAACTACAACATGGAGCTGCGCTGGGACGGGGTGCGCTCGCTGGCCGATGCGCTGGACATGCTCAAGCGCCAGGTAGCCATTACCCCTGCGCCGCAGTGGGTGCGCGTGGTGGGGGGCTTCACCGAGCACCAGTTCGTTGAAAAGCGCCTGCCCACGCTGGCAGAAATCAACGCCATCGCGCCCGATACGCCGGTGTTCCTGCTGCATCTGTACGACCGTGCGCTGCTCAACGCCGCCGCGCTGCGTGCCGTGGGCTATACCAAGGACACGCAAGCGCCCCCGGGAGGCGAGATCGTGCGCGATGCAGGCGGCAACCCTACCGGTCTGCTGCTGGCCAAGCCCAATGCCACCATCCTCTATGCGACCCTGGCCAAGGGCCCCAAGCTGCCGCTGGATTACCAGATCAACTCCACGCGCCATTTCATGCGCGAGCTCAACCGCCTGGGCGTGACCGGCGTGATCGATGCGGGCGGCGGCTTCCAGAACTATCCCGAAGACTACGAGGTGATCCAGAAGCTGGCCGACGCCAACCAGATCACCGTGCGCCTGGCCTACAACCTGTTCACGCAAAAGCCCAAGCAGGAGAAGGAAGACTTCCTGAACTGGACCCGATCGGTCAAGTACAAGCAGGGCGACGATTACTTCCGCCACAACGGCGCGGGTGAGATGCTGGTGTATTCGGCCGCCGACTTCGAGGACTTCCGCGTGGAGCGCCCGGACATGCCGCCGCAGATGGAAAGCGAGCTCGAAGAAGTGGTGCGGGTGCTGGTGCAGAACAAGTGGCCCTGGCGCCTGCATGCGACCTATGACGAGACCATCTCGCGTGCGCTTGATGTGTTCGAGAAGGTCAACCGCGACACGCCGCTGACGGGAATCAACTGGTTCTTCGACCATGCCGAGACCATCTCCGACAAGTCCATAGACCGCATCGCGGCGCTGGGCGGCGGCATTGCCGTGCAGCACCGCATGGCCTACCAGGGCGAGTACTTCATCGAGCGCTACGGCGCCCGTGCGGCGGAAGCCACGCCGCCCGTCAAGCGCATTCTGGAAAAAGGCGTCAAGGTCTCGGCCGGCACCGACGCCACGCGCGTCGCTTCCTACAACCCCTGGGTGTCGCTGTCGTGGATAATCACCGGCAAGACCGTGGGCGGCACGCAGATGTACCCGCAGCGCAACCTGCTAGATCGCGAGACTGCCTTGCGCATGTGGACGGAAAACGTGGCCTGGTTCAGCAACGAGGAAGGTCAGAGGGGCCGGATTTCGGTAGGCCAGCTCGCCGACTTCATTGTGCCGAGCAAGGACTTCTTCAAGGTGCCCGAGGACGAGATCTCGTTCCTGAGCTCGCACCTCACGGTGGTCGGTGGCCGTGTGGTCTACGGCGAAGGCGAGTTTGCCCAGCATGACGACAACCCGCTGCCGCCCGCCATGCCCGATTGGTCGCCCACGCGCTTGTTCGGCGGCTATGCGGCCTGGGGCGAGCCGGACGGTGCGGGCAAGAACTCGCTCAACCCGGCCCGCTATCGCAGCATGGCCGCGGCCTGCGGCTGCGGCACGAGCTGCGGCATGCACGGTCACAGCCATGCCGATGCCTGGGCGTCGAACGTGCCGGCCTCCGATCCCAAGAGCTTTTTCGGCGCGCTGGGCTGCTCCTGCTGGATGGCTTGACATTGAAGCTCCCCCTGAGCCGCTGCGCGGCTTCCCCGTTGCACGTCGCCCTCTCTCGCTGCGCGGGAGGGGGACGATGCCATCGCCTGGGCGGCCCCGCCGCGAGGCGGCTCTTGCTCGGCATCTCTGGCTTGGTTGGTGCCAGTTTTTGGCATAGTGGTCTTGGATGGGGCGCTTGATTGGAGATGTGCCATGAATACTTCCGTATCCGGTTTTTCGGCGCGTCTGGCTGGTCTGGCGCGCCCCGTCTTCGGCAGCGCCGCCATGCGCTTTGTCGCCTATCTGGGCCTGTGCGCGGCCTATCTGCAGGGTGGGCTGGTCAAACTTGCCGACTTCTCCGGCGCCATCGGCGAGATGCAGCATTTCGGCCTGGCTCCGGCCCCCGTGTTTGCGGTGCTGGTGATAGTGCTGGAGCTCGGGGCCTCGGCGCTGATCCTCTCCGGGCGGCTGCGCTGGCTGGGCGCACTGGCCCTGGCCGGCTTCACCCTGCTGGCCACGCTGCTGGCGCTGCGCTTCTGGGAGCTGCCCGCGGGCCAGCAGCGCTTTATGGCGGCCAATTCGTTTTTTGAACACCTGGGCCTGGCCGGCGGCTTCCTGCTCGTGGCCTGGCTGGACTTGCGGGAAAAGGAGGCTGTATGACGGCTGCAGGGAATGCGGAGCAGACCCCGGGGCTCTGGGCGCAGTGCCGCGCGCCGGTGCTGCTCACCATCGTGGGCGGCGCCATAGACACCATAGGCTTTATCGCGCTGCTGGGCTTTTTCACGGCCCATGTGACGGGCAACCTGGTGCTGGCCGGCGCGGCTTTCGTCAGGGGTGGCGCGGGCCTGTGGATCAAGCTCGGCGCGATTCCGCTGTTCATCGCCACGGTCATGGTCACCAAGACCTGGGTCGACCATTGCCGCCAATCCCATGTGACTTTGGGCTGGCTGTTTGTGGCCGAGGCCTTGTTTCTCACGGGATTCATGCTGGCCGGCCTGTGGCTGGAGCCGTTCCGCGATCCTGGCGCCGGCACGCTTGCCCTGACCGGTGGCCTGGGTCTGGTGGCTCTGGCCATACGCAACACGGCCAGCAAGACGCTGATCAAGCACATCAGCCCCAGCACCATGATGACGGGCAACACCACGCAGTTCGGCATCGACCTGTCAAACTACGTGCGCCAGCCGGGCAGCGCAAACCGGCAGGCGGTCTTCAAGAGCGGCAGCATCATCGTTGGCTTTGTCGCGGGCGCTTTCCTGGGGGCGGTGCTCTATATGCACATCGGCTTCTGGAGCGTGCTGCCTTTTGTGCTGGCCGTGCTGTACCTGGCCGGGCTGTCCTTTCGCCGGCAGTTCATCTGATGCCGGCCGGTTTCTTGATGCTCATGGCGATGGCCGCGCCCAGGTATCTGCGCGGCTCGCGCCAAGCGAATACTCCGGCGCTGCAGGCCTCAAGCCGTGTTGAGCGCCCATCTTCCCTGGAGACGCCATGTCCGATGCCCGCAGCATTCCCGCCCCTCTGAGCCATCTGCTGGGCTTCAATGCCGGCTATGTGGATACGGCGGGCTTTCTGGCGCTGGGCGGTCTGTTCACCGCACATGTGACGGGCAACTTTGTCACTCTGGGCGCGGCGCTGATCCATGGCAGCGCGGGCGCGCTCTCCAAGCTGCTGGCCTTGCCCGTGTTCTGCGTGGCCGTGCTGCTGACCCGCCTGGCCAGCAATGCGCTGGTGGCGCGGCAGAAAGCGCCCATGTTCAGCCTTGTCGTGGCCCAGGTGCTGCTGCTGGCGCTGGCTGCGGCGCTGATGCAGGTTTGGGGGCCGTTCGAAGACGGTGACATGGCGCCCGCGTTTGCGGCCGGCATGCTGATGGTCTGCGCCATGGCCGTGCAGAACGCCATGCAGCGTATGCACCTGCCCCAGCTCCCGCCCTCGACGCTGATGACGGGCAATACCACCCAGGTGATGATCGATCTGGCCGATCTGCTCAAGGGCCTGGGCGGCGATGAGCGCAGCGCGGCCATGGGGAGGCTGCGCAAGATGCTGCCCGCCATTGTGAGCTTTGCCGTGGGCTGCGCGTTGGCGGCCCTGGCCTATGTGACCCTGGGCATGTGGTGTTTTGCGCTGCCGCCGCTGGTGGCGGCGCTGACGCTGCGCTACAGCAGCGTATAGCGGTGGAGAGGCTGAACACCGAAGGCCGGCATGCGGTGCTGGCCCGGCGGCCGTTTTATCGGTCGCTGACCTTATCGGTCCGTCTGATCCTGTACCACATGCCTGACGGCCAGCAAGGCCGTGCGCAGCCGGTCTGGCGGCACGGATCCCAGAGCCAGGCGGATCGCATGCGGCACCTGCCGCGAAGCGGCGAAAGGCTCTGCCGTCGAAACGGAAATGCCTTGGCGCAGCAACTCGGCCGCCACGCTGCCGGCGCGCACCTCGGCGGGTAGCGGCAGCCACGCGAAATAGGAACTCGGATGGCTGATGCAGTCCAGGCCGGCCAGCGCCTCGCGCGCGATGGCCTGGCGCTGCGCGGCGTCGCGCCGTTTCTCCGCTTCCAGGCGCTGCACCGTGCCGTCCTCCAGCCACGC
Source organism: Comamonas guangdongensis (assembly GCF_041079535.1). Lineage (NCBI taxonomy): Bacteria > Pseudomonadati > Pseudomonadota > Betaproteobacteria > Burkholderiales > Comamonadaceae > Comamonas > Comamonas guangdongensis. The sequence goes on along the minus strand of NZ_JBFYGN010000023.1, from coordinate 35,084 downwards.
GCAGGCCAGCGCGGTCACCAGGCCGGGGGTGTTCCAGGTGGTGCTGCGGATGGCGCGCTCGAGCAAAGGCACCCAGGGCGTCGGAGCGGCGACGAAGCCGAAGCGCAGTCCGGTGGCAACGCTCTTGGAGAGGCCTGAGACGTAGAGCGTGGATTCCGGCGCTGCCGCGGCCAAGGGCGCGGGTGGGCTGTCGGCCAGAAACGCATAGGCAGCATCCTCGATGGCGATCAGTCCATGCCGGCGCACGACGGCCGCCAGCCCCTGCCGCCAGTCGGCGCTGCCCACCCAGCCCAGAGGGTTGTGCAGCGTGGGCATGGTGTAGACGGCGCGCACGCGGCGGCGCGTGCATAGGCGTTGCAAGGCCTCCAGATCGAAGCCTTGATCCGCGGCCGGCAGCGGTGCCAGTTCCAGGCGCAGCAGATCGGCCAGTACCTTGAAGCCCGGATAGGTCAGTGCATCCACCGCCACCAGGTCGCCCGGCTGCAGCAAGGCCATGCCTGCCACGGCGAGGCCGTGCTGGGCGCCATCCACGATCAGTACCTGGGCCGGATCCATGGCCAGTCCGCGCGACGCCAGGTGCCGGGCCACGCAGGCGCGCTCATGCGGCCGACCGCCATGCGGGGCATAGCGCAGCAGCGCCTCCAGATCGCCGCCGGCGGCGAGCCACCGCAGGCCCTGGCTCAGCAAGCGGGCCTGCTGCGGCAGGGCCGGGTAGTTGAAGTTCAGGTCCACCATGCCGGCCGTTACTGCCTGCTGGTCTACGGCCAGCTCTGGCGGCACGGCCGTCTCGCGCACGAAAGTGCCCCGGCCCACCTCGCCGCGCGCCAGGCCCAGGGCTTCCAGCTCCGCATAGACGCGGCTCGCCGTGCTCAGTGCCACGCCATGCTGCCGGGCCAGTTGGCGGTGCGTGGGCAGGCGGGTGCCAGGCGGCAGCTGGCCGCCGCGGATCTGCGCGGCCAGCGTATCCACCAGCATCCGGTACAGGGTCGGGTTCACGGCAAAGATGTATTCATGACAATTTTTTGATTGTATTGAATGCCCTGCCTAGGATGAGCGCTGTTCTTCAGCTTGACGGTCGCCCGGCGGCCGGCCCACCATGCACATCGCCATTCTGACTTTCGACGGCTTCAACGAGCTTGACTCCCTCATCGCCCTGGGCATTCTGAACCGCATCAGACGGCCCGATTGGCGCGTGAGCCTGTGCTGCCCTGGGCCCGAGGTCACCTCGATGAACGGCGTCACGGTGCGCGCGCAATCCTTGCTGGAGGAGGCTTGCAAGGCCGACGCCGTCATCGTGGGCAGCGGGCTGCGTACCCGTGAGGTGGTGGCCGATGAGCTGCTGATGACCAGGTTGGCGCTGGATCCGTCGCGCCAGCTGATCGCTGCGCAATGCTCCGGCACCTTGGTGTTGGCCAGGCTGGGCCTGCTGGGCAAGGTGCCGGCCTGTACGGACCTGACGACCAAACCCTGGGTGCAGGAGGCCGGTGTACAGGTGCTGAACCAGCCTTTCCACGCCCAGGGCAACGTGGCGACGGCGGGCGGATGCCTGGCGTCGGCCTATATCGCAGGCTGGCTGCTGGTGCGCCTGGAAGGCCTGGAGGCCGCGGCCTCCGCACTGCATTACGTGGCGCCCGTGGGCGAAAAAGAGGCCTATGTGGATAACGCCATGCGCAACATCGCGCCGTATCTGGCCGGGATTTAAGTCAAGCCGCCAGCGCTTGCCAATCGGTCGCTGGAAGTTATCAAAACAGAAGCGATTCTTCTATCAGCCCTGGGCAATCAGCGCCGCAACCGCCTCGCCCACCTGGGTGGTGTTGGCCTTGCCGCCCAGATCCGGCGTGCGCGGGCCGTTCTTGATGACTTCTTCGATGGCGGCCACGATGGCGTCGTGCGCGGCGCGCCCCGCGCCCTGGCCCTGGGTCAGGAAGTCCAGCATCAGCGCACCCGACCAGATCATGGCGATGGGGTTGGCGATGTTCTTGCCGAAGATATCGGGCGCCGAACCGTGCACGGGCTCGAACAGGCTGGGGAAGAGCCGGTCGGGATTGAGGTTGGCCGAGGGCGCCAGGCCTATGGTGCCCGTGGTGGCCGGGCCCAGGTCGCTGAGAATGTCGCCGAAGAGGTTGGTCGCGGCCACCACGTCGAAGCGGTCCGGCTGCAGCACGAAGCGCGCGGTCAGGATGTCGATGTGCTGCTTGTCCAGCGTGACCTCGGGGTAGGCCTGGGCCACGTCCTCGGCGCGCTTGTCCCACCAGGGCATGCTGATGGCGATGCCGTTGCTCTTGGTGGCCAGGGTCACATGCTTGCGCTCGCGGCTCTGGGCCAGGTCGAAGGCGAACTTGAGCAGGCGCTCGGCGCCCTTGCGCGAGTAGACCGATTCCTGGATCACGATCTCGCGGTCCGTGCCCTCGTACATGATGCCGCCCAGCGAGGTGTACTCGCCCTCGGTGTTCTCGCGCACCACGTAGTAGTCGATGTCGCCGGGCTTGCGGCCGGCCAGCGGGCAGGGCACGCCCTCGAACAGGCGCACGGGGCGCAGATTGATGTACTGGTCGAACTCGCGGCGGAACTTGAGCAGCGAGCCCCACAGCGACACATGGTCGGGCACGGTGGCCGGCCAGCCCACGGCGCCGAAGAACAGGGCGTCCATGCCCGAGAGCTGCTGCTTCCAGTCGTCGGGCATCATCTTGCCGTGCACGGTGTAGTAGTCGCAGCTGGCCCATTCGAAATGGTGGAATTCGAGCTGCAGCTCGAAGCGTTTGGCCGCGGCCTGCAGCGCGCGCAGGCCCTCGGGCATGACTTCCTTGCCGATGCCGTCGCCGGCGAGAACCCCGATTCTGTAGATGGTGGACATGGATGGTTTGCGTCGTTGATCTTGCTGGGCCGCATTTTCAAACCATGAGGAATTGAAGACAATCCCATGGTTGTGGTCTGATTGTTTACATATCGTGTTTAAAAACCTGCTGCCCGAGGATTTGCGCGTGTTTCTCTGCGTGGTGCGCCGCGCCAGCTTTGCCGCGGCCGCGCAGGAGCTGGGCGCCTCGCCCGCCTATGTGAGCAAGCGTCTGCGCCTGCTGGAAGAGGAGCTGGGCGTGAAGCTGCTGCACCGCACGACGCGGCGCGTGACGGTGACCGAGGACGGCGAGCGCGTGTTTCACTGGGCGCAGCGCATACTCGACGACATCGACCATCTGGTGCAGGAAGTGAGCACGGCACAGAGCGAGGTGCGGGGCCTGCTGCGCGTGAGCAGCAGCTTCGGCTTCGGCCGCAATGTGGTGGCGCCGGCCATGTCGCGGCTGGTGGCGCAGCACCCGGGCCTGCAGGTGCGGCTGGAGGTGTTCGACCGCCTAGTGGACGTGGCGGCCGAGGGCATAGACCTGGACGTGCGCGTGGGCGACGAGATCGCGCCGCATCTGATCGCGCGCCAGCTGGCCGCCAACCATCGCGTGCTGTGCGCGGCGCCCGCCTATCTGGCGCGCAAGGGCCTGCCGCGCAGCATCGCCGAGCTGTCCGCGCACGACTGCCTGGTCATCAAGGAGCGCGACCACCCGTTCGGCGTCTGGAAGCTGCGCGCGGGTGCCGAGGAGCGCACGCTCAAGGTGACGGGCCCGCTGTCGGCCAACAACGGCGAGATGGCCGCGCAATGGGCGCTGGACGGCCATGGCATCGTGCTGCGCTCGATCTGGGACGTGCAGGCCGATCTGGACGCGGGGCGCCTGGTGCAGCTGCTGCCGGCCTGGACGCAGGAGGCCAATGTCTGGGCCGTGTATCCGGGCCGCCTGGGGCGCTCGGCCAAGGTGCGCGTGGCCGTGGAATTTCTGCAGGCGCATTTTGCGCGCCAGGGCCTGGAGAAGCTGCAGACACTATCTTGATAGCTGCTAGCGCCCGTTCATGCTTGGTTTCGGGTTTATATCCATCTGAAACCATGAACCATCGCGCGCTACGGGCTATCAAAATTCATGGCCATGAAAAAGGCGCCCGCAGGCGCCTTGACGGGAATGCACGGTGCGGGCCGCTTACTTGCTCAGCGCGGCCTTGACGGCCGCGGAGACCAGGCCCATGTCGGCCTTTCCGGCCAGCTGGGACTTGACCGCGCCCATGACCTTGCCCATGTCGCCGGGGCCGCTGGCGCCGACTTCGGCCACGATGGCCTGCACGGCGGCGGTGATCTCGGCCTCGCTCATGCGCTCGGGCAGGTAGACCTTGAGCACTTCGACTTCGGCTTTTTCCACATCGGCCAGATCCTGGCGGTTGGCGCTCTCAAAGGCGGCGATGGAGTCCTTGCGCTGCTTGATCAGCTTGTCGACGATGGCAATCACGGCCGCGTCGTCGAGCTCCACGCGCTCATCCACTTCCTTTTGCTTCATCGCGGCCTGCAGCAGGCGGATGGTGCCCAGGCGTGCACTGTCCTTGGCACGCATGGCAGTCTTCATGTCTTCGGTAATCTGGGCTTTCAAGCTCATAGCTCTCTCCTTCAGTGAGAGGTCACTGCGTATCGCAGTGGCCAGAAAACAAAAAACCCGCGCCTGGCGTCCCGAGCGCGGGTTTGCGGCGTTTGACGGCCGTCTGTCCTAACGAATTAGTACAGCTTCTTGGGCAGTTGCATGCTGCGAACGCGCTTGTAGTGGCGCTTCACGGCAGCAGCCTTCTTGCGCTTGCGCTCGGCTGTGGGCTTTTCGTAGAACTCGCGAGCACGCAGATCGGTCAGCAGACCCAGCTTTTCGATGGTGCGCTTGAAGCGGCGCAGGGCAACTTCATAGGGCTCGTTTTCTTTGACGCGAATGGTAGTCATTTAATTTCCAGATATATCTGTGCTGACAGCGGGTTCTCGGGAAGATCGGGCCTGAGAGCCATGAACAGCGGTTTCCCCGCCACTTTGTAACTAGTATGGCCGACGGAGTAATGCCAGCAAAGTCGAGCATTATAGACCAAGAGTTGCGGCGCGGCTAAATCAGATCGTGATGCGATCCGAGGCTGGCCAAAGTGGCGCGGCCTTGTCGCTACCAGCCAGGCGCTCAAGGAGGCGCCGCATTCATGCGCCGCTATTGTGCGCCGTATTCTGGGACTGTGGGCTCGCAATGCGGGTCAGGTCGGCCGGCGGGCCGGGGGGCGAAATGCAAGAGGGCGGTGCTGCCCAAACGCCATGCCGTCAGAAGGCGGCTCTGGGGTTTTTGGGGAGGATTGTGTGCACGGAAATTGCATACAGTTTGAAGGCCTTGTTTCATGATCGAAGTCAAGAAACAGGTGGCCTCGTGCCAGTGCGCGGGGCGGTTTTTCTGTGTTCAAGGAGCTTCCATCTTGTCCAGTTCTGTGCATCGGTCATTTGTTTCGCGTCGTCAATGGATGGCTTCGGCCGTCGCCGTACCCAGCTTGCTGGCACTCACGGCTTGTGCCGGCAGGGCCGGAATTTCCGGGGCTGCTGCGCCCGCCAGCCCCTTGGTGGTGGGCGGTCTGTTTGCGGGCTCGCGCAGCGACAAGGGCTTTATGGAGGCCGGCTGGCGCGGTCTGGAAAAAGCGCGCCAGGAGCTGGGCGTGCAGACCCGTTTTCTCGACGGCATGGCACCCAGGAAGGAGTTGCTGGAGCCGGCTCTCACGCAACTGGCCGAGCAGGGCGCGCAACTGGTGATTGCCCATGGCGGGCAGAACAATCAGGCCGCGGCCGAGGTCGCGGCGCGCTTTCCCCGGATCCAGTTTGTCGTGACTCAGGGAGCCGTGCAGGGCGCGAATCTTTGCAGCTACGACGTGCTGCAGGAGGAGTCGGCCTATCTGGCCGGTGTGCTGGCGGCGCTGACCACCCAGACCGGCGTGGTCGGCCATATGTCGGGCATCCGCGTGCCGCCGGGGCTCAAGGGGCGTGCGGCCTATGCGGCCGGCGTGCGCGATACCGATGCCAGGGTCAAGCTGCTGACGAATTTCTCGGGCGACCAGGACGACAACGCCTTGTCGCACCGCATTGCCAGGGCCCAGATGGCCGCCGGTGCCGATGTGATCTTCACCATGCTCAACTCCGGCCGCGATGGCGTGACCCAGGCCTGCCGCGAGACGGGCGCGCGCCAGATCGGCAATGTGATCGACTGGACCACGGTGGACCCGCAGGTGTTTGTCGCATCCGCCTGGGCCGATGTGGGCATTGGCGCGTTTCTGGCCGTCAAGGACATGCAAGAGCGCGGCACGCCCGGCCCGGGTATTCGCAGGATCGGTCTGAGTGACCCGGCTGCCGTGCGTCTGACCCTGGGCCAGGGCGTGGCGGCCGGTGTGCGCGAGCGCGTGGCCAGGGCGTCAGCCGCCATCGCCTCGGGGCAGCTCAAAGTGCCGGAGCACTATGAAGGCCAGGAGTTCTCTGCCTGATTTCAGAGGCGGCTTCAGGTGACAGGCACGAAAAAGGCTGGCCCAGCCATCCTTTTTTCAGGGCGGATATCGCCTTGTTTGCGGTCACTTAAGGCAGGTTTGACTGCTTTTCGGCCATGGCCTGGGCGCAGGCATGGGCGCTGGCCCAGGCCCACTGGAAGTTGTAGCCGCCCAGCCAGCCCGTGATGTCCACCACCTCGCCGATGAAGAACAGGCCGGGCTGGGTCTTGCACTCCATGCTCTGCTGGGACAAGACCTTGGTGTCCACGCCGCCCAGCGTGACCTCGGCCTTTTTATAGCCCTCGGTGCCCGTGGGCGTGATTTCCCAGCGCATGAGCCGCTCGGCCAGCCGCAGCAGGGCCTTGTCGCCGGCCTCGTTGATGGGCCGCTGCAGCTCCGGCATCCGCGCCACCCAGGCATCGGCCAGGCGCGCGGGCAGATGCGCGGCCAGTTCGTTTGCGACCAGCTTGCGCGAATGCAGCTTGGCTTCGCTCAGCACCTGGGCCATGTCCACGCCGGGCAGCAGATTGATCTGCAGCGGCGTGCCGGGCTTCCAGTAGCTGGAAATCTGCAGCACGGCCGGGCCCGAGAGGCCGCGGTGGGTGAACAGCAGGTCCTCGTGAAAGCTCACGCGCTCTTTCTTGCTGCCGGTGCTGATCTCTACGGGCAGGGCCAGGCCGGCCAGTTCCGCATAGGGCTGCCAGGAGGCGCCATCGAAGGTCAGCGGCACCAGGCCCGGCGTGCGCTCCACCAGTGGCAGCCGGAACTGCTGGGCCAGACGATAGCCGAAGTCGCTGGCGCCTATCTTGGGAATGCTCAGGCCGCCGCTGGCGATCACCAGGTTCGGGGTCTGAACCCTGCCGCGCTCGGTCTCGATCTGATAGCTCTCGCCGCCGTCGGAGCCGGAGGGGGATACGTCTATGCTTTTGACCTGGCAGGGCTGCCAGTGCTGGACGCCGCCGTCGGCGCATTCGGCCAGCAGCATGGCGATGATGTCCTCGGCCGAGCGGTCGGCAAACAGCTGGCCCTTGTGCTTTTCATGGTGGGCAATGCCGTGCTTGTCCATCAGCGCGATGAAATCGGCGGGCGTGAAGCGCGACAGCGCCGAGCGGCAGAACTGCGGGTTCTGCCCCACGAAATGCTTGTGCGGCGCGCGCACGTCCAGATCGCGGTTGGTGAAGTTGCAGCGGCCGCCGCCCGAGATGCGGATCTTCTCCGCCACCTTGGCCGCATGGTCGATGAGCAGCACCTTGAGCCCGCGCTGGCCCGCCTGGGCGGCGCAGAACAGGCCGGCAGCACCGGCGCCGATGATGATGGCGTCAAACATGGAGGAATTCACGGCAGGAGAGCAGCAGAAAAATCGGCCGGCGTGCAGGCGTCGGCGCTGAATACGGGTCCCCGTGGGGGACAAAAGAGCGCTTATTTTCGCCCAGAGCCGCAAATTTCTAGAATCGCGGCCATGAATATCCCATCGCATCAGCTCAGCATGACCGTGCTCATGTCGCCCGACATGGCCAATTTCTCCGGCAATGTGCACGGCGGCGCCATCTTGAAGCAGCTGGACCAGGTCGCCTATGCCTGCGCCAGCCGCTACGCGGGCCGTTATGTGGTGACGCTGAGCGTGGACCAGGTGATGTTTCTGCAGCCCATCCATGTGGGCGAGCTGGTGACCTTCCTGGCCAGCGTGAACTACACGGGCAAGTCGTCGATGGAAATCGGCATCAAGGTGGTGGCCGAGGACATCCGCAGCCAGGTGGTGCGCCATGTGAACAGCTGCTTTTTCACCATGGTGGCCGTGGATGACAACAAGAAGCCCGTGCCCGTGCCCCTGCTGCAGCCGCAGACCGAGGATGAAAAGCGCCGCTGGCAGGCGGCCCTGATCCGCAAACAGCTGCGCAAGGACATGGCCGAGCGCTTTGCTCAGATCCGCGTCACGACCAGCGCCAATATCGCGCCCACTGCCTGAAGCCCATAGAACGGCTCGCCCTAGAAGAAACAAGGCCGCATCTGCGGCCTTGTTTTTTGCAGGCTCAGGCCGCGATGCGCTGCCCCTGCTGCGTCTGCCAGGCGGCAATGCCGCGCACCACGTCGCCGACCACGATGATGCTGGGGCTGCCCAGCTTTTGCTCGGCAATGCACTGCGGCAGGTCCTGGAGGCAGGTCAGCGCATGGCGCTGCTGGGGCAGGCTGGCGTGCTGGATCACGGCCACGGGCGTGCTGCCGGGCAGGCCGGCGAGCAGCTCGTCGCTGATGCGCTGCACGCCGCTGACGCCCATATAGATCACCAGGGTCAGCTTGGCCGCATGGGCGGTCGTGGCGATCTGGCGCCAGTCGGGGCCGCTGTCGCCGGGCTTGGCATGGCCGGTCATGAAGATCACGCCATGGGCGCGGTCGCGGTGGGTCAGAGGCGCGCCCAGGCTGCTCAGGCCGGCCAGGCCCGAGGTGATGCCGTTGACCACGCTCACCTCGATGCCGGCTTCGCGCAGATGCTCGACCTCCTCGCCTCCGCGACCGAAGATGAAGGGGTCGCCGCCCTTGAGGCGCACCACCTGCTCGCCCTCATGCACGGCGGCGATCATCAGCTTTTCGATAAAGGCCTGGGGCGTGCTCTTGCAGCCGCCGCGCTTGCCCACATAGACGACGCGTGCCGTGGGCGCCGCATGGGCGACGATGGCATCGCTGACCAGGTCGTCCACAAACAGCACGCTGGCGGCCGCGATGGCCTTGGCGGCCTTGAGGGTGAGCAGCTCCGGATCGCCGGGCCCGGCGCCGACCAGGGTGCAACTGCCCTGAGGGCGGGAATTCGTGGAAAGGGCGGACATGGGAGTGCTCTTCAATCGGGGTTGCGGTGCAGCGCTTGCAGATCTGCGTGAGTCTGCGCGCCGGGGTTTTGCATGGCCGCATGCAGGGCCAGTATCTGCTGGATCTGCGCGACAATCGGCGCGGGTACGGGACGCCGGCCGGCCAGCATGTCTTCAATCAGCCGGGCCGTCTGTGCGGCGTCCAGGTCCTGTTCGGGCGCAGTATTGTCGCCGTCGTCGGCCAGCTGGCTGCTGTGGACGGCGGAGCGCTCGAAGCAGATCCGGCCCGCAATCAAGCCCATGCTGGCGGGTTCCCTGTGGGGCGGGGCCACGGCCTCGCCCTCGCTGCCGCGCAGCAGCAGGGCGCTGGTGCCGCGCAAAGCCAGGGTCTGGGCCATGGACTCGGCATAGGCCGGATGGGTGTAGCTGGCCAGCACCAGGCCGCAGCGCCGCAGATCCGGTCCCTGCATGGGGTCCAGCAGTTTGACCAGGCTGTGGGCCGGGTTGCGCAGTCCCATCTGGCGGCGCAGCTGCAGCAGCCGCTCCAGCGGCGCAAGCAGATGGCGGGTCCGCATCCAGGCCATGTCGCCGGGCTCCAGAGCCATGGGGCGCTCTATGACCTTCCAGCCCAGCTCCTGCCATACAGCTTGTGTGCCTACGCGTCGGCTTTCGGTATCGCAGCCATGCACCAGCACGGCCAGGCCCTGGCGGGCCAGCAGGCCCGCGAGCAGCGGCGTGAGATTGGCCAGTTTGCGGGCCCCGTTGTAGCTGGGGATGACGACCACGGGCCCGGCCGAACCGTCCTGTGGCCAGGCTGGCAGGCGCTGCAGCGTGGCGTCGAGAAAGCCCGCGAGCTCGTCGGCGCTTTCGCCCTTGAAGCGCATGGCGATGCAAAAGCCGCCCAGCTCCAGATCGCTGACCCGGCCGTCGAGCAACAGCCCCATCAGCTCACAGGCCTGGGCCCGCGTCAGAGAGCGCGCGCCCTTGCTGCCGCGACCGATTTCCTTGATGTAGTGGCTGATGCTCATGATTCACGCAATTGTCGCCATAAAAACCATCGGTTGTCAGACGATTTGGTTATATAAATCAAACCGGCTGCGGTCCGCCTGCCGTTCTACCTTGCTGCGTCAGCCGCGCTGCCAGGGCTTGCAGCTGGGATTGCGCAAGCTCAGCGACAAGGCCCAGCATGCGGTTGTTCCTCAGGGCCTCGGCAGAGGCCAGGACGGCCAGGCGGCTGACTTGACGCGAAGCCTGAAGAGGGCGGAACACGATCTGCTCCTGGTAGAACATCGCGAACGATGCCGGCACTATGGCCACGCCCAAACCGCAGGCCACGAGTGCCAGAACATTCACCAGCTGACCGGCCTCGTGGCGTATCAGCGGCGTGAAGCCGGCCTCGGCGCACAGCGCGACCGTGCGGTCAAAGTAGTCGGTGTCCTGATAGCGCGTGAAGCCGACAAAGGGCTGATGCACGGCAGCCTGCAGATCCAGCATTCCGCTGCCTCCGGCCAGCGGGTGTGAGGCCGGAACGGCCAGGCAATAGGGATCATCGATGCCGGCTATTTCCAGTTCGTCGGCTTCCTTGTGGCCGGGGCGGGCAAAGCCGAGTTCCAGTTCCCCCTGACGCAAGGCCCGCTGTTGCTGGGAGGAAATCATTTCGCGGGCCTCGATCTGCACCTCCCAGCCGGCCTGTGCCACGGCCTGCAGCAAACCGGGTAGCAGCGACTGCATGGTCGAGGGCACCAGCCCCAGGCGCAGCACGGTCTGGCTGCTGCGTTCGCGCTCGCGTGCCCGCAGCGGTGCCTGCTCGGCGCGCGCCAATATGGCGCGCGCATCTTCCAGTAGCGACTCGCCCGCGGCGGTGAGCTGCATACCGCGCGGCAGGCGGATGAAGAGCTGTGTGCCGACTTCGTCCTCGAGTTGCTTGAGCTGCTGAGACAGCGGCGGCTGGGCGATGAATAGCTTGCGGGCCGCTCGGCTGACGTTGCCCTGCTCGGCCACCGCCACGAAGTAGCGCAGATGTCTTAGTTCCATGGCTGAATTTATCCATATTCTAAAAGTATGATTTTTATATCAATTCGGTGTTGGATATATGAATTAAGCAAGGCAACACTGCCGGTCTTGTTCGTTTTGAGATGCATGTCCAGGCATGCATTGCCTGTCTCATGCAAGCCTTGCAAAAAACCGTGTCCGCCAAGGGACTGAACCTCCGCGAGGTCGAAATGCCGTCACCTGCCGCAGGCGAGGTGCTGCTGCGGGTCCATTCCACGGGAGTCTGCGGCACGGATCTGCATATCGATGCCTGGACGGCGAGCTATCACTTCCTTGAGGCTGCGCTGCCGGTGACCGTGGGCCATGAGTTCAGCGGCGAGATCGTGGCCAGAGGCGAGGGTGCCGAGCATCTGCCTCTGGGGCAGTTGGTGGCAGTGCGGCCTTCTGTTACCTGCGGCCGCTGCTCCAGCTGCAGCGCGGGCGACTTCGATGCCTGCACCACGCGCCGCGGTATCGGCGTCATGCGCCATGGCGGCTTTGCCGAGTATGTGGCCGTACCCCTGCGCAATTGCGTGCCGATTCCGCATGGCGTGGACCCCGAGGTTGCCGCATTGGCCGAGCCTCTGTCGGTGAGTTTCGAGGCCGTGCGCACGGGCAATGTGCAGCCCGGCGATCGGGTGCTGATCCTGGGTCCCGGCAATATCGGTCAGGGCATTGCACTGTTTGCCCGTGCCGCGGGCGCCTCCCAGGTGGTGGTTGCCGGTCATGGCGATGCCGCGCGGCTCGAGGTTTTGCGCTCCATGGGGTTCGAGGATTTGCTGGACTTCGAGGGGCAGGACATCGACGAAGCCCTTGCCGCGTATACGCAAGATGCTCTCTTTGATGTGGTGATCGAAGCCACGGGGGCGGCGGCCGTGCTGGCACCGGCCCTGCGTGCGCTCAAGACCCATGGTGTTCTGGTGATTGCCAGCATTCATTCAGCCCCTGTGGCGCTGGACCTGACGGCCCTGGTGCGACGTCACCAGCAGCTGCGTGGCTCCTATCGCACGCCCGAGCGTTGCTGGCTGGAGGTCGTTGAATTCATGCAAACCCATCAGGATCAGCTGCGCCTCATGATCACCCACCGTGTGCCGCTGGAGCAGGCCCGGCAGGGGTTTGATCTGGCGCGCGCGCGCCTGGCGAGCAAGGTGCTGATTCAACCCCGGGCGGGGCGGGCATCATGAGCGCCGCTTTTCTGGCCTTGTGGAACGATATCGACCGCCCCGAGGCTCGCGCAGAATACGAGGCTTGGCATGCCTTCGAGCATGTTCCCGAGCGCGTGGGCCTGCCTGGCTTTGTCTACGGCTACCGCTATGTCGGCGCATCCGGGTACTTCACGCTTTACGGCCTGGAGTCGCTGGCGGCCCTGGACTCTGCCGAGTATGCGGATGTGATCGCCAATCCCACCCCCTGGTCGGCGCGCATGAGGCCGCGCCTGAGTGCCTTTATGCGCAGGCCCTGCAGGCTGCAGGTGCAGGCAGGAGTGTCCTGCGGTGCGGCGCTGACGACGCTCAAGGCCGTCACCACCGACGTGCAGGCCTGGGCCGCACAGGCAGCCCGCTGGGCGGGCCAGGCGGTGCAACAGCGGCTGCTGCTGCGTGTCACCGCGGGCGCGGCGCCCGTCGAACGCTCTTTGTACTACCCCGTTGGCGGGGAGCGCATTGCCGAGCAGGCTCAAGGGGAAGTCACGGTGGTCATGCTGGCCGAGCATCTGGACGGACCGACATGCGCCCAGGGTGCCCAATGGTGGGCCGACCGAATGCAGGCGCATCACCTCGAAAAGCCGACGCAGCAGGCGTTTGCCCTGCAAACCCGGGTATACCGTTCGCAGCTTGCCCTGCCCGCCAGCGGACGCCTGCCGCCATTGATGGAACTGATGGCTGGATACGCCGATTGTTGATCCGAGATTCTGGAGACATAAAGATGACAAAAAAAACCATGCCCGTGCGCCGGGCTGCCCTGCTGCTGTGCGCCGCCGCCTGTCTGCCCCTGTCGGCTCAGGCCCAGGGCAAGGCCGACTGGCCCACCCGTCCCATACGTCTGATCGTCGGCTATGCCAGCGGCTCCTCGCCCGACGTGCAGGCCCGTTTGCTGGCCGAGCCCCTGACCAAGGCCCTGGGGCAGCCCGTGGTGGTTGAGAACAAGGGGGGCGCCAGCGGCAATATCGGCGCCGACGCCGTGGCCAAGGCCAGCGACGGCCATACCATAGGCGTGATCGGCAACGGCCCGCTGACCAGCTCCAAGTTCCTCTACAGCAAGCTGCCCTACGACCCGGTCAAGGACCTCGCGCCGCTGGCCATGATCGGCTCGGCGCCTCTGGTGCTGGTGGCTCCCAAGTCCATGGCCGCGAATGCCGAGGCTTATTTCAAGGCGCTCAAGACGGGAGCTCAGGGCAACTACGGTTCGGTGGGAACGGGATCCGGCGGTCACCTGGGCGTGGAGCTGATCAAGGAAGCCATGGGCCTGAATCTGCAGCATGTGCCCTATAACGGCGGCCCGGCTGTGGTCAACGCCTTGATGGGCGATCAGGTGCAGATGGCCTTGCTGCCGGCCTCCACCGTCATGCCCCTGGTCCAGTCCGGCAAGCTGGCTGCTCTGGCCGTGAGTTCCAGCAAGCGCAGCCCCCTGGCGCCCGGCGTACCGGCCATGCCCGAGATCGGTGCCGGCAATGTGGACATCGAAGTCTGGAATGCGGTCATGGCACCGGCCTCCATGCCTGCCGAGCATCGCGCCAAGCTGGCCGCGGCCCTGGAGAAGATTCTTCATGCTCCCGACATTCGCAGCAAGCTGCTGGCTCAGGGCTGGCGCATTGACGATACCAGTGCCGCCTCGCTGGCCAGGCGCATCGAAAACGATGCACGCATCTACGGCAAGCTGATCACGCAAAAGAACATCCGCCTCGAATGAGTGCGGCCGGCGCGATCTGAGGCGCCGGGATCCTACACAGCGTCCCCGTTGCTGCGGCGGATGCCGCTGTCATCGGCTTGACAACGGCAGGACTCTGCCGCGAGCCCCGTCCATTAGAAAAAGAGAGACTTCATGAACCTCCACGGCCGCCCCGCACAATGGTCTATAGCACGAGAGGGACTTGTGCTGTGGATGAACATTGATCACATTTCGGGACACGGAGCGCGCGTACCATGTGCGCTGTTTTTGAGGAGCATCCGACATGACCGGCAACGCATCTATGACCGACGAACTGATGGGCCAGCTGCAGGGCGAACCCATGCAAGGGCTGGCGCAGCAATTGGGCATCGATTCCGCTCAGGCCGAGCAGGCCGTGGGCGTGGCCCTGCCCATGCTGTTTGGCGCGCTGGGCCAGAACGCCGCGCAGCCGCAAGGAGCCGCAGACCTGCTCGGCGCGCTGCAGCGCGACCATAGCAGTAGCAGCGGCGCCCTGGATCTGGGGGGGCTGCTGGGTGGCTTGCTCGGCGGAGCGGGCGGCGGCGGCCTGGGTGGCATCCTGAGCTCGGTGCTGGGCGGCGCAGCTGCGGCAGGTGGCGCCAATGCCTCTCAGGTGGATGGCGGCTCCATACTCGGCCATATCTTCGGCGGCAACCAGCAGCAGGCCGAGTCCCAGCTGGGCCAGGCCACGGGCCTGGGGTCCAATGCGGGCCAGCTGATGGCCATGCTGGCTCCCCTCGTCATGTCTTTTCTGGCCAAGCGCGTGCAGACCCAGGGCATGGAGGCCGGCGATCTGGGCAATGCGCTGGGCCAGGAGCACAGCCAGATTCAGGCCCAAGGAGGAGCGGCGGGCGGAATTCTGGGCAGCCTGCTGGACCAGAACGGCGACGGCAAGCTGGACATGGGCGACCTGCTCAAGCTCGGCGGCAGCCTGCTCGGCGGACGACGCTGATTGTCATTTGATGACAGCATCAAGGCAGCTTCGGCTGCCTTTCCCACATCTGCATGCGGGCATCGCCTGATTGCCGCAAGGCAGCCAGCTACTCACACTGGTTTCAGCCATCATGCAGTGGTGCATGATTTGCCGATCCCGAAAGGAGGACCTGATGACGACCGTAGCCGATATCCTGCGCGCCAAAGGCACTAGCGCCATTCACAGCGTTGCCCCCTCCGACACCATGCTGGCTGCGCTGCAGCTCATGGCCGACAAAAGCATAGGCGCGCTGATGGTGCTGGAAGACGGCGCGATTGCGGGCATCGTGACCGAGCGCGACTACGCGCGCAAGATAGCCCTGCAGGGCCGCAGCTCGGCCAACACCGAGGTCAGCGAGGTCATGACGCGCAAGGTGCACTGCGTGCTGCCGCACCAGACCAGCGAGGAGTGCATGTCGCTGATGACCAGCAACCGCATCCGCCACCTGCCGGTGGTCAATGCGCAGCGCCAGCTGCTGGGCCTGATCTCGATCGGCGACATCGTCAAGGAAATCATTTCGGAGCAGCAGTTCACGATTCAGCAGCTGGAACACTATATTTCCGGTACCAGGCAGATAGGCTGAGCGCCAGCAGCTATCGATACGATAGTAGATGAAGGGCGCCAAGTAGACGAAAGGCGGGCAGGGCCAATGCCCGCTATTTCTGCGTTTGCGGGCTGCAGGTTCTACACTTGCGGCCATGAGTTTGCTGATCCTGGGAATCGAATCCTCTTGCGATGAAACCGGCGTGGCCCTGGTGCGCACACCGGACGGGCAGGGCGTACCCGCCTTGCTGAGTCATGCGCTGCACAGCCAGATCGAGATGCACCGCGCCTATGGCGGCGTAGTGCCCGAGCTGGCCAGCCGCGACCATATCCGCCGCGTGCTGCCGCTGACCGAGAAGGTGCTGGCCGATGCCGGAGTCCAGCTCGATGACGTCGATGTGGTGGCCTTCACGCGTGGCCCGGGCCTGGCGGGCGCCTTGCTCGTGGGCTCCGGCGCGGCCTGTGCCATGGCTGCGGCGCTGGACAAGCCCGTGCTCGGCGTGCACCACCTCGAAGGCCATCTGCTCTCGCCGTTCCTGAGCGCCGATCCGCCGGAATTTCCGTTCGTGGCCCTGCTGGTCTCGGGCGGCCACACCCAGCTGATGCGCGTGGATGGCGTGGGGCAGTACGCCATCCTCGGCGAGACCATAGACGATGCGGCCGGCGAGGCTTTCGACAAATCGGCCAAGCTCATGGGTCTGCCCTATCCGGGCGGCCCCGTGCTCTCCAAGCTGGCCGAAGGCGGAGATCCTCTGGCCTTCAAGCTGCCGCGTCCGTTGCTGCATTCGGGTGATCTGGACTTTTCCTTTGCGGGCCTCAAGACCGCGGTGCTGACCCAGGCCAAGAAGCTGGGCGACGAACTGGAAGAGCGCAAGGCCGATCTCGCGGCCAGTACCCAGGCCGCGATCGTCGAAGTGCTGGTCAAGAAAACCCTGGCCGCGCTGGAGCAGACCGGCATGAAGCGCGTGGTGGTGGCCGGCGGCGTGGGGGCCAACAAGCTGCTGCGCGAGCAGCTAGACGCCGCCTGCGCCAAGCGCAGGATTCGCGTGCACTACCCTGAGCTGCATCTGTGCACCGACAACGGCGCCATGATCGCCATGGCCGCGGCCATGCGCCTGCAGGCCGGGCGTCAAGAGGCGAGTCGCGACTATGCATTCGATGTGAAGCCGCGCTGGCCGCTGGATGCGCTCAAGTAGGCAGGCACAGCCAAGAAAGCTTGCACCCTGTCGCTCTTGTTTCCCAATGTTGCACTGTTGATGGCCGGCAGATTCGCAGCTACGCAGTCCAGGGCAGACTTCATGACGCAGCAAAAACTCTTCGCCGAGCTGGGCCCGGGATTGCAGGAACTTCCGGTAGAGAGGCTGCGTTGGCACAAGCCAGCCACGAGGCCTAAAGTCTCGGCCTACTCCTGCCGGACTATATCGACCGAGATTTCGACCGCAGGTATCGCACCGCGGTTCTCCAGCCAGTGCGTGGTGTTCCTATCCTCGGGCCAGCCGACTCCGGGCCCATAGTCGGTAGCGATGCCGTCTCTATGGTCGGTGATCCTGCCTTGCAGGATGTAGACGGTACCGGGCCGGTCTTTATGGTCGTGAATCGGTCCGAAGACGCCTCCCGGCTCGATGGTCACCATGCGCATGCGCAGCCGGCGTCCCTCCATGACTTCGATTTCGGGGCCGAGGTCAAGCGATGCTAGCAATTGCACTGTTACACCCTTGGTCTCGGGTGTTGCTCGATCGTTGCTCATGGTGCGCTCCTTTCCGGATATCAGGATCTGCTGGCCTCGGGTTCTGAGCTGGTTGCACCGTGGCGCAATCCGCACTCGGTGCTGCCGTAGGCAGTGTGATCTGTGATCAACGCGTCGGGAAGAGATAGTCCATGCAATTGTTGATATGGCGTGGCCGAGCCAACGAGAAATCAAGTCACTTGCCGGTTTGGGAGACGTTTCAGTGACCGTCTGCTGAGACTCGGACGATGGCTTCCACGTTGCAGCCTGTGCCCCAGACTTTCTGGGCTGAGTGCCCGAGCCGGACTTGGCTCCGCGAAAGCAGGAGAGTGCACTCGTCTTGCGAGTACGGTGATCTCAAAAAAACGCGCCGACTATCGAAGTTGCGCTGATATTGAGTGCTTGGTGATTTGGACTTCCGCGGCCGGGCCCTACATTCGGCCGGAATAGATGCACTTTGTTGCATCCGCTTGCTTTGTAGCCAATGCCAAACTCGGTTCAGCCAACGCAAAAATGAGAATTAATCAGCCAATCACCCAGCGCGAGTTTGAGATTTCCGACGGGGCGACCCTGATGTCGACGACCAATCTGCAAAGCCATATTGCGTATGCAAATGCGGCATTCATTGCCGCCAGTGGTTTCGATGCAGCGGAGCTCTATGGCGAACCGCACAATATAGTGCGTCATCCCGACATGCCCAAGGAAGCCTATGCCGATATGTGGCGGACCATCAAGGGCGGGGAGCCCTGGACTGCCGTGGTAAAGAACCGGCGCAAAGATGGCGATCATTATTGGGTTCGTGCCAATGTCTCTCCCATTGTTCGCAATGGCCGGCACCTGGGCTATGTTTCGGTACGCACCAAACCCACTCGAGAGGAGGTGAAGGCGGCGGAGGCTTTCTACGCCGACCTGCAGCTCGGAAAGGCCAGGCACACGCTCTTCAAGGGCCTGAAACTGCGCAAGGGCCTGCTGGGGCGCTGGGGCTCTTTACCGGTTCGGTGGCGCCTGCGGCTGCCAGTCATGGCGGTGCTAGCCGCCGGACTGCTTGGCATCGGCATGATGTCTTATTCCAGCTCTCCGGCCATGGTTGCCGCAGCCCTCGTGCTGGCGGCGATCGCGGCGCTCTGGGCGATAGAGCGGCAGGTGGTCAAGCCCATCGAGCACCTGGCAGAGCATGCGCGTCGTGTGGCGGCAGGAGAGTCCGGGCAGATGCTGCACATGAACCGGGTCGATGAAATCGGCATGGCGGCGCGCTCCATCAACCAGGTCGGGCTGATGTTCCGCTGGATCATTGACGATGTGAGCCATCAGGTTCTGACGGTGCAGTCGGCCAGCACGGAAATTGCCAAGGGCAACGACGATCTCAGCGCCCGCACCGAGCAGTCTGCCGCGAGTGTCGAGCAGAGTGCCGCGGCCATGGAGCAGATGAACCACAGCGTCAAGAACAATGCCGAGGCTGCGCAGCAGGCATCGGAGTGGGCAGCATCCGCATGCCGTGCAGCAGGGGATAGCGGAGTGTCGGTCAAGCGGGTGGTTGACACGATGGGGGCCATCACCGAGGCCAGCAAACGCATAGCCGATATCACCGGCCTGATCGACAGCCTGGCGTTCCAGACCAATATTCTGGCTTTGAACGCCGCGGTGGAGGCTGCGCGCGCGGGTGAGCAGGGACGTGGGTTCGCGGTGGTTGCGGGCGAGGTCCGCAATCTGGCACAGCGCTCGGCCCAGGCGGCCAGGGAAATCAGATCGCTGATTCAGGACAGTGTGGATCGCATTACGCGCGGCGGAAGTGAGGCTGATGAGGCCGGTCGCATGATCGCAGAGGCCGTGTCACAGGTACAGCGCGTCGCAGACCTGATAGCAGAAATCAGCCAGGCAACGCTGGAGCAGTCGCGTGGAGTCGGCGAAGTCACGTCCGGCGTGTCTCAGCTGGACCATACAACCCAACAGAACGCCGCCTTGGTCGAGCAGTCCGCAGCTGCGGCCCAAAGCCTAGCATATCAGGCCACGCAGCTGGTGTCTGCGGTGTCGGTCTTCCGCTCCTGAGGGGTGATCCGTGAATCCGGCTCGGAAACATCTGCTGGAGCAGATGTATATCCACGACCTCGAGATCTCCAGAAGAAAGTCCCTGCTGGGGTTTTCCGAACGAGATGCCGCGCTGCTCGTCGCATGCCGCCCTTTCATGCAGACGCAGCGGCACGATCTCGCTGCCGCTTTCCTCGGCCACCCAAGCGTGGCGAGCGAGACCGCATTGCTGATCAGGGATGAAGGTGTGCGCAAGCGGCTTCGCCCGGCCGTGATGGACTATATGAGCACGCTGTTCTCTGGCGTCTATGACGAGAGCTATGCCAACAGCCGTTTGCGCATTGGCCTGGCCCACGGGCGCCTCGGGGTATCGCCCACGCATTACCTCTGCGAGATGCACCGGTTCAAGAGCCTGCTGATGGATGCACTGGAAACGCATCTCGGAGGGCATCCGGACCGGGAGGCAACGCGGCAGGCGTTGGACAAGCTGCTCTATTTCGACATGGCGCTCGTGCTCGACACCTATATCGGCGGCCTGCTCGCAGAGGTCGAATCCTCCAGGGACAAGGTATTCGAACATGCGTACAAGCTGGAGAACATGGTTGCGGAACAGACAGGTTTGCTCAGGCTGAGTATCGGGAGCGCTCAGTTCGACCCTGAAGACAGGCAATTTCCCGAACGGCCGATCAACGCTGCCGGCCGTGCCATGCATCAGGCCAAGAGCCTGGACGGCGACCCAGTCGCAAGCGCGGCAGTGTCCGGTCCCGGCAGATATCGCGCGGACTGCGGAGAGTGTTCATGAATGGCAGGGCTGCATTGGGACCCGCCTCCATGCGCAAAAAACGTGGTGGTCTAGCGCTGCACAATGTCTTGGTTTGCGGCAGGATCGAGTGTGTAATGGCAGCAGAGGCGACCTTATGACGCACTCCCCCATTCGCACGGAAACGATCGTCACGGACGATCTGGTGGAGGCTCGCAACCTTCTGCAAGAGAGCTTTCCGGGGGCCTCGGTGCACCCCGGCCCCAGTGGGGAGCTGCAGCTGGATCTTCAAACCGACTACATGGGAGGCTTGGTGACCCATAGGCTGTCGACGGCCACGGGCGTCAAGTTCCGCTCTCCTGGGAAGTTTGATGGCTATATTCTGGCTATTCTCGACGAAGGCGGGCTGGAGCTGGAGATGGGGCGCAAATGGCGAGAGCATGCGGCGCCTGCCTGCATCATGGTGGAAGCAGCACGGGTTTCCCGCTGGCGCTGGCGGCAAGGGCGCTATGAAATTGTGCTGATCGATGCGGTGCTCATGCATTCCCGTCTTGCCCAGCTACTCGAACGGCCCGTTGCCCAGCGGATCCAGTTCGAGAGCAATGTGCCGTATCAGGCACAAGGGGTGGGGGTGGCTCGCGAGATCATCAAGGCCGCACGTATGTGCATACCGCACGATGCAAGCCAGTTCCATTGCGCACAGGAAGTGCTGCGCAGTCTGCAAGATGCGGTGATGCAGTTGATGCTTGAAACAATACCGCACAACTATTCAATCTATATGGCGCACCGGCATGCGGGTTTGGCGCCTAAGCATGTACGCCGAGCGACGGACTATATCCATGCCAACGCAAATCTACTGATCTCGCTGGAGGAGATCGCCAACGTGGCGCATGTGAGCGTGCGCACTCTTCAGGCAGGCTTCTCCCGATTCAAGGGGCTGACGCCGATGGCGTATCTGAAACAGGTGCGTTTGGAGGGGGTCTATGCCGATCTCCGCTCCGCGAATGAGCAGCGCTCGATTGCGGAGATCGCCCGGCATTGGCGTTTTGGCCATCTGGGTCAGTTTGCCCAGGACTATCGCAGAGCCTTCGGGCAATCCCCTTCGGAAACCCGCCGAACGGCAAAGCAGGCAGAGCACTAGAAGCCGCGACATACAGGCATTTGCCGAGAAGACCGGCCTTAGTCTCTTGGCGATGCGGGTATGTCTGCGCGCACAGAATTGAGAGGCTACGGGTATTCATGAGATTGCGGAGGGCGACTGCCTCCGCCATCTGCTCGCGTCGCGTGGAAACGCTGTGCCGGCGCTGTTTATCCGGCCAGCTTGACCGCCAGCTTGGCGACGGTCGCACCCTGGTTCTTGGCGATGGCCAGTTCGTCGGCCACGGGCTGGCGCGAGCCGTCGGCACCGGCAATCGTGGATGCGCCATAAGGCATGTGGCCGCCCCGTACGCTGGACAGCTCCATCTGCTGGGGCATGGCATAGCCTATGGGCACGATGAGCATGCCATGGTGGGCCAGCGTGGCCCAGGTGGTGACCACCGTCATTTCCTGGCCGCCCGTGGTGCCGGTGGAAGTGAAGACGCTGGCGACCTTGCCTATCAGCGCGCCCTTGACCCAGAGGCCGCCGGTCTGGTCCCAGAAGTTGCGCATCTGGCCCGTCATATTGCCGAAGCGGGTGGGCGTGCCCACGATGATGGCGTCGTAGTCGGCAAGCTCCTGGGGAGAGGCCACTTCGGCGGCCTGGTCGGCCTTGCCTCCCGCGTTCTTGAAGACATCGGCGGGCATGGTCTCGGGCACGCGCTTGACGGTGACCTGGGCGCCGCTGACGCCGCGTGCCCCCTCGGCCACGGCCTGGGCCATGGTTTCGATATGACCGTACATGGAGTAGTAGAGAACCAGAATCTTGGCCATGCTTGTTTCCTCTAGAGGTTGAAAGCTGCACCGCAGCCGGATATGCCAGCGCAGTTTAGGTGGGCGCGCAGGAAACGCCAACTTGGGCAAGCCAGGGCGGCTGTAGGCCAAAACGCCAAATTGCGTCGGCGCTTATGCGGGCCCGGCCACGGGCTGCTGCGCCAGCGTGATGAAGGCCTGCAGATAGTCGATCTCGAAATCGCTTTCGCGCGCGCCCAGATGGATCTGCTTGGCGATGCCCTTCTTGCCCAGGCGTACGGGCAGCACGGCCATCTTGCTCGCGTACTCCAGTGCCAGCCAGCGCGGCAGCGCCGCTACGCCGCGGCCGCTGGCCACCATCTGCAGCATGATGTCGGTGGTTTCTATGGTCTTGTGGCGGCGCGGCGCAATGCCTGCGGGCAGCAGAAACTGGTTGTAGATATCGAGCCGGTCCGTGGCCACGGGGTAGGTGATCAGTACCTCCTGGCTCAGATGTCTGGGCTCCACATACTCGGCCCCAGCCAGAGCATGGCTGGCGGAGACCACCAGCACCTGCTCGTAGTCGAACACCGGAACGAATTCCAGGCCGGGCTTGTAGAGCGGGTCCGGCGTGACCAGCAGGTCGATCTCATAGCCAAACAGCGCGCCTATGCCGCCGAACTGGAATTTCTGCTTTACGTCCACCTCCACATCGGGCCAGGCCGACAGATAGGGGGAGACGATCTTCAGCAGCCATTGGTAGCAGGGGTGGCATTCCATGCCTATGCGCAGCGCGCC
Organism: Comamonas guangdongensis; assembly: GCF_041079535.1. Classification (NCBI taxonomy): domain Bacteria; kingdom Pseudomonadati; phylum Pseudomonadota; class Betaproteobacteria; order Burkholderiales; family Comamonadaceae; genus Comamonas; species Comamonas guangdongensis. The sequence goes on along the minus strand of NZ_JBFYGN010000023.1, from coordinate 12,306 downwards.
GCGCTCGCCCTGCGCAAACTGCTTGAGCCGGGTCTCGGCCAGGTCGAGCTGGGGTAGCACGCGGTTGGCGACGGCCAGCAGATACTGGCCCGCCTGGGTCAGGCGCAGGCTGCGGCCTTCGCGCAGCCAGATCCCGGTGCCCAGCTGGTTTTCCAGCTTCTTCATGCTGTGGCTCAGCGCCGACTGCGTGACGCACAGCACATCGGCCGCGGCCGTCAACGAACCCTGCTTTTCGACTTCCTGAATGATGGCGAGATGGATGCGCTCCAGCATATATGAATGGAATTCATGGATATGTGAGAATTGACCATTTTACGTCATGGGTTTGGGTCACTAGCATTCGTCTTCATCGCTTTGACAGGGAGAAGAATTCCATGACCACCATCCACAATCTCGGCTTTCCGCGCATTGGTGCCAAGCGTGAGCTCAAGTTCGCGCTCGAGTCCTACTGGAAGGGCGAAATCTCGCGCGATGCCCTACGTGCTCTGGGCGCGCAGTTGCGCGAGAAGCACTGGGCCGATCAGCAGGGGCTGGACCTGCTGCCCGTGGGCGACTTTGCCTTCTACGACCAGGTTCTGGACATGAGCTTCACCCTGGGCAATCTGCCCGAGCGCGTGCAGGACTTCCACGGCGATGTGCTGGACAATTATTTCCGCGTGGCGCGCGGCCGCTCGGCTCAGGGGGCGGAACACGCGCAGTGCTGCGGCGGTGTGGCGGCCGGCGAGATGACCAAGTGGTTCGACACCAACTACCACTACATCGTGCCCGAGTTCACGGCGGCCACGCAGTTCAAGCTCGATGCCTCGCGCCTGCTGGAGCAACTGGCCGAAGCCAGGGCCCAGGGGATACGGGCCAAGCCCGTGATCGTCGGCCCCGTCACCTATCTGTCCATAGGCAAGGCCAAGGACGAATCGAACAAGCTGGACCTGCTGCAGCGCCTGCTGCCCGTCTATGCCGAGCTGCTCGAGCTGCTCGCCGCGCATGGCGTGGAATGGGTGCAGATCGACGAGCCGATTCTGGTGACCGAGCTCGACGCCGACTGGCAGCATGCGTTCAACGCCGCCTACCACCACCTGAAGAGCGCCAGGCTCAAGATTCTGCTGGCCACCTATTTTGGCCAGCTGGCGGAGAACAAGTATCTCGCCGCGAATCTGCCCGTGGCGGGCCTGCACATCGATGCGATCAACGGCCATGACGATGTGCAGCAGCTGCTGGGCCTGCTGCCGGCGCACAAGGTGCTGTCGCTGGGCGTGATCAACGGCCGCAATATCTGGAAGACCGATCTGGGCGCGGTGCTCGACTGGGTGGAGCCGCTGGCCGAGCGCCTCGGCGATCGCCTGTGGCTGGCGCCCAGCTGCTCGCTGCTGCACGTGCCCGTGGACCTGGGCAGCGAACAGAAGCTCGATGCCGAGTTCAAATCCTGGCTGGCGTTCGCGCTGCAAAAGCTGGACGAGCTGCGCGTGCTGGGCCAGGCTCTGCGCTCAGGGCGTGCGGCCGTCGGCAGCGAGCTTGCCGACAACGCCAGAGCCCTGGCCGCGCGCCGCGCCTCGCCGCGTGTGCACAACCCCGCCGTCCAGGCCGCCGTGGCGCAGATCACGGCCCAGCTCGGCCGGCGCCACAGCGGCTATGCGGAGCGCGCCGCCAGGCAGGCCGCGCAGCTGCAGCTGCCCGCCTACCCCACGACGACCATAGGCTCGTTTCCGCAGACCGCCGAAATCCGCCGCGCACGCCGCGAATTCAAGGCCGGCTGGCTGGACGCCGAGGCCTACCGGCTGGCGATGCGCGCCGAAATCGAGCGCAGCGTGCGCGAGCAGGAGGCCCTGGATCTGGACGTGCTGGTGCACGGCGAGGCCGAGCGCAACGATATGGTCGAGTACTTTGGCGAGCAGCTCGACGGCTATGCATTCAGCCAGTTCGGCTGGGTGCAGTCCTATGGTTCGCGCTGCGTGAAGCCGCCGATCCTGTTCGGCGACATCAGCCGCCAGAACAATGGGACAAAGGCGATGACGGTGGAGTGGATCACCTACGCCCAGTCGCTGACGCCCAAGCCCATGAAGGGCATGCTGACCGGCCCGGTCACGATGCTTAACTGGTCTTTTGTGCGCGACGACCAGTCGCGCTCGGCCTCGTGCAGGCAGCTGGCTCTGGCCATCCGCGAGGAGGTGCTGGACCTGGAGAGGGCCGGCGTGCGCGTGATCCAGATCGACGAAGCCGCGCTGCGCGAAGGACTGCCGCTGCGCAGATCGCAGTGGCAAGGCTATCTGCACTGGGCCGTGGAGTCCTTCCGCATCGCGGCCAACGGCGTGGCCGACGAGACGCAGATCCACACCCATATGTGCTATTCGGAGTTCAACGACATCATCGCCTCAATCGCCGACATGGATGCCGACGTGATCACCATCGAAACCTCGCGTTCGGACATGGAGCTGCTCGATGCCTTTGACAGCTTCAACTATCCCAACGAGATCGGGCCCGGCGTCTACGACATCCACTCGCCGAACATTCCGACGCAGGAGCACATCGTCCAGCTCATGCGCAAGGCGGCCGAGCGCATTCCTGCCAAGCGCCTCTGGGTCAATCCCGACTGCGGACTCAAGACCCGTCAGTGGGCCGAGGTGATTCCGGCCTTGCAGAACATGGTCAAGGCGGCCAAGCAGCTGCGCGAGCTGGAGACAGCCTGAGGCCGGGCCGGAAGGGCGAGGCCTTGAGATGAGCGCGCTCATCGCATGCCCCGCCGCAGAGTGCAAAGAAAAGCCCGCAATGCAAGACATTGCGGGCTTTCTGTTTTCCAGCCTGCCGAGCTAAGAGGAAATGGAAGAAAGGACGGCGGCAGGCGGGTCAACGCGCAAGCTTATTCGATGCTCAGCGCCACGGCCTTGGACTGGGGCTCCAGCTTGGCCAGGGTCAGGGTCAGCACGCCGTTTTCCAGTTTGGCCTTGCTGGCTGCAGCGTCGATTTCATGGTCCAGTTCCCAGGCCCGCTTGAGCTGGCGCGGAGCGCCTTCCACGCTTTCGAGCTTGATAACAGCGCCTTCCAGCGAGATCTTGAGCTGCTCGCGAGCCAGGCCCGGAACATCGAGGCTCAGCGTGGTGGACTTGTCGTCCCGGCTGACCTGAACCTGTTGCTGCACGGGGCTGGATGCGCCCAGGGTTTCTTGCAGAAAACGCTGCAGCGCCAGGTCGGCTGCACGGGGGGAAACAAAGGCATTGCGGCTCATCACAGGGGCAAAAATCATTGTGTTAACTCCTATACACTGCGCGGCTTGCGTTGTTGCCGCTTGACTCATAGGTAGGTGGTTGCAAGCGCATTTCAAGAGGTTTTTTTTGATGAATAAATTGCGCCGTGATGTCTTGAAATACCTGCCGTTGCCACTACTATGCGCGCCGTTGATCGCGATCCATGCCGCCGCAACAGCTGCCTCCAGGCAGGCGCAGCCGCCCATCAAGCTGGCGCTGGTGGAGAGTCTTTCGGGTCCGTTCGCGAACACCGGCGAAGCCGTGTTTCGCAATCTGCTCTGGGCCACGGAGCGTGTGAATGCGCGCGGCGGCGTGCAACTGCCCGAAGGCCGGCGCGAGCTGGCGATCGTGCGCTATGACAGCAAGGGCCAGAACGAAGAGGCGCTGTCGGCGCTGCGCGCGGCCATCGACGATGGGGCGCGCATCATCATGCAGGGCAATTCCTCGGCTACGGCAGCGGCGCTGCTGGATGCCATAGACAAGCACAACAGCCGCGACCCGGCGCGGCGTGTGCTGTATCTGAACTACTCGGCCGTGGATCCGGCGCTGACCAACGAGCGCTGCAGCTTCTGGCATTTCCGCTTCGATGCCCATGCCGATATGCGCATGGCCGCGTTGATGGAGGTCATCAAGGAAGACAAGGCCGTGCACAGTGCCTATCTGATCGGCCAGGACTACAGCTTTGGCCAGGCCGTGCTGCGCGAGGCCCGGCGCCAGCTGGCGCTGCAGCGCCCCGATGTGCGCATCGTGGGCGACGAGCTGCATCCCGTGGGCCGCGTCAAGGACTTCGCGCCCTATGCGGCCAAGATCCAGCAAAGCGGCGCCCAGGCCGTGATCACCGGCAACTGGGGCAACGACCTGATGCTGCTGGTCAAGGCGGCGCGCGAGGCCGGCTATGAAGGGCGCTTCTACACCTTCTACGGCAATGCGCTGGGCGCGCCGGCGGCCCTGGGCGAGGCCGGGGTGGGCAAGGTGCTGGCCGTGGCCGACTGGTTGCCCAATGTGCCGACCCCCGAAAGCCGCGCCTTCTACCAGTCGTTTCGCCAGCGCTTTCCCAGATCCCAGGACGACTATGTGCATATGCGCATGCAGCTCATGATCGAGGCGCTGGCACAGAGCCTGGAAAAAGCGGAGTCCACCGACACGGTGGCCGTGGCCCGCGCCATGGAGCATGCGCAGGTGCAGCTGGCGGGCCGCTCGGGCGCCATGCGCGCGGCCGACCACCAGTTCCAGCAGTCTCTGGTGGTGGGCATGATGGGCAAGCAGGGCAGCCCCGGCGTGGACTTCGATGTGGAAGGCTCGGGCTATGGCTTCAAGGTCGTGCGCGAGATCGCAGCGGCCAAGGCCGAGATGCCCAGCATGTGCCGCATGAAGCGCTATTGATCGCTCGCGGCCGGCGCAAATCCGGCCCGCGACGGACCTTGTCCTCAGGGACCTGGGCTCAACCCGCTTGGCGCAGGCCCTGCCAATTTGCTAGCCGGCAGCGCCTGCCGGGCAAGCGCCCGCGCCGCGTTCACCGGCTTTTTGCACTCAAGGCCTGCTGGCCTGCCAGATAGGCCTCGTGCACCTCGCGTCCCAGCTCGATGACCGACAGCGCATAGAACGCCGACCAGTTGTAGCGGGTCACCACATAGAAGTTCTCTGTGCCCGCGATGTATTCCGTGGGTCCCGAGCTGCCGTTCTTGAGTTCGATCAAGGCCAGCGGGTGCTCGTAACCTTCGGCGCCCAGCACGCGCACGCCGCGCTCCGCCATCTGCGCCACGCTGAAGCTGGGCTTGATGTCGGGTGCCAGCAGCGCGGCCAGGTTCTCGCCTTCGGCGCGCATGTCCACGGGGAAGACCGTGGGCAGGCCCGGCTTCCAGCCATGGCCCACGAAATAGTTGGCGACCGAGCCAATCGCATCGGCGGCGCTGTTGAACAGGTCGATGCGGCCGTCGCCATCGAAGTCGATCGCGTATTTGTCCCAGCTGGTCGGCATGAACTGGCCCAGGCCCATGGCGCCCGCATAGCTGCCGCGCAGCGCGAACGGATCGCTGCCGAGGCGGTAGGAGGTGATCAGCACCTGTTCGAGCTCGCCGCGGAAATAGTCGCTGCGCGCCTGGGCACGCGGATGGGACGGCGGGAAGTCCAGCGCCAGCGTGGCCAGGGCATCCATCACGCGGAAGTTGCCCATATTCCGGCCGTAAATGGTTTCCACGCCGATGATGCCAGCGATGATTTCGGCGGGCACGCCAAACTGCTGTTCGGCACGCTCCAGCGCGGCACGGTTGGCTTGCCAGAACTGGACGCCCGCGCGTATGCGCACGGGGTCGATGAAGCGGCTGCGGTACACCGTCCAGTTCTTCACAAAGGTCTTGCCGGCGGGCGCGACCAGGCGCGAGACGACGGGCAGGTTGCGGGCCTCGGCTATCTGCGCGCGCACCCAGTCTGCGGGCAGGTCGCGGCGCGCGGCAATGTCGGCGGCCAGCTGCATGGCGTCATCCCGGCCTGCATAGGCCACGGCAACGGGTTCGGCCTTTTTCGGGCTTTTCTTGGCCGGGGCGGCCAGCGTCGCCGTGGTCAGCAGGGCCAGGCCCAGGGCGGAGGCGATCAGGCGGGACAGGTGCGCTCGGCGTGGCGGGGTGTTGGGATTCTGGTTCATGGTTGGGCTTTGTTGTTCTGGGGCCAGTGCTGGCGCTTGAGGGCGCGCCAGCGCTCGCGCAAAGGCTTGAGTTCGGGTGCGGCGGAACTGGATGGCGCCGCATAGCGTAGCCGCTCCATGTCCAGCAGCCAGCCGGACAGGTTTTTGGCCAGCGGGGCCGCCGCGCCTTCCCAGCGATGCTGCACCGCCTGCGCCAGGCCGCGCGCCGGGACGCTGGGGCCGCTTTCTATGCCGGCCCGCTGCAGGCGCTGGCGCGCCTCGTGCATGAGCTGGCTCCAGCCGTCAAGGCGCGGACGCGTGGCGCGGCTCCAGGCCAGCCACAGCAGCGCCAGTGCGCTCAGGCTGGCGGCCAGCAGGCGCAGCAGATCGGTCCAGCTCGGCGATTCGAAGCCTAGGCCTTGCAGCAGATTGAGCTGGCGGCTTTGCGTGTAATTGATCACCCACTGGTTCCAGCGATTGTTGACGGCCTCCCAGACGGCGCGCAGCTGCTGCAGCGTGCTCGCGTCGACCATGGTGACCATGGCTGCGGCAATCGCGCCGCGCGGCGCGCTCAGCCGCTGGAACTGGCCCACGCGACCGGGCGAGACGGCGCCCGTGGGGTCCACGCGGGTCCAGCCTCGATCGGCGATCCAGACCTCGGTCCAGGCATGGGCATCGCTGTTGCGCACCGTCCAGTAGCCGTCCACGCTGTTGCGCTCCCCGCCCTGGTAGCCGGTCACGATGCGCGTGGGCACGCCCATGCCGCGCATCAGCACCGCAAAGGCCGAGGCGATGTGCTCGCAAAAGCCCTGCTTGCTTTCAAACCAGAAGTCGTCGGCGGTGTGGATGTCGTCCACCACGCCGGGTTCCAGCGTGTAGGTGTAGCCGCCGCTGCGCAGGCGCTGCATTGCGGCGGCAATCAGCGCCGCGGTGCCTGCTGCATCGGTCCCGGCCTGGGCCAGGAGCTGCCGGCCCAGCTCCTGGGTACGCGGGTTGCTGCCCGGCGGCAGCTGCAGATAGCGCTGAAGCTCCGGCGTGGAACGCAGCGGGCCGTGGCTGAACTGGGTATAGCTTTGCGCCTCCACGCGCAGCACGTCGGTGATGGGGCGCTGGGTCAGCCACTGCAGCTGGGAGGCCATGCGCGTGCGGCCCACGGAGGCTCCGGGCGGGATCTGCGGTTCGTCCCTGACTGCATCGAGCAGCGTCAGCCAGCGGCGCTTGCTGGGCTCGATCAGCATCTGGTAGCGCACAGGCTCGCCGCTCACGCGCAGCTGGGGCGAGGCCATGGCATCGGCCATGTCGTCCGCCTGCCAGCTGCGGCCATCAAACCGGCTGAGCACGGGGCCGCGGAAGTACAGCGCCGATGCCTCGGGTGCGGCCTGGCCCGGGGTGTCGAAGCGTATGCGCAGCGCCACGCTGTCGTCCAGGGCCAGGGATGCGACTTCGCCCACGCGCATGTTCTCGGACAGGCCCGAGCGCCCGGCTAGGTCGTCCGCCGGCACGCCCCAGAGCGGCGCCATGCGCGGGAAAAACAGAAACAGCGCGACCATGACAGGGGCGCCCCAGAGCGCCAGCCAGGCGGCCGTGCGCAGCGCCTGCAGCAGCGGCGGCCTGCCGGCCGTCATATGCGCATTGACCAGGGCCGTGAGCAGGCCCATCAGCCCCAGCACCATGGCCAGCGCCGTGGGCAGGGACTGGGAGTAGAAGAAATTGCTGAGCAGCACGAAGAAGCCCAGGAAAAAGACCACCATGGCGTCGCGCTGCGCACGCAGCTCCAGCGTTTTCAGGGCCAGCAGCATGACGACCAGGGTCACGCCCGCATCGCGCCCGACTATGGTCTTGTGCGTGGCCCAGGTCGCTCCGATCGCGACCGCCAGCGCTGCAGCCAGAGCCCAGCGGCCGGGCAGGGCCGCGCCGCTCCAGGCCAGGCGGGCCCGCCACAGCAGCAGGCCGGCCGCAAAGGCGCTGGCCCACCAGGGCAGATGCTGGATCTGCGGCAGCAGAATCCAGGCGCTGACGGTCAGCAGGAACAGGGTGTCGCGCGCATCGCGCGGCAGGGCGGCCAGCCGCTGCAGCCAGGGGCTGCCAGAATTTGCAGGCATTGAGGAAATCGTCATCGCCGGCCCCCTCCGGAATGGCTAACTTCCCTTGTCAATGTCGGGGACAGCGGCCATCCGTAGCGGGGAAGGTAGGAGCTGTGTCTCTTCATGGGCAGGCCGCCAGCGCCTCGAGGCAGCGTGTGGTGTGCTGAGGGCCGTTGCCGGGCGCGATTTCCTGACCGCCGGGCAGGCGCAGGCCCCAGGTGCGGCCCTGCTGCTCGGCCATCAGCACCCAGGCCGTGAGGCGCGCCAGCCGCGCTTCGTGGTCGGCCAGGCCGGTGCTGCGCGCATCCAGCCACAGCCGGTGGTGGTGGGCCAGGGGGCGGTCGCGGCTCACCAGCTGATGTCCGCCGGCCGCGAAGGATTGCGCGGCTTTCTTCCAGACCACAAGCTTGAGCGGATCGCCGCTGCGATAGGCGCGCACGCCGTCGAATTCCTCGCCGTTGCGCACCTGGGCGCTGCTGTGACCGCCGGCTTCGGCGCTGGCCGCGGGCAGCGGCGGCGCCTGGGGCTCCGGCGCCGGGTAGACCCAGACCTTGCTGGCCGGGCGCCACATGGCCCAGACCCGGAAAGCGCCCAGCGGGTAGCGCGTGAGTATGGAGACCGCGGGCAGCGCATGCAGGCCGCGCTGCGCGGGCACAAAGCTCAGCTCCACGATGGTGCTGCCGAGTTCGGGCACGTCCACCCAGGTCCAGAGCTCGGCATCGCTGCGGCTTTTGCGGGCCGCGCTCAGGGCCAGGCCTATGCCCCAGCGCCGCGAGCGGCGGCTGTTGTGCAGGACTATATGCATGGGGCAGGGCGCATGGGCAAAGCAGCCCTGCGCTGCGGACGGCTGCAGATGCAGCTGCAGGCCGCGCAGATTGCCATGGCCGACGACCATGCTGGCGGCGGCGCTGCCGGCCAGCAGAAAGGTCAGCAGATAGCCCAGATTGAGCTGGTAGTTGATGGCCGCAATCAGCAGCACGGTCAGCGTGGCCAGCATGGCCCAGCCCGCGCGCGAGGGCAGGATGTAGACATTGCCCTGGGTCAGAGCGAGTCGGTCGCCGGGCGTCAGGCGCGACAGTGCCCAGCGGCGGATGCTGGCGGCCAGGGAAAATCCGCCGCCGGCCGGCGACGATTCCGGCTTCTGGCCCTTGCCCAAGGCGCGCTTCATGCTGTGAGGTTCAGGCTGCACCGCGGCGGCTCTCAGGACAGCGGCACGGACTGCATCATGGCGCGCACCTGCTCCACGGCGCCGCGGCCCGCATGGCCCACAGGGACCAGCCTATGGGCCATCACCTGGGGCAGTATGGCCTGGACGTCGTCGGGCGCCACATAGTCGCGCCCTTCCATCAGCGCTATGGCCTTGGCGGCGCGCAGCAGCGCAATGCCGGCGCGCGGCGACAGGCCCTGCGCAAACCACTGGCCGCTGCGCGTGGCCTCTATCAGGTCCTGCACATAGTTCAGCAGCGCATCGCTGGTGTGCACGGCCAGGGCCGCGGCCTGCAACTGCTGCAGCTGCTCCTGGGTGATGACGGGCTGCAGCGCATCGGCGGCGGCGCGGCGGCCGTTGCCGGCCAGCAGCCGGCGCTCGGCATCGCGCGAAGGGTAGCCCAGGCTGATGCGCATCAGAAAGCGGTCCAGCTGGCTTTCGGGCAGGGGGAACGTGCCCAGCTGCTCCAGCGGATTCTGGGTGGCGATCACGAAAAACGGCGCGGGCAGGCTGTGTGTGCGGCCTTCGGCCGTGACCTGGCGCTCTTCCATGGCTTCCAGCAGTGCGCTCTGCGTCTTGGGACTGGCGCGGTTGATTTCGTCGGCCAGCAGCACCTGGGCGAACACCGGGCCCGGGTGGAACACAAAGGCCTCGCGGCCGCGGTCGTAGATGGAGACGCCCGTGAGGTCGCTGGGCATGAGATCGGCCGTGAACTGCACGCGCGAGAACTGCAGACCGAAGCTGTGGGCCAGAGCATGGGCCAGCGTGGTTTTGCCGACGCCGGGCACGTCCTCGATCAGCAGATGTCCCCCGGCCAGCAGGCAGGCGACTCCATCCCTGACCTGATCCGGTTTGCCTTCCATTACCGTGTTAAGCTGACTTAAAAGCGCATCAATGGTGTTCTGTGCATGCATGGAGCGAACATATCCTAAATAGGCGATAGCGGAGACATGACAGTGGGCAAGACAGGATATTTCTCCCACCGGGATTGCTGGTTGCATGAGATGGGGCCGGGTCACCCGGAATGCCCGGCACGGCTGGACGCGATCGAGGACCGGTTGCTGATCACGGGGGTCGGCGATGCGCTGGAGCGCTGCGAGGTGCCCGAGGCTTCGCTAGCCGATATCGAACTGGCCCACGACCCCATGCATATCGCGGCCCTGCAGGGGCTGACCGACAGGCTGGTGCAGGAACTGGCTGCGGGCGGGCCCGAGCATCGACAGCTGGATACCGATACCTCGATCAATCGCTACACCTTCAAGGCGGCGCTGCGCTCCGCGGGGGCGGCGCTGGCCGCGACCGATGCCGTGCTGGCCGGCGAGTTGGAGAATGCGTTCTGCGCGGTGCGCCCGCCGGGTCACCACGCGACGCGCAACCAGGCCATGGGCTTTTGTTTTTTCAACAATGTGGCCATCGGCGTCAAGTATGCGCTGGAGCGCCATCAGCTCAAGCGCGTGGCGGTGATCGACTTTGATGTGCATCACGGCAACGGCACGGAAGACATTCTGGCGGGCGACGAGCGCGTGCTCATGTGCGGCATATTCCAGCATCCGTTCTACCCGTTCAGCGGCGACAAGGATCCCGCGCCGAACATGGTGAACGTCCCCGTGCCCGCTTACACCAAGGGCATGGATATCCGCGAGATCGTGGAGATGATGTGGATCCCGCGCCTGGAAGCCTTCAAGCCCGAGCTGATCTTCATCAGCGCCGGCTTCGATGCGCATCGCGAGGACGATATGGGCCAGCTGGGCATGACGGAAAACGACTTTGCCTGGATCACGGCGCGGGTGAAGGACATCGCGCGGCGCTTTGCCAAGGGGCGCATTGTTTCCTGCCTTGAAGGCGGCTATGTGATGGAGCCGCTGGCGCGCAGTGTGGAGGCGCATATCAGGGTGTTGGCCGATATCTAGTCCCAGGAGATGGATGCGGGCCGGACTTTGCTCTCATGAATGGAGGCGGCGGTGAATGATTCGTTGGTGAAACTGGACCGGGACGAGCGCGGCGTAGTGCGTTTGACGCTCAACGATCCGCAGCGCTTCAATGCGCTGAGCGCGGAAATGCTCGCGGCCCTGCAAAGCGCTCTGGACGCTGTGGCCCGGGACGAGCAGGCGCGCGTGGTGGTGCTGGCCGCCGAAGGCAAGGCTTTTTGCGCGGGCCACAATCTCAAGGACATGGCGGCCAACTCCGAGCTCGCCTATTACCAGCAGCTGTTTGCCCAGTGCAGCCGCGTGATGCTGTCGATACAGAAGCTGCCCGTGCCCGTCATTGCCAGAGTGCAAGGGATTGCGACGGCGGCGGGCTGTCAGCTGGTGGCGCAGTGCGATCTGGCCGTGGCCGCCAGCGAGGCGCGCTTTGCGACCAGCGGCATCCAGTACGGCCTGTTCTGTGCCACCCCCAGCGTGCCCCTGGTGCGCAACATGCCCATCAAGCAGTCCATGGAGATGCTGCTGACCGGCGAATTCATCGATGCGGCGACGGCTCTGCACCACGGCCTGCTCAACCGTGCCGTGCCCGCAGAACAGCTGGACGCGGCAGTCGAGACTTTGGTGGCGGCGATTGTGAGCAAACCGCGCATGGCAATCCGCATGGGCAAGGAACTGGTTTACCGCCAGCGCGAGATGGGGCTGGAGTCGGCCTATCAGCTGGCGGGCCAGACCATGGCCACCAATATGATGGATGTGGATGCGCAGGAAGGTGCCCAGGCCTTTGCGCAGAAGCGCAAGCCGCAGTGGTCGTCCTGAGCCCGTCCATTTGAACGACGAGAGCCGTCAGCCACAGTGTTAGCGTGTGGGCTGGCTGGGAGCAGGCGCGGCGTTCGCTCACTTTCGAACCTAGGTTTTACCCTAGTCTGACTCGTGAATGACCTCGTGTTTCGGCAAAGTCATGCATAAAATAGAACGGTCGTTCTTTTTGTTGTGTGCAGTCGATGCAATGCGAGCCCGCACATCTCCGGAAAGAATGCCCGGAATTGTGTGGAGTGTGTTGCAGCGCCGCATAAAATGAATCCAGTTTACGTAAACGTCAATGCAGTAATCATTAAGGAGCCGCAGCAATGAAGGTATTGGTCCCTGTCAAGCGCGTGGTGGACTACAACGTCAAGGTCCGCGTGAAGTCGGACGGCACGGGTGTGGACATCGCCAACGTCAAGATGAGCATGAA